>NZ_JBVHNK010000015.1:0-162795 GCF_055556615.1 Pseudomonas sp. PME37.24/025
AGCACCCTGGCCAACATCGAGAACGTCATCGGCTCGGCGTTCAATGACACCTTCGCCGTCGGCCCGGATCACACCGCACCGACGATCACACTGGAAGGCGGTGCTGGTGACGACATCTACTACATCAACAACGGCGCTACAGCGACCATCGTCGAGCAGGAAGGTGGCGGCAATGACGAAGTGCGCGTGTCGGTGATCAACCCCGATAACACCTATATAGCGGCGAACATCGAGCGTCTGACCTATGTCGGCAGCGAGGACTTCACCGGTTGGGGCAATGCCAACGACAACATCATCGCCGGTGGTTCGGGTAACGACACACTGTACGGTGGTTCGGGCAACGACACGCTGTACGGTGGCGCGGGTGCCGACCAGTTCATCGGTGGCGCCGGTTACGACACTGTCGGCTATACCGACAGCAGCGTGGCGATGACCATCAACCTGAAGACCGGGGTGTACTCCGGAATCGGGGCGGGCGATACCTTCACCGACATCGAAGCGATCAAGGGGTCGAGCTACAACGACATTTTCTATGGTGGTACCACCGCCATGGGCCTGGACGGTGCCGTTGGGCAGGATCTGGTCAGTTACGAGCTTTCGGACGCAGCGGTGACCATCGACCTGACCACCAATGCCAACGCCGGTGATGCCGAGGGCGACACTTTCACCAACATCGAGTTCTTTCAGGGCAGCAACTTTGATGACACGTTGTTGGGTTCGCGGTTCGGTGACGTCTTTATCGGTGGTGCAGGTGCGGATGTGATTGACGGCCGCGACGGTCAGGACAGCGCCATGTACATCACCAGTGCCACCGCCGTGAACATCAACCTGTTGACTGGCGTCAATCAGGGTGGCGATGCGCAAGGTGATGTATTGAGCAACATCGAGCGCGTAGTGGGCAGTCACTTCAATGACACCCTGACCGGTGATGCCAACGTCAATTACCTTGAAGGCGGGTTGGGTAACGACGTCATCTACGGGGGCGATGGCAACGATTACCTCTATGGCGGGCTGGTGTCCCAGATCGGGCCATTCACCCTTGATGATGTGATCAATGGGCCGCAGGCTGACACCTTGTATGGCGGCAATGGCAACGACACCATTGTCACCGCTGGCAACGACGAGGGCAGCCAGGCCTATGGTGAAGCGGGGGGCGACGTCATCACGGTGGTTCACGGCATGGCCGACGGTGGTGACGGCAACGATCTGCTGACCGGCACGGGCTCGGGCTTTTCGCTATTTGGTGGTGCTGGCGATGACAATCTGGTTCTGCAAGCCAGTGGTTCGGCCTTTGGTGGCGAGGGTGACGATACCTACAACGTCGACACCTCGGCATTGGTGACGATCCAGGACGATGGTGTCAGCGGCTCCGACAAAATAGTGCTGTCGTACATCAGTAGTGCCGAACTGCTGGTTGATCGAGTGGGTAATGACCTCTACCTGCACAGATCGAGTGTTAGTCCAGGAGAGGTTCCGCAGGAAGGTGTACAGCTCAAGGACTGGTTTGCCGGCTCCGATACTATCGAGCAAATCCAGACGGCGGATGGCCAGCTCTTCAACTTGCCGGCCAACGGCGATGCATTTGCCATGTTCGGCTGATACCTGAATCAGGCGCCTTCTCTCCTGCAACGGGATTGAAGGTGCCCGCTTTACGCTTGGGGACGAACCCGGTCTGCATGATCCGGATTCGTCCCTTTTTTGTGTCTGCTACTTGGATTCATGAGCTGGCGCGTTTCCTGCAAGTCCCCCTCATATCGCCATAAAACGAGCGCTTGCGGCCGTACGCCAGCGCCTGACACGGCAGAGCGTTTTAGCCAGACAGCCCGCAAAAGCCTGAAATAGCTTGGCCGAGCTCTGTGAAGAACAAGAGGGGAGACGATGAAGGCAGTAATTCTGGCGGGTGGCCTGGGCACGCGCATCAGCGAGGAGTCGCACCTCAAGCCCAAGCCGATGATCGAGATCGGCGGCAAGCCAATTCTTTGGCACATCATGAAACAGTACTCCGCCCACGGAATTCATGACTTCGTGATTTGCCTTGGCTACAAGGGCTATGCGATCAAGGACTTCTTCGCCAATTACTTCCTGCACACTTCCGACGTCACCTTCGACATGCGCAACAACCGCATGGACGTACATCAGAACTACAGCGAGCCGTGGAGCGTCACCCTCATCGACACCGGCGAGGAAACCATGACCGGTGGCCGCTTGCTGCGCGCCGGCCGTTACCTCAAGGATGAAGACGCCTTCTGTTTTACCTACGGCGACGGCGTCTCCGATATCAATATCCGTCAACTGGTGGACTACCACAGCGCCCACGGTCGTCTGGCAACCGTCACTGCCGTACAACCGCCGGGCCGTTACGGTGCCCTGGAGCGTCACGGCGATCAGGTGCTCGGTTTCACCGAGAAGCCTCGTGGCGACGGTGGCTGGATCAATGGCGGTTTCTTTGTGCTTTCGCCGAAAGTGCTGCCGTACATCGGTGGTGATGACACCACCTGGGAAGCCGAGCCCTTGGCCCGTCTGGCCCAGGAAGAACAGTTGAAGGCCTTCGAGCACGAAGGCTTCTGGCATCCGATGGACACTTTGCGTGACAAGAACCACCTCGAAGCGCTGTGGCAGAGCGGGGAGGCCCCATGGAAGCAATGGGCCTGAGTCCGGAGTTCTGGCGTGGCAAGCGTGTCCTGCTGACCGGCCACACCGGTTTCAAGGGCAGCTGGCTGACGTTGTGGCTGCAAAGTCTCGGTGCCGAGGTCAGCGGGTTTTCGCTCGATCCGTCCACCGAACCGAGCCTGTTCGAACTGGCCCGTGTGCATGAAGGCATCAACGATCAGCGCGGCGACCTGCGTGATCTCGGCGCCTTACTGGAATTGATTACCGAAGTGCAGCCGGAAATCGTCCTGCACCTGGCGGCCCAACCGCTGGTGCGCGAAGGCTATCGCGATCCGCTCGGCACCTATTCCAGCAATGTCATGGGCACTCTCAACCTGCTCGAAGCGATCCGCCAGGTCGGCGGTGTGCGCGCCTGCGTATTGGTGACCACCGACAAGGTTTATGCGAACAAGGAATGGCTGTGGCCATACCGTGAGGACGAAGCCCTCGGCGGTCACGACCCTTACAGCAGCAGCAAGGCTTGCTGTGAATTGTTGGCGCAGTCTTATGCCGCGTCGTTTTTCCCGGCGGACAAGTACACCGAACACGGCCTGGCGTTGGCCACCGCGCGCGCCGGTAACGTGCTGGGCGGCGGTGACTTCGCACCTGAACGCTTGATTCCTGACGTGCTCAAGGCCTGGTCCGCAGACGAGCCCGTGACCCTGCGCTACCCGCAGGCGGTGCGTCCGTGGCAGCACGCGCTGGAACCGCTGGCCGGTTATCTGCAATTGGCCGCTGGCCTCTATGAGCAAGGCCCGGCGTTTGCCGGCGCGTGGAACTTTGGCCCGAGCGAAGCAGACATGTGCAGCGTCGGCGAAGTGGTCGAGCTGCTCGCCAGCCGCTGGCCGCAAGCGCGCGGCTTGCGCATCGAACCGAGTGATTTGCATGAAGCCGGTCTGTTGCGCCTGGACAGCAGTCGCGCCCGGCAACTGTTGGCCTGGCAACCGCGCTGGTCGTTGCAGCAGTGCCTGACCCAGACCCTCGATTGGCACTTGGCGTGGCAGAACGGCGATGACATGCGTGAAGTCACCTTGGGTCAGTTGAACCTGTACCGAGGCGCGCTGTGAGCGAATTTCTGTTGAAAGCCCTGCCGCTGGCCGGTCTGTTCAGCGTGCAGCACAAACGCTTCGAAGATGATCGCGGGCACTTCGCACGGCTGTTTTGCGAAGGCAGCCTGAGCGCTTTCGGCCAGCCGTTTCATATCCGCCAGATCAACCATTCCTGCACCCGCGAGCGGGGGAGTGTGCGCGGTCTGCATTATCAAAACGAGAATGCGGCGGAAGCCAAGTTGATTACCTGCCTGCGCGGTGAGGTCTGGGATGTGGCAGTGGATCTGCGACCCGATTCCGAGACCTTCCTGTCTTGGCACGCCGAGCACCTGAAGGCCGGTGACGGCCGAAGCTTGCTGATTCCGGCCGGCTTCGCCCATGGTTTCCAGACCCTCACCGACGACGCCGAATTGCTCTACCTGCACAGCGCCGATTACACACCTGCGCATGAGGGTGGGTTGTCGGTGAACGATCCACGGCTGGCAATTGCCTGGCCGCTGCCTGTCAATAATCTGTCGGCCAGGGATTCCAGCCATCCCTTGCTCGATGAACACTTCACTGGAGTGCGTCTATGAACTGCCGTGGGTGCGCCGCACCGCTGAGCCTGCCGCTGATCGATCTCGGCACCTCGCCGCCATCCAACGCCTATGTGCACGCGGATCGCCTGGAACAAGCCGAGCAATGGGTGCCATTGAAGGTTGCAGTGTGTCAGCAGTGCTGGTTGGTGCAGACCGAGGATTACACCCGCGCCGACAGCCTGTTCGACGCCGAGTATGCCTATTTCAGCTCGTTCTCCAGCACCTGGCTGGCCCATGCCGAGCGCTATGTGGCGCAAATGGTCGAGCGCTTCGGCCTGACCGCCGACAGCCGTGTGGTGGAAATCGCCGCCAATGACGGTTACCTGTTGCAGTACGTTGCCGGGCGCGGCATCCCTTGCCTGGGCGTCGAACCGACCCGCAGCACTGCGCAAGCGGCGCGGGAAAAAGGCCTGGAGATTCGCGAACTGTTCTTCGGTCGCGACACCGCCGCGCAGCTGAAAAACGAAGGCTGGGCCGCCGACCTGATGGCCGCCAACAACGTGTTGGCCCACGTCCCGGACATCAATGATTTCCTCGGTGGTTTTGCCTCCTTGCTCAAGCCGGCCGGTGTGGCGACGTTCGAGTTTCCACAACTGCTGACGCTGATGGCGGGGCAGCAGTTCGACACGCTGTATCACGAGCACTATTCCTATTTGTCCCTGACCGCCGTGCAGAACTTGTGCGAGCGCAATGGCCTGGAGGTGTTCGATGTCAGCCAGCTGACGACTCACGGTGGATCGCTGCGGGTGTTTGTGCAGCGCAAGGACGGTGAACGCCGCGCCGTACAACCGACCGTGCAGCAACAGTTGCAGGCCGAGCTGGACGCCGGGGTGAAGACGCCCGAGTACTACGCAACCCTCGCGCCAGCGGCTGAACGTATCAAGCACGAACTGCTGCGTTTCCTGCTGCAGGCCAAGGCCGATGGCAAGCGCGTGGTCGGTTATGGCGCGGCGGCCAAGGGCAACACGTTGCTCAACTATGCGGGGGTCAAACCGGACCTGTTGGCCTGGGTCGCCGACGCCAATCCGCACAAGCAGGGCAAGTACTTGCCGGGCAGTCGCATTCCGATCGTTTCGCCGGCGCAGATCGATCTGGAGAAACCGGATTACATCCTGGTGTTGCCGTGGAACCTGTTGCACGAAGTCAGTCAGCAACTGGCGCAAGTACGTCAGTGGGACGGTCGTTTTGTGATCGCGGTGCCTGAGTTGACCGTACTGTGAAAGTGTTGGTGACCGGTGCCACCGGGTTTGTCGGCCGACATCTGGTCGCGGCTTTGCTCGCCCGTGGCTGCCAGGTCCGGGCCGTGGCGCGTAACGCCGAGACCGCTGCGCAACTTCCGTGGATCAATGCCGTGGAGTTCGTGGCAGCGGATATTCATGCCGCCGATGTGGACCTCGCCGCGCTGACCGATGGCGTCGATGCCTTGGCGCATCTCGCCTGGCCAGGATTACCAAACTATCAGGCACTGTTTCACTTCGAGCACAACCTGATGGCCGATTACCGGTTCATCAAGGGCGCGGTCGAGGCGGGCGTGTCGCAGGTGTTGGTGACGGGCACCTGTTTCGAATATGGCCTGCAAAGCGGGCCACTCAGCGAGCAGACCGAGGCGCGGCCGAGTAACCCCTATGGACTGGCCAAGAACACCTTGCGCCTGTTCCTTGAAAACCTGCAGCGCCAACAACCCTTCACCCTGCAATGGGCGCGACTGTTTTACCTGCATGGAGAAGGGCAAAACCCCAACAGTTTACTGGCGGCACTGGACCGGGCAATCGAGGCCGGGGACGACAGTTTCAATATGTCGGCCGGCGAGCAGTTGCGCGATTACCTGGCGATCGACACGGCAGCCAATTACCTCGCCGCGATCCTGCAACAGCGCGAATTTGACGGCGTGATCAATTGTTCCAGTGGCCGGCCGATATCGGTCAGAGCGCTGGTCGAACAACGGCTGCGTGAACGTGACGCGTCGATTCGTTTGAACCTGGGCCATTACCCATACCCGACCCATGAGCCGATGGCGTTCTGGGGGATGGCGGAGCGCTTGCAACAGCTACTGGGAGCAGAGCATGAGGCATGAGTTGTATCGGGTCGCCGACCTGCCGGTGTTGCAGAACCGTACCTTTGCCGATGCGCAATCGGCGAAAGCTTCGGCCTGCGCCGACATGGTATTGGTGCAAGACGAAGTGAGCGGGCTGATCTTCAATCAGGCCTTCGATGCCGACAAGCTCAGCTACGACGCCGACTATCAGAATGAGCAGGCGCACTCCGGCCAGTTCCAGAAGCACCTGAGCGATGTCGAAGGGATCATTGCCCGACACTTCAAGGGTCAGGAGTTGATCGAAGTCGGCTGCGGCAAAGGCTACTTTCTTGAGCTACTCAAAGGCCTGGGCTACGCCATCACCGGTATCGATCCGGCTTATGAAGGCGACAATCGTGATGTGATCAAGGCTCCGTTCACTCGCGGCCTGGGTCTGTCGGCGGACGCTATCGTGCTGCGGCATGTGCTGGAGCATATCCAGGACCCGGTTAGTTTTCTTGCCGAGATGGCCGAGGCCAATCAGGGCGGGCAGATCTACATCGAAGTGCCATGCCTGGACTGGATCCTTGAGCACCGTGCCTGGTTCGACCTGTTCTACGAACACGTCAATTATTTCCGCCTCGATGACCTGCGCCGGATGTTCGGCACCGTGCATGAGGCCGGTCACCTGTTCGGTGGCCAATACCTGTACATCGTCGCCGACCTGTCGACGTTGCGCCTGACCCCGGAGCAACCGGTGCCGCGCCTGACGCTGCCCGAAGGTTTCACCGCCAGCCTCGACCGCGCCGTGCAGATCATTCAGGCCGCGCCCGAACAAGGTTCGGCGATCTGGGGGGGCTCGTCCAAAGGCGTGATTTATTCGCTGTTCCTGCAACGGGCGGGCGTGGCGGTGGATCGCGTGGTGGATATCAACCCGGCCAAACAGGGCCGATATTTGCCCCTGAGCGGCGTGCGGGTGTCCTCGCCGCAAGAGGCCATGGATGCCTTGCCCGAAGGTGCCAACCTGTTTGTGATGAACTCCAATTACCTCGAAGAAATCAAGCGGATGACCGGTGGACGCTACGTCTATCACGCCGTCGATAGCGCTTCGTTCCAGTGACCATTGAGAATTTTGAAATGACCGACAACAGCATCAACGAAGCCTTCGAAGCCGAATGCCGGGAACAGATTGCCCAGCAAGGTGACGACCAGAAACTCACCGGCCTGGCCCAAGAGTTCTTCAACGAATCGGCCAAGCACAAATACAGCTACCACTTCTCGTGGATGGGCCGTCCGATCATCCAGCTGCCGCAAGACATGATGGCCATGCAAGAGATCATCTGGCAGGTCAAACCGGATCTGGTCATCGAGTGCGGCATCGCCCACGGCGGTTCCATCATCTACTACGCATCGTTGCTGGAGCTGCAAGGCCACGGCGAAGTGCTGGGCATCGACCTCGACATTCGCCCGCACAACCGCGAAGCCATCGAAAGCCACCCGATGAGCAAGCGTATTTCGATGATCGAAGGTTCGAGCATCGACCCGGCCATCGCCGCCCAAGTGTGCGCCGCGGCCGAAGGCAAGAAAGTCATTCTGGTGCTGGACTCCAACCACACTCACGATCACGTGCTCGAAGAGCTGCGTCTGTACGCACCGCTGGTGTCGGTGGACAGCTACTGCGTGGTGATGGACACCGTCGTTGAAGACATGCCAGCCGATTTCTTCCCGGATCGCCCATGGGGTCCGGGCGACAACCCGAAAACTGCCGTGTGGAAGTACCTGGAAGAAAACAAGGACTTCGAGATTGACCAGCAGTTGCAAAACAAACTGCTGATCACCGTGGCACCGGACGGCTATCTGCGTCGCGTTCGTTAATCAAAAGTGGTTTCAGGTTCTTGGCGATTGGCCGGTTGTGGGGATAGAAAGATGCAGGTTCAAAGCAGCACTCAAACCAACGTGACACCGCTGAACGAGCTGTTCACGGTAGTGGTCATCACCCACAACCGCAGGGCGTTCCTGCGACGCGCCTTGCAGTATTACAGCCGTTACTCTGCCAAGGTGCTGGTGCTGGATTCGTCCGTGCAGAGTGATGAGTGCATCGCATCTGACTTTCCGTCGGTCGACTATCGCCATTTGCCGCAGTTCACCTATACGGGGTTTCAGCAAAAGCTCGCGTATGGCGTCAGCCAGGTCACCACGCCGTACATGGTGTTGGCTTCCGACGATGATTTCCTGCTGCACGATGCATTGACCGAGTCGGTGAACTTCCTCGAGGCCAATCCCGATTACGGTATGTGCCACGGCTACTGCCTGATGTACCTGACGCACTCCAACTATGTGCAGTACTACCGTCGCGACAAAAAGGTGAAAGAGGATTACAACGCCGAGCGTGCGCAGGATCGTGTACTCGACTACATGGGCCAGTACATTCCGCCGTTCTATGCGGTGCACCGCACTTCGCTGTTGCAGGACTGGTACGCGGCCATGCCGGAGGGCACGATTTTCGAGTGGCAGGAAATCGGCCATGTGTATTACATGCTCGCACGGGCCAAGGCGCGGATTCTGCCAGTGCCTTATGTGGTGCGGGAGGTCAACTACGGCCGTTCGGATCACAACACCGAAATCATTCACGTTCTGAGTTTCAAAGACGCCCGCTCCGTCGCCGAGCGTGAGCGCTTTGCCGGTTTCCTCGCCACGCTGGCGACCGACATCAGTGGCCTGAACCAGACGCAGACCGCAGAGTTCGCCCTGCAAAGTTTTCAGGCGCTGGCCGACAGCCTGGCCACGCGCAATGCATTGACGATCGAGCCGATCTTCGAGTCCTACTGGAAAGACCCCACCATTGGCCCGAAACGCGCATTCGGGACTCAGCAGTATGTCGAGATGCCGTTCTACAACCAGGCGTTTTTCGATCAACTGACCGAGTGCGAGTTTCTGCTCCATGCGATGCCTGCCGGGCGTTTGCAGCTGGAAGAAATGGAGGGTGCGTTACTTCAGCAGCATACGTTGCAGCGCACCTATTCCAATGACACGCCCGAGACCATCCAGACCCGTTTGCTGCATGCCGTTCAGTTGGGTGCATTCAACCGTCAGGTCGTGCAAAAACTGGCGCAGCAGCTGCTGGACATGGGCGAGAGCGCCGATGCGAAAATATTGACCGACTGGATTGTCCGCCTAGGCAGCCTACCGACCTATGACAGCCGTCAGTTGCTGGCCAGTATGCCTTCCGGCCGGTTGTTGAACTGGTTGCAGGCACGCCAGCCGAACGAGACAGCGGTACGGAAAATCAATCAACACCTGGCGGCCAACAAGGGTGGGCCTCAGTTCGGCATTCTATTGCTGGACCTTGAAGCCGACATGGACAAGTTGCAGGTCACCTTCGACAGTCTGATGGAAAGCGCTTTCCGCGCCTTCAAGGTGGTGGTCTTCACCACCGGTGATTTACCCGACGTCACCACCGAACAAAATACCGTGCATTTTGTAAAGGTCAGTGCAAGCAACTACGTCGATAGACTGAACCAGATTGCCCAGCGCTCGACCTCGGACTGGCTGCTGTTGGCCGAGGCCGGCGATGAGTTCACGGCTGCGGGCTTGCTGCGCGCCAGCCTTGAGTTGCAGAACGCCGAAGGTTGCCGTGCGGTGGCAATGGATGAAGTTCATCGCCGTAGTAACGGCACATTGACCGAGGTTTTCCGCCCGGCCTTCAACCTCGACCTGCTGCAAAGTCTGCCGACGTTGACCGCCCGGCATTGGCTGATCCGACGCGAGGTGCTGATAGATGTCGGTGGATATGCCCGCGAGTTCAGCGATGCACTGGAATTCGACCTGCTGCTGCGCCTGATCGAAGCTGGCGGGCTGGCGGGGCTGGCGCATTTGGCCGAGCCATTGCTCATCACCCCGGCGGTGGAGTTGGCGCCGAACGAGCACCAACGACAAACGCTGGTACGCCACTTGGCAACCCGTGGTTATCAGGCGCAGGTCAGTGCCGAAGCGTTCGGTGGCTTGCGGGTCGACTACCGCCACGCGCAGCGTCCGAAGGTGTCGATTATCGTGCGCAGCGAAGACTGTCAGGAGCAATTGCAGCGCTGCCTGGTGAGCGTATTGCAGCGCACGCGCTATCAGAACAACGAAATTATCATCACCGACAACCACAGCCAGTCAGCCGATCTGCTGGCGTGGCTCGACAGTCTGGAGCAAAACGGCCGCGGGCGGATTCGCCTGATCAAGAACCAGCAGCGCGTGAGCCCGTCGGCACTGCTCAACCAGGCCGCCGCGCAGGCGCAAGGTGAGTACCTGATACTGCTCGCGGCTGACGCCGAGGTGGTTAATGCCAATTGGATCGAAACCTTGCTCAACCAGGCTCAGCGTCCGGAAGTAGGGGTGGTGGGTGCCAAGCTGGTTGATCGCGAGGGCAGCGTGACCGGCGCGGGTTTGATTCTGGGGCTGGGAGACGGCGTGGCATCTGCGTTCGTCGGCGAGAAAAAAGACGCACCGGGTCATATGCATCGACTGTTGGTCGAGCAGAATTATTCGGCGGTTTCCGACGCTTGTCTGATGGTGCGCAAAGAGGTGTTCGATGCACTGGGCGGGCTGGATGAAGAGCATTTCGAGCAAGCGTATGCCGATGTCGACTTGTGCCTGAAAGTCGCCGATGCCGGGTTGCTGACCGTATGGACGCCGCAAGTGCAAATCGTCCATCCCGGCACTTTGCCGGATCACCCGCAGGCGGCAGCTGCTCTGCGTGACAAGTGGCACGCTCGCTTCGAACAGGATTCAGCCTGCAACCAGAACCTGGCCTGGACCGGCAAGGGCTTTACTCTCGGCGAACCGACTAGCTTGAACTGGGCGCAGTTGCTCGTATAAGCCTGGCTGACAGGTAAAAGGACTCAAGGCATGTTCAACGGTAAATCGATTTTCATCTCCGGCGGCACCGGCTCGTTCGGGCGCAATTTCATCCGCCGGCTGCTGGAGCAATATCAGCCCAAGCGCGTGGTGGTGTTTTCCCGCGATGAGCTCAAGCAATACGAGATGCAGCAGACATTCAACGCACCGTGCATGCGGTACTTCATCGGTGATGTGCGCGACGCCGAACGTTTGCGTCAGGCCATGCGCGGCATCGATTACGTGGTGCATGCAGCAGCCTTGAAACAAGTGCCGGCGGCGGAATACAACCCTACCGAATGCATCCGCACCAACGTCAACGGCGCGGAAAACATCATTGCCGCTGCCATCGACAACGGCGTGAAAAAAGTCGTAGCGCTGTCCACCGACAAGGCCGCCAGCCCGATCAATCTGTACGGCGCGACCAAGTTGCTATCGGACAAGCTGTTCGTGGCCGCTAACAACATTGCTGGCGAACAGCAGACCCGCTTTTGCGTGGTGCGCTATGGCAACGTTGCTGGCTCGCGTGGATCGGTAGTGCCGTTCTTCAGCAAACTGATTGCCGAGGGCGCCAAAGAACTGCCGATCACCGACGAGCGCATGACGCGGTTCTGGATCACCCTCGATCACGGTGTGAAGTTTGTGCTCGACAGCTTCGCCCGCATGCACGGCGGTGAAGTGTTTGTGCCGAAGATCCCGTCGATTCGCATCGTCGATCTGGCGCTGGGCATGGCTGCACATTTGCCGCACAAAAACGTCGGCATTCGTCCGGGGGAAAAACTCCATGAACTGATGGTGCCGCTGGACGATGCGCGCATGACCCTGGAGTTCGATGATCACTACACCATTCAGCCGTCGATTCGTTTCACCAGCGTCGACGTGGATTTTGCCGTCGACAAACTGGGCGAGCAGGGCCGGCCGGTGAGCGAAGATTTCGAGTACCGCTCCGACACCAACCCGCACTTCCTGTCGATAGGCCAGATCGCTGACCTGCACGCGGAGCTGTCGGCATGATTCCCTACGGTCGGCAAAGCCTCGATCAGGCCGATATCGACGCGGTGGTTGCCGTGTTGCAGTCCGACTGGCTGACGCAAGGGCCGACCATCGAGCGTTTCGAACAGGCCATGGCCGAGCGTTGTCAGGCCGATTTCGCGGTGGCGGTGTGCAATGCCACGGCGGCGTTGCACATTGCCTGCCTCGCCGCCGGCCTGGGGCCGGGCGATCGCTTGTGGACCACGCCGAACACTTTCCTGGCCTCGGCCAACTGCGGTCGCTATTGCGGCGCCGAGGTCGATTTCGTCGACATCGATCCGCTGACCTGGAACCTCGACGCCTGCACCTTGGCGTCGAAGCTTGAAATCGCCGAGCGCGACGGCAAACTGCCGAGAGTGCTGGTGGCGGTGGCGTTCTCCGGACAGAGCTGCGACATGCGCAGGATCGCCGAACTGGCCGAGCGCTATGGTTTTACGGTGATCGAGGATGCCTCCCACGCGGTCGGTGCGTCTTATGCCGGGCGTCCGGTGGGTTGCGGCGAATTCGCGGCGATGACGGTGTTCAGTTTCCACCCGGTGAAGATTATCACCAGCGCCGAAGGCGGCATGGTACTGACCAATCGCCCGGAACTGGCCGAGCGTTTGCAGCGCCTGCGCAGCCATGGCATGACCCGTGACCCTGCGCAGATGACCGAACCCAGCCATGGCCCCTGGTACTACCAGCAAGTGGAATTGGGCTTTAATTACCGGATCACCGACCTGCAAGCGGCCCTCGGTCTGTCGCAGTTGAACAAGCTCGATGGTTTCATCGAACGCCGTCGTGAACTGGCGGCGCGTTATGAGCGGTTGCTGGCGTCCTTGCCGCTGACCTTGCCCTGCGCGCAGCCGGAGGCCGAGTCGGCATGGCATCTGTACGTGGTGCGCTTGCAGACGGAGCGGATCAGCCTCAGCCATCGACAGGTGTTTGAAGGCTTGCGAGCGGCCGGGGTGGGTGTGAACCTGCACTATATTCCGCTGCACGTGCAGCCGTATTATCGCGACCTGGGTTTTGCCGAGGGGGATTTCCCAGAGGCCGAACGTTATTACGCCGAGGCCATCAGCCTGCCGCTGTTTCCTCTGCTGAGCGATGAACAACAGGATTATGTAGTCGAGCAATTGCGACGACTGATCCTTGAGGAGTAGTGACTCTTGAGCTGCGTTGCGATCATTCCGGCCCGTGGTGGCAGCAAGCGAATACCGCGCAAGAACCTCAAGCCGTTCGACGGCGTGCAGATGATTGTCCGTTCGATTCGCACGACGCTGGAGTCGAATCTGTTTGATCAGGTGATCGTCAGCACCGACGATGAAGAAATCGCCGAGGTCGCACGGGCCAATGGGGCTCAAGTGCCGTTCATGCGGCCTGCGGCGCTTGCCGACGATTTCACCGGGACCGCAGCGGTGATCGTGCATGCTTTGCAGCAATTGCCGCCGTTCGACTATGCGTGCTGCGTCTACGCGACGGCGCCCCTGTTGCAGGCGCGTTATTTGCGTCAGGGGCATGAGTTGTTGATGCAGCATCCGGACAAGTCTTTCGCGTTTTCAGTCGCCGGTTTTGGCTTCCCGGTACAACGGGCCTTGACCCTCGACGAGCAGGGCGCCTTGACCTCGCTCTACCCGGAATTTCGCGACACCCGTTCTCAGGATTTGCCCGAAGCCTTTCAAGATGCCGGCCAGTTCTACTGGGGGCGCAGCGAGGCCTGGTTGCGCGGCGATGTGTTGTTCTCGCCGGCGAGCCTGCCGGTGATCCTGCCGCGGCATCTGGTGCAGGATATCGACACGCTTGAGGACTGGACGCGTGCCGAATACCTTTATGCCGCGTTGAAGGCTGGGGGTGAATTGCAATGAGGGTACTGATCCGCGCTGATGCATCGCCGACCATTGGCAGTGGTCATATCGCCCGCTGCCTGACTCTGGCCAGGGTATTACGCAAGCAGGGCGCGCATGTTGCTTTCGCGTGTCGTGTGTTGCCGGGGCATCGGCTAGACAGTCTGCAGGCCGAGGATTTCGAGACTTTCGCGCTGCCGGAGCGCTACCCCGATGAAGACCCGCAGCAGGCCATCGAGTCGATGCTGCCGTGGCAAGCGGACATCGCTGCGCTGGGGCAAGCATTGGAAAGTCATCCAGCCTTCGACTGGGTCATCGTCGACCACTATGGGCTCGATCACCATTGGCAGACCGCAGCCCGCCGTTGGGCTCCACGAATCGCGGCGGTGGACGATTTGGCCACTCGGCAATACAGCGTCGATCTGTTGCTCAATCAAAATCTGTCGGGCACCCCAGAGGCTTATGCCTCACTGCTGACGCCCGATTGCCAGACCCTGCTGGGCCCACGGTTTGCCCTGCTGCGCGATGAGTTCTGTTGTCCGGCAATCGAGATCAAACCTCGGGCCAGGCGAGTGCTGGTGAATTTCGGCGGTTTCGATGCGGCCATGCAGACCCATCACGCGATGTTGGCATTGGCGGACCTCCATGAGCTGGAGGTCGATTTCGTGGCGGGTGCAGACAATCCAGCCTGGGAGCAGATGCAGGCTCTGGCGGCGTATCGTCCGAACTGGCGCTTGCACAGTTTTGTCAGCGACTTCTACCGGCTGATGACTGAGGCTGATCTGTTCATCGGTGCCGGTGGCGGTACCAGTTGGGAGCGGGCGGCCATGGGGCTGCCGACGATCTGCATTGCGGTCTCGAATAATCAGCAGGCCAACGGCGAGGTGATGGCGACCTCGGGGGCTCATGTGTTCCTGGGCAATCGCGAGCGGGTCAGCATCGAGCAGTTGCATCAGACCATCGGTTTTGTCGTGGGCAATCAGGGGATTCGTCAGAGTCTGGCCGAACGTTCGCGGCAGTTGGTCGATGGCCGTGGGGTGCAGCGGGTGGCGGCAGCGCTGGCGGGGGCGGTGTTGCAGGTTCGTCAGGCCACTCAGGATGATGCGCAATTGTTGTTCGAGGGGCGCAATGCCGAGGCGGTACGGCGCTGGTCGCTGGACACGCACGTCATCGACTGGCAACGGCATCAGGCCTGGCTGGCCGCGAGCCTGAGCAACCCGCGGCGGTTGCTGTTGATCGCCGAGGCGGATGATGGCCCGGTCGGTGTGCTGCGTTATGACCTCGACGATGCTCGTGCCGAAGTCTCGATTTATTTGTTCGAAAACCGAATTGGCCTGGGTTGGGGCAGGGCGCTGCTGACGCGGGGCGAAGCTTTCGTCACCGCTCATTGGCCGCGACTGGAAGCCATCACCGCTCAGGTGCTGCCGGCCAATCAAGCGTCGCTGAAAGTTTTCCGCGAGGCAGGTTTCACTCAGAGTGCTTGTGCGTTCACACGCGTTTTAAAGGATCACCCATGACCAGTTTCAAGATCGGCAACCGCTCGATCGGTGCCGATGCGCCGCCGTTCATCATTGCCGAGATGAGCGGCAACCATAACCAGTCGCTGGACGTGGCGCTGCAAATCGTCGAAGCCGCGGCCAAGGCCGGCGCGCATGCCTTGAAGCTGCAAACCTACACCGCCGAGACCATGACCCTGGACCTGTCCGAAGGCGAGTTCTTCATCAAGGACCCCAACAGCCTGTGGGCCGGTTCTTCGCTGTACGCGCTGTACGAGAAGGCCCATACGCCGTGGGAATGGCACGCGCCAATCTTCGCTCGGGCTAAGGAGCTGGGCATGCTGGCGTTCTCCACACCGTTCGATGACACCGCGGTGGACTTCCTCGAAAGCCTGGATGTGCCGGCCTACAAGATCGCCAGTTTCGAGAACACCGATCTGCCGTTGATCCGGCGGGTCGCTGCCACCGGCAAGCCGCTGATCATTTCCACCGGCATGGCCAGCATCGCCGAACTCGATGAAACCGTGCGCGCCGCCCGTGAGGCCGGTTGCAAGGATTTGGTGTTGCTCAAGTGCACCAGCACGTACCCGGCGACACCGGCTAACAGCAATGTGCGCACCATCCCTCATCTGCGTGAGTTGTTTGGCTGTGAGGTCGGTTTGTCCGATCATTCGATGGGGGTCGGAGTGTCCGTCGCTGCGGTGGCGTTGGGGGCGACGGTGGTGGAAAAACATTTCACCCTCGACCGTGCCGCCGGTGGCGTGGACGCCAGTTTCTCCCTGGAACCGGCCGAACTCGCCAGCCTGGTGATCGAAACCGAGCGTGCCTGGCAAGCCATGGGCCAGGTGCATTACGGCGTGACTGAAGCCGAGCGCAAGTCCCTGGTGTACCGCCGGTCGCTGTATGTCACCCGGGACATGGTCGCCGGAGAGCCTTTCACCGTCGCCAATCTGCGGGCCATCCGGCCTGGCCTGGGGCTCGCCCCCAAACACGCTGAAACCCTTCTGGGCCGCCGCGCCCGACAAGCCATCAAGCGCGGAACCCCGCTGGACTGGTCGCTGGTCGAATAACTCCTTGTGGGGCTGATTCGGCAAATTAGCGTGACCTGCGAGTCATAACGCGCATCTTCACTGTATTGTATAAAAAGGGGCAGATGGCGCCTGGACTGTTTTTAGCCCAGTGTTGGCCTTTTATTCTTCCCGCTGTCACCCCTTGAGGGCGACGTTATTCGTTGTTTGTCGGCGCCCCTCGATTCCTTGCGAGCGGTGGTATTGGGCTGTTTATTATTGGGAAGCCGTAATGATTGGCATAAAGAGCATTGCGAGCTACGTTCCTGTAGCCGGCGTGGACAATTACGCACAAGGTGCAAAATTCGAAAAGGATGAAGAGTTCATCCTGGGCAAGATCGGTTCCGCCTTCCTGCCGCGCAAAGACGCCGGGCAAGAAACTTCGGACCTGTGTGTCGAAGCAGTCAACGCGCTGTTCGCCAACAATCCCGAATTGAAGCGTGAAGCCATCGACGTACTGATCGTCGTTACCCAGAATGGTGACGAAGAAGGCCTGCCGCACACCGCCGCCATCGTTCAGGACAAACTGGGCCTGCCGACGACCGTGGCCGCGTTCGATATTTCCCTGGGCTGCTCCGGTTACGTCTACGGCATCTACGCCATCAAGGGTTTCATGGAAGCCGCGGGCCTGAAGAATGGCTTGCTGGTGACCGCCGATCCGTACTCCAAGATCGTCGACCCGGAAGACCGCAACACCACCATGCTCTTTGGCGATGCCGCCACTGCCACCTGGATGGGCGAAGACGCGCCATGGCAGTTGGGCAAGGCCAAGTTCGGCACCGACGGTTCCGGCGCGCCGCACTTGAAGGTTTCCGACGGGGTGTTCTTCATGAACGGCCGTCAGGTCTTCAACTTTGCATTGCTCAAAGTGCCAGCGCATTTGCATGAGTTGCTTGCTGACTCGGGGCTGACGGCTGACGATATCGATGCCTTCTGCATTCACCAGGGCAGTGCGGCGATTGTCGATGCCGTGGCACGACGCTTCGAGGGCGAGCCCGAGAAGTTCATCAAGGACATGGTCGAGACCGGCAATACCGTGTCGTCGAGCATTCCGTTGCTGCTGGAAAAACACGTGCTTGATTCCAAGTGGAAGCGTGTGGCGCTGAGTGGTTTTGGTGTTGGTTTGTCTTGGGGTTCGGCGATCATTTATCGTCCTTGAATCTCGGCTCTATTTAGTCAAAGAAAGCCAGGCACAAAAAAAGCGTTCAAGGTGTAACCTTGAGCGCTATTTTTTTGCCCGAATGAAAAGCGAGGCTCCATGAGCGAGTTCTTTGAGCGCAACGCCGAGGTCATACAGCGCCGCTGGCCGGCCGTGGCTGAGCGTCTGCTGGTTGAAGATCCGGGACCGTTGCAGGCCGATCTGGTGGAAGGGCTTGGCTCGACCCTGAGCATCAACGGCATTCAGCTGACCAGTCGCCATGACCGCACCCGCGAAGCGCAGCTTCAGGCCGAAAGCCTGCCGGTCGACAGCCAGGTTCTGCACGTTTACGGCACAGGGCTGGGTGATCTGCAACTGGAACTGCTGCAGCGTTCGGGGCTGATTCAGCTGCATGTACATATCCTCAACGGCGCCGTGTTTGCGCTGGTCTTGCAATTGCTCGATCAGCAGCCGTGGCTCAGCGATTCGCGTGTCCAGCTGCACTACGCCGGTGATTTAGCTGAAATCTGTTTGCCGTTTTTTGCCCTGCCTTCAGAGCTGGTGCTGGCCGATGACTACAACGCCAGGATCCGCGACCGCTTGATCAGCGAAACCCACCTGACGTTCAACAACCGTGAGTTCGATCCGGACAATCCGGAAATAGCGACGCGCCTGCTGGAAAGTGTCGAACAGATCCGCGTTGATGGCGACGCCGCACAATTGTTCGCAACACACGCTGGCCAGCCGATGTTTGTCATCGCCACCGGGCCGAGCCTGGAACAGCACTTCGTGACCTTGCGATCAATTCGCAGCCAGACCCCGCGACCACTGTTCGTTTGTGTCGATACCGCTTACCGGCCGCTTATTGAGCACGGCATCAAGCCAGATGTGGTCGTCACGATTGATCAGCGTATTTCGCTGCGCCACCTGCCACCCGAAGACAGCGCCAATACCACGCTGGTTTACATGCCGCTGGTGGACCCTGTCGTATTGCAGGCCTGGCAGGGCAAACGTTATGTCGCCTACTCAGCAAGCCCGGTTTTTCGGGATCTGCGCGAGCAGCTCCCACGGGCCGGGCTGTTTGCAGGCGGTAGTGTGATTCATCCGGCGGTGGACCTGGCGGTGAAAATGGGGGCCAGTCAGATCACGCTGTTCGGGGCTGACTTCGCGTTCCCCAACAACAAGACCCATGCTGGCTGGGGTGACGGCGACCTCGGCCCCCAATTGGGCGCGGCTCGCCATTGGGTGCTGGACGGGAATGGGCAGCGGGTCAAGACCCAGCTCAATTTCCGCAGCTACCTGTGTGAGCTGGAGCGCTATATCGCTGCGCAGTCACAAGTCGTCTTCTACAACAGCAGTCGGGCCGGGGCCATGATTGCCGGTACGACATTTCATCCGGAGTTCAGTCGATGACCGAAGTGCCACTCGTTGATCAGGCCCGGCAATGTTCAGCGTTGTTTCGCTTGGGAAGGGATGTCGAGGCTGCGCTGGTCATGGTCGAGGTAGCGGAGCTGGTGCAGTCGCGGGTCGGCGGGGCAGGCAGCCAGATCGCGGCCCGGTGGATGGCATTGCTGGCAGGCATGCTGGATAGCCAGGAACGACAGGACTGGCTGGCGCTGGCGGACTACCTTGAATACGAACTGGTCGATTTGCTGATGGCTGTCAATTCCGCGTAATGCCGTTGCGGATCAGCGGGAGCGAGGTTGTAAGAAAGGGTTGTGGCAGTTCTCTGGCGTCATTTTTTGGTGGTTGGATCGTCGCTAAGCCTCGGTTTTACAGGGGGTGGCAGGGTGATGGCAAAAAATTTCAAAAATCCCCTCAAGCAACCTGCATTGCCGACGATAACTATTACGAAGGTTCTCTAGGCCATACCGGGCGGTTGCCAGGGCCGGAAGCCGCAGTACCCAACCAACGAGGAATTCGTCATGGCTTTAACAGTAAACACCAACACTACATCTTTGAATGTTCAGAAGAACCTGAACCGTGCGTCCGACGCACTGTCGACCTCGATGACCCGTCTGTCCTCCGGCCTGAAAATCAACAGCGCCAAAGACGACGCCGCCGGCCTGCAGATCGCTACCCGTATGAATTCGCAGATCCGTGGTCAGACCATGGCTATCAAAAACGCCAACGACGGTGTTTCGATCGCTCAGACCGCTGAAGGCGCACTGCAAGAGTCGAGCAACATTCTGCAGCGTATGCGTGAAATCGCACTGCAATCGCGTAACGACTCCAACGGCACTGCTGACCGTACCGCTCTGGACAAAGAATACCAACAGTCGATCGCTGAACTGACCCGTATCGCTCAGTCGACCAACTTGAACGGCAAAGCGCTGATCGACGGTACTGCTGGTGCGATGGAGTTCCAGGTAGGTTCGAACACCACTTCCGACAACCAGATCACTCTGACCCTGTCGACCAGCTTCGACGCCAGCGCCCTGGCCATGACTGGTACTGTTATTTCCGGCGTTGATAATACAACTAACCACACTAACGTTGATGCCTCTATCTCGGCTATCGACGCTGCTCTGGCAAACATCAACGCCACTCGCGCTGACTTGGGTGCTGCTCAGAACCGTTTCTCGACTACCATTTCCAACCTGCAAAACATCAACGAAAACGCCAGTGCTGCACTGAGCCGCGTACAAGATACCGACTTCGCTGCTGAAACTGCACAGCTGACCAAGCAACAAACTCTGCAACAAGCTTCCACCGCAGTTCTGGCCCAGGCCAACCAACTGCCATCCGCTGTACTGAAACTGCTTCAGTAATAGCTGATGAGTTTTGGCGGGGGAGTGCGCTTGTCGCACTCTCTCGCTTTTTACTTTAAGAGGTGATGGACATGGATATGAGCGTGAAGCTGAACTTGTCTTATCCAGCTGCGAAGCCGGCGACGACTGTTGCTGACAAGCCGGTGGAGAAGCCTCGAACCGATGCCCTTGTGGTGGCGCCGGTCAAGGATGAACAAAAGAAAGGCGCGGTATCCGAGCAGGACAAACTCAAGATGGCCGTTCAGGAAATTGAAAAGTTCGTTCAGTCGGTCAAGCGCAATCTGGAGTTCTCGATTGACGAGCCTTCAGGCAAAGTAGTCGTCAAGGTTATTGCCAGTGATTCGGGTGAGGTGGTTCGCCAAATCCCCAATGAAGAAGTCCTTAAACTGGCGAACAGTTTGAATGATGCAAGCAGCCTGTTGTTCAGCGCGAAAGTCTGACAGCTGGCATGAATATTGTTGCTATGTTCTTTTGGACGTTGTAGTGGTCAAAAGACCGGCGACACACTGAAGGGAGATATGCATGGCAAGTCCAATTCTACCGGGCACGGGTTTAGGCTCTGGCCTTGATACCGGTGCTATTGTCAAAGCCTTGGTCAATGCCGACAAAGCAGCCAAGCAGAACCAGATCGACCGTCAGACGACCACCAACACTGCGCAGATTTCCGGTATTGGTACTCTCAAAAGTGTCCTGGCAAACTTCCAGGCTGCAATCAAGAAGCTGCAAGATTCGCAGGCTCCGCAATTCCTGGGCTACAACGCCACCTCTGCTGATGCGAAAGTACTGACCGCTGTGGCCAGCAACACGGCCGTGAACGGCACTTACGTGGTCAAGGTCACTAACCTTGCGACCTCGTCCAAAGTAGCTACCGCAGCGTTTGCCGGCGGTACCAGCAGTGCCATTCCAAGCGGCACGCTCAATATCACGCAAAACGGCGTTTCCAGTTCCGTCACCATTCCGGCGGGCGCGACGTTGCAGTCGGTTCGGGATGCGATAAACACCCAGCAGGGCGCCAACGGCTTCAGTGCCAACATCGTGACCGACTCGTTTGGCTCGCGTCTGGTGATGGGTTCCACAGCGACCGGTGCCGGCTCCGATATCACCCTCAGCGGTATCGCGGGTCTGGAAATCAATGCCGGCCAGCAAATGGGTGCAACACCGACAGCTACTTCGGCGGGTGCCATTGGCGATTTCGCGGTGGACGCCAACTTCACCGTGGACGGGCTCGCGCTGACCAGCAAAAGCAACAAGGTTGATGCGGCCGTTTCCGGCTTGACCCTGAATCTGGTCGCCGGTGCTGGTGCAACCACGACGGTGACGGTCGGGCCGAACAGTGATGGCCTGAAAAAATCCATTCAAGCTTTCGTTGACGCTTATAACCAGGTTGTGACCAGTGTTAATACGCTGACCAAGCCTTCCCTGGATGGCGACGGCAAGCTGACCGTTGCTGCAGCACTGACCGGTGACCCGTTGGCGCGCGGTGTCATGGCATCGATTCGTTCGCCGTTAGTCACTACCGGCGCGGGTGACAAGCTCACTGTCCTGTCGCAATTGGGTATCACCACCAATCAGAAAACCGGTGCACTGGATTTCGATAGCACCAAGTTCACGACCGCGATGGATACCCAGAAGCTCGGTGGTGAGGTTCAGAAGCTGTTCCTGGGCGATCCGACGGCGACTGGCGATGCCGCCAAGGGTCTGCTCACGCGCATGGACGATGCGATCACCCCTTACACTAAAGGGATCCTTGATACCCGCTCGACCAACCTGGCCAAGGCCAAGTCGAATCTGGCCAACCAACAGACAGCCCTGGATCGCCGTATCGAGACGCTGACTGCTGTGCTGACCAAGAAGTACAACGACATGGATTCTCTGGTTGGCAAACTCAAGGCAACTGCCAGCAACATCACCTCGATGTTCGAGGCGATGAACGCGCAGAAAAACGCCTCGTAAAACATAGACGCCAAAAGCCCGGCAGCGGATTACGCTTGTCGGGCTTTTTGGTTTCGGATTAAAGATTTTTGACGCTGTGTCGATAGCCTGATTATACGAATCACAGAGTTTTGGATGAGGTAAAACATGAACCCGATGTTAGCCCTTCGGCAGTACCAGAAGATTGGCGCGCAAGCCCAGACTTCCGAGGCCAGTCCTCATCGTCTGGTGCAAATGCTTATGGAAGGTGCTCTGGATCGCATCGCTCAGGCCAAAGGTGCCATGGAGCGCAAGGATATCGCCAACAAGGGTGTTCTGATCAGCAAGGCCATCGGCATTGTCGGTGGTTTGCGAGAGGGTCTGGATCTGGAAAAGCAGGCAGAGTCCGTCAGTGAGCTGGATAGTCTCTACGCTTACATGATGAAGCGCCTGGCGGAAGCGAACCTCAAGACTGATCCGAAAATCCTCGACGAAGTCGCCGACCTGCTCCGTACGGTCAAAGACGGTTGGGACGCCATTGGCGCACCTGCTCCCCAGTTTTAAGGAGATCACTCATGAGTCTTGTCTTGCAGCGAATCGAACAAACCCGCGATGCCCTCGTCGGTGCATTGGCCGAGCGCAACTGGGAAGCCATTGGTGAATTGGACCTGGCTTGCCGTTCCTGCATGGAAGACGTTTTGAGTGAAGCTGCGGTGGACGAGGCCGCGTTGCGCGACAACCTTGAGGAGTTGCTGGGAGTGTATAAACAGCTTCTGGAGGCGGCGACGGGAGAGCGGCAGGCGATAGTCGACGAGATGTCGCAGATCCACCAAGCGCAGAGCGCGGCAAAGGTTTACCATCTGTTTGGTTAATTAACCCTCAGTTAATCCAAACATAGTGCGCCATAAATTTGACTGTGCACGGTTTTTTGACTTAACTAGTGGCTGGTTCCAGATTTCAGGCGTCTACAGGCATAACGTGTCTGCAAGCGTCTAGCTTGCCCCTCATTTTGGGCATTGAGTTGACTAGGGAAGTTGCTATTGCATGTGGCGTGAAACCAAAATTCTGCTGATTGATGACGATAGCGTCCGTCGCCGCGATTTGGCGGTGATTTTAAATTTTCTCGGCGAAGAAAATTTACCCTGTGGCAGCCATGACTGGCAGCAGGCGGTCGGCTCTCTGTCATCAAGTCGTGAAGTAATCTGTGTCCTCATCGGGACGGTAAATGCTCCTGGTGCACTTTTGGGCCTGTTAAAGACACTCTCAACCTGGGATGAGTTCCTTCCAGTTTTGTTAATGGGCGATAATTCTTCCATTGACTTGCCGGAAGACCAGCGTCGCCGAGTGCTTTCGACTCTCGAAATGCCACCCAGCTACAGCAAATTGCTCGATTCGTTGCACCGTGCCCAGGTCTATCGCGAGATGTATGACCAGGCCCGTGAGCGCGGTCGTCACCGTGAACCCAATCTTTTCCGCAGCCTTGTCGGCACCAGTCGGGCGATTCAACACGTCCGTCAGATGATGCAGCAAGTCGCCGACACCGACGCCAGCGTGCTGATCCTCGGCGAGTCCGGGACCGGCAAGGAAGTGGTCGCGCGTAACCTGCACTACCACTCCAAGCGTCGTGACGCGCCGTTCGTGCCGGTCAACTGCGGGGCGATCCCGGCCGAGTTGCTGGAAAGCGAATTGTTCGGCCACGAGAAGGGCGCCTTCACCGGAGCGATCACCAGCCGCGCCGGGCGTTTCGAGCTGGCCAACGGCGGTACGCTGTTCCTCGACGAAATCGGCGACATGCCGCTGCCGATGCAGGTCAAACTGCTGCGTGTCTTGCAGGAGCGCACCTTCGAGCGCGTGGGCAGCAACAAGACCCAAAGCGTCGATGTGCGGATCATTGCGGCGACTCACAAGAATCTCGAAAGCATGATCGAGATCGGGACCTTCCGCGAAGACCTCTACTATCGCTTGAACGTGTTCCCGATCGAGATGGCGCCCTTGCGTGAACGCGTCGAAGACATCCCGCTGCTGATGAACGAGTTGATCTCGCGCATGGAACACGAGAAGCGCGGTTCGATCCGTTTCAACTCGGCGGCGATCATGTCGCTGTGCCGTCACGGCTGGCCGGGCAACGTTCGCGAGCTGGCCAACCTGGTGGAGCGCATGGCGATCATGCATCCGTACGGGGTGATCGGCGTGGTCGAGTTGCCGAAGAAATTCCGCTACGTCGATGACGAAGACGAGCAGCTGGTCGACAGCCTGCGCAGCGATCTTGAAGAGCGGGTGGCCATCAACGGTCATGCCCCGGACTTCACCGCCAATGCCCTGCTGCCACCGGAAGGCCTGGACCTGAAAGACTATCTCGGCGGTCTGGAACAAGGGCTGATTCAGCAGGCGCTCGATGATGCCAATGGCATCGTGGCGCGGGCGGCCGAACGGCTGCGAATTCGTCGCACCACGCTGGTTGAGAAGATGCGCAAGTACGGCATGAGCCGTCGTGACGGTGATGAACAGGCGGATGATTGACGCCTGTTTTTCAACTCCTTCATTTATAGGCGTTTTTTTTTAGGCACGGGTATTGCTACATCCCTCGCAACGTTCCGTTTAACTGACGGTCAACCACGCGAGAGAGCACGATGCCCCAAGCCGCCCAGATGTCTCCTGTCCCAGATGCTTCGGGGCAACCGTCGTCCGTAGAGCAGGCAAGCCGGCTTGGCCTTGAGCAGGCATTTGCGCTGTTCAGCCAGATGTCGAGCCAATTGACCGATTCCTACAGCATGCTCGAAGCCCGGGTCACCGAGCTCAAGGGCGAGCTGGCGGTGGTCAGTGCTCAGCGCATGCAGGAGCTGGCGGAAAAAGAACGCCTGGCTAACCGCCTGCAAAATCTCCTCGATCTGTTGCCTGGCGGCGTCATCGTCATCGATGCCCAAGGCATCGTGCGCGAAGCCAATCCCGCCGCGAGTGAACTGCTAGGTCTGCCTCTCGAAGGCGAGCTGTGGCGTCATGTGATTACTCGATGCTTTGCGCCGCGCGAAGACGACGGTCACGAAATTTCTCTCAAGGACGGTCGACGCCTGTCGATCGCTACCCGCTCGCTGGACGCCGAGCCTGGTCAATTGGTGTTGCTCAACGACCTGACTGAAACCCGTCATCTGCAAGGTCAACTGGCTCGCCATGAGCGCCTGTCGTCTCTCGGTCGTATGGTCGCATCGTTGGCTCATCAGATTCGCACGCCGTTGTCCGCTGCGTTGCTCTATGCCAGTCATTTGACTGAGCAGGCGTTGCCGGTCGAGACCCAGCAACGTTTTGCCGGGCGCCTGAAAGAGCGTCTGCATGAGCTCGAACACCAGGTTCGCGACATGCTGGTGTTCGCTCGCGGCGAGCTGCCTCTGACCGATCGCGTGACCCCAAAAATGCTGATGCAGTCGCTGCAAGCGGCAGCGCTGACCCATGTTCAGGATTTGCCGATTCGCTGGCAGTGCGACAGTCATGCCGGTGAGTTGTTGTGCAATCGCGACACCCTGGTCGGGGCCATTCTGAATCTGATCGAGAACGCCATTCAGGCGAGTGCCGGTGATGTCCGTTTGAAGGTTCACCTGTATACCCGCGGTAACAACCTGCGCTTGTGCGTCAGCGACAGTGGCAGTGGTATCGACACGAAGGTTCTGGCGCGTTTGGGTGAGCCGTTTTTCACCACTAAAACCACTGGCACCGGCCTGGGCCTGACCGTGGTCAAGGCAGTCGCCCGAGCACATCAGGGAGAATTACGGTTGCGCTCGCGGCCGGGTCGCGGCACTTGTGCACAGGTGATCTTGCCGCTTTTTTCGGGTGAACAGCGCAGCGCTCAGGGAGCGAAGTGAAAGACATGGCGATCAAGGTTTTACTGGTCGAGGATGATCGCGCACTACGGGAGGCACTAGCCGATACGTTGCTGCTTGCCGGGCACGATTACACGGCGGTCGGTTCGGCGGAAGAGGCGCTGGCTGCGGTCGGTGCCGAGGCGTTCAATCTGGTGATCAGTGACGTCAACATGCCGGGCATGGATGGCCACCAACTGCTTGGATTGCTGCGCGCTCGTCAGCCGCAACTGCCGGTGCTGCTGATGACCGCCCACGGCGCCGTCGAGCGGGCAGTCGACGCCATGCGTCAGGGCGCGGCGGATTATCTGGTCAAACCATTCGAGCCCAAAGCCTTGCTCGATCTGGTGGCGCGTCACGCACTGGGTAATCTCGGCGCGACCGAGAGTGAGGGGCCTGTGGCGTACGAGCCGGCCAGTGCGCAATTGCTGGAATTGGCCGCGCGAGTGGCGCGCAGTGACTCCACGGTGTTGATCTCCGGTGAATCCGGAACCGGTAAGGAAGTGCTGGCGCGTTACATCCATCAGCACTCCCATCGCGCCAGTCAGCCGTTTATTGCGATCAACTGTGCAGCGATCCCGGACAACATGCTCGAAGCCACCTTGTTCGGTCACGAAAAGGGTTCGTTCACCGGCGCCATCGCAGCGCAGGCCGGCAAGTTCGAGCAGGCCGATGGCGGGACGATCCTGCTCGATGAAATCTCCGAAATGCCTCTCGGCCTTCAAGCCAAATTACTGCGGGTATTGCAGGAGCGTGAAGTCGAACGAGTCGGCGCACGCAAGCCGATTACGCTGGATATCCGAGTGGTCGCCACCACTAACCGTGACCTGGCCGCTGAAGTGGCGGCGGGGCGTTTTCGTGAAGACCTTTACTATCGCTTGTCGGTGTTTCCGTTGGCCTGGCGTCCGCTGCGCGAGCGCACCGCCGACATCCTGCCGTTGGCCGAGCGACTGCTGGCCAAACACGTCAATAAAATGAAGCATGCCGCGGCGAAGCTCTCATCCGAGGCGCAGGCGTGTCTGGTCGGTTACCCGTGGCCAGGCAACGTGCGTGAACTGGATAACGCGATCCAGCGTGCCTTGATTCTGCAGCAGGGCGGCTTGATCCAGCCGCAGGATTTCTGCCTGGCCGGGCCTGTGGCATGTGCGCCGCTGCCGACATTGGCACCGGCGCCCGTGCGCGCAGTGGAAGTCGAAGCCGAATCGGCGGGCGCCCTCGGCGATGACCTGCGGCGCCGTGAATTCCAGATGATTATTGACACCCTGCGCTCTGAGCGCGGCCGTCGCAAAGAAGCCGCCGAGCGACTGGGCATCAGCCCACGCACCTTGCGCTACAAGCTGGCGCAGATGCGCGACGCCGGAATGGACGTGGAAGCGTACTTGTTCGCCACCTGAAAGTTGACGCAAGCAACACCGGTCTAAATGTGGGGGCCCTGTGGTGAGGGGGCTTGCCCCCGCTGGAGCGCGAAGCGGTCCTTCTTTTTCAGGGATGCAGGTTTGCTGTGTGCTCAGGTTTTGCGACTGCTGCGCAGTCGAGCGGGGGCAAGCCCCCTCGCCACAAAGGCCCGCTCCCACATTTGTTTTGCAGTGATTCATGGTTAAAGCAAACCCCGGAAGGCTTTTGTTTAGAGCGACCACGGAGCTGGCACCCTTGTTGCTAACACCTCACTACCCGCCGAGTGAGTGTCAAAAAATTGCGGGTAGCCAAAGACGTAGCTTCGTCAAAGAGAGAAACCATGAGCCAAGGTATTGAATTCAATCGGTTGATGCTGGACATGCGCTCCATGCAAATGGATGCGATGTCTGCGCCGAAATCGACTGCCGCAGTCCCTGAATTGGGTGGCAGCAGCTTTTCCGACATGCTCGGTCAGGCCGTCAATAAAGTGAACGACACCCAGCAAGCGTCCAATCAGTTGGCCAGTGCCTTCGAGATCGGTAAAAGCGGCGTCGACCTGACAGACGTGATGATTTCCTCACAGAAGGCCAGCGTGTCTTTTCAGGCGCTGACCCAAGTGCGTAACAAGCTGGTTCAAGCTTATCAAGACATCATGCAGATGCCGGTTTAAGGACGAGATTGAGTCATGGCAGAAGCAATCGCCGATAATGTTCCGGCCAAGGCCACCCCAATAGACGGCAAACCGCCGCTGTTCGGGTTGTCTTTCCTGGAAAACCTCTCCGAGATGACCATGTTGCGTCAGGTGGGCCTGTTGGTCGGCCTGGCTGCGAGCGTGGCGATTGGTTTTGCCGTGGTGTTGTGGTCCCAGCAGCCAGACTACCGGCCTCTGTACGGCAGCCTTGCCGGCATGGACGCCAAGCAGGTCATGGAAACCCTGGCCGCAGCCGACATTCCCTATACCGTTGAACCGAACTCCGGTGCCTTGCTGGTCAAGGCCGATGACTTGTCCCGTGCGCGACTCAAGCTCGCAGCCGCTGGTGTCACTCCCAGCGACGGCAACATCGGTTTCGAGATTCTCGACAAGGAACAGGGGCTGGGCACCAGCCAGTTCATGGAAGCGACCCGTTATCGTCGCGGCCTCGAAGGCGAACTGGCCCGGACCATTTCCAGCCTGAACAACGTCAAGGGTGCTCGCGTACACTTGGCGATTCCGAAAAGCTCGGTGTTCGTGCGTGACGAACGCAAACCAAGCGCTTCGGTGCTGGTTGAACTCTATTCCGGTCGCTCGCTGGAGCCGGGCCAGGTCGTCGCCATCATCAATCTGGTGGCGACCAGCGTTCCCGAGCTGAGCAAATCGCAGATCACCGTTGTCGACCAGAAGGGCAACCTGCTGTCGGATCAGGCGGAAAATTCCGAACTGACCATGGCCGGCAAGCAATTCGATTACAGCCGTCGCATGGAAAGCATGCTGACCCAGCGCGTGCACAACATCCTGCAACCGGTACTGGGCAATGACCGCTATAAAGCCGAAGTCTCGGCGGACGTGGATTTCAGTGCCGTCGAGTCGACCTCCGAGCAGTTCAACCCGGACCAGCCGGCCTTGCGCAGCGAGCAGTCGGTCAACGAACAGCGTACCGCCAGCAATGGCCCGCAAGGTGTGCCGGGTGCCCTGAGCAACCAGCCGCCGTCGCCAGCCTCGGCGCCGCAAACCACCGGTGGCGCCACCGCGTCGGCAGGCATGGTGCAGCCAGGTCAGCCATTGCTCGATGCCAACGGTCAGCAAATCATGGACCCGGCCACCGGCCAGCCGATGCTGGCGCCGTACCCGGCAGACAAGCGTCAACAATCCACCAAGAACTTCGAACTCGACCGCTCCATCAGCCACACCAAACAACAGCAGGGTCGTTTGAATCGCCTGTCGGTGTCGGTGGTGGTGGATGATCAAGTCAAGGTCAACGCGGCCAACGGTGAAACTACCCGTGCGCCGTGGAGCGCCGATGAATTGGCGCGCTTCACCCGTCTGGTACAGGACGCGGTCGGTTTCGACGCCAGCCGTGGCGACAGCGTCAGCGTAATCAACATGCCGTTCTCTGCCGAGCGCGGTGAAGTGATTGCCGAGATTCCGTTCTATTCCCAGCCGTGGTTCTGGGACATCGTCAAGCAAGTGCTGGGTGTGTTGTTCATCCTGGTGCTGGTGTTCGGCGTGCTGCGCCCGGTGCTCAACAACATCACCGGTGGCGGCAAAGACAAGCAACTCGCTGGCCTGGGCAGCGACATGGAGCTCGGTGGCATGGGCGGCCTGGACGGCGAACTGGCCAACGACCGCGTCAGCCTCGGCGGCCCGACCAGCATCTTGCTGCCGAGCCCGAGCGAAGGCTATGACGCACAGTTGAACGCAATCAAGAGTCTGGTGGCAGAAGATCCGGGTCGCGTGGCCCAGGTCGTGAAAGAGTGGATTAACGCAGATGAGTGATAACCGAGCCGCTGTCGCCAAACTGTCCCGGGTTGATAAAGCGGCGATCCTGCTGCTGTCCCTGGGTTCTACCGACGCCGCGCAAGTGCTGCGCCACATGGGGCCTAAAGAGGTCCAGCGTGTGGGTGTGGCCATGGCCCAGATGGGTAACGTACACCGCGAGCAGGTCGAACAGGTCATGAGCGAGTTCGTCGACATCGTCGGCGACCAGACCAGCCTGGGCGTCGGCTCCGATGACTACGTGCGCAACATGCTCACCCAGGCGCTGGGCGAAGACAAGGCCAACGGCCTGATCGACCGGATCCTGCTGGGCGGCAACACCAGCGGCCTCGACAGCCTGAAGTGGATGGAACCGCGCGCCGTCGCCGACGTGATTCGTTACGAGCACCCGCAGATCCAGGCAATCGTGGTGGCGTACCTCGACCCGGATCAGGCCGGTGAAGTGCTGGGCAACTTCGACCACAAGGTCCGGTTGGACATCATCCTGCGGGTATCTTCGCTGAACACCGTGCAGCCAGCGGCCCTGAAAGAACTCAACCTGATTCTCGAGAAGCAGTTCTCCGGCAACTCGAATGCCGCGCGCACCACCCTGGGTGGCATCAAGCGTGCGGCCGACATCATGAACTTCCTCGACAGCTCGATCGAAGGTCAGTTGATGGACTCGATCCGCGAAGTCGACGAAGACCTGTCCGGTCAGATCGAAGACCTCATGTTCGTGTTCAACAACCTGTCCGATGTCGACGACCGCGGCATTCAGGCGCTGTTGCGCGAAGTGTCCTCGGACGTTCTGGTGCTGGCCCTCAAGGGTTCGGACGAAGGCGTCAAGGAAAAGATCTTCAAGAACATGTCCAAACGGGCGGCCGAACTGTTGCGCGACGACCTCGAGGCCAAAGGCCCGGTGCGCGTCAGCGACGTGGAAACCGCGCAGAAAGAAATCCTCACCATTGCCCGCCGTATGGCCGAAGCCGGAGAAATCGTTCTCGGCGGGAAGGGCGGCGAAGAGATGATCTAAGGTCACTATGTCGTCCAAACATGATGAGTCCAATACCGACCTGATCCGCGGCAAGGACGTCGGTGGTTTCGACATCTGGTCGCTGCCCAGTTTCGACCCGTTTGTGCCGGAACCCGAGCCGGAGCCAGAGCCCGAACCGCCGGAAATGGAAGAAGTGCCGCTGGAAGAAGTCCAGCCACTGACCCTCGAAGAGCTCGAAAGCATTCGTCAGGAGGCCTACAACGAAGGCTTCGCGGTTGGCGAAAAAGAGGGTTTCCACAGCACCACGCTCAAGGTCCGTCAGGAAGCCGAAGTGGCCCTGACGGCCAAGATCGCTGGCCTGGAACAACTGATGGCCAACTTGTTCGAGCCGATTGCCGAGCAGGACACCCAGATCGAAAAGTCGCTGGTCGACCTTGTGCAGCACATCACCAAGCAAGTGATTCAGCGCGAACTGGCGATCGACTCGACGCAGATCGAACACGTCATGCGCGAAGCGCTCAAGCTCTTGCCACTGGGCGTGGGCAATGTGCGGTTGTACGTCAATCCGCAGGATTTCGAACAGGTCAAAGCCTTGCGCGAGCGCCATGAAGAAACCTGGCGCATTGTCGAGGACGAATCCTTGTTGCCGGGCGGTTGCCGGGTCGAAACGGAGCACAGTCGCATCGACGCCACCATCGAAACCCGTGTGACCCAGGTCATGGCCAAGCTGTTCGATCAATTGCACGATCAAGCGCTGCACCCAGCCGCACCGGACCTGAGCCTGGAACTGCCGGTCGACGAAAAGCCTGCGGTTGCCCCGGTCGAGCCGGAACTGGACGACCCCGATGCGCCTTGATCGCACCAGCTTCGCCAAACGCCTCGGTGGCTACGCCGAGGCCACTGCGCTTGCTGCTGCGCCGATCCTCGAAGGTCGCCTGTTGCGCATGGTCGGCCTGACCCTTGAAGCCGAAGGCTTGCGCGCCGCCATGGGCAGCCGCTGCATGGTCATCAACGATGACAGCTATCACCCGGTGCAGGTCGAAGCCGAGGTCATGGGCTTCTCTGGCAACAAAGTTTTTCTGATGCCGGTCGGCAGCGTCGCCGGCATTGCGCCTGGCGCCCGCGTGGTTCCACTTGCCGACACCGGCCGCTTGCCAATGGGCATGAGCATGCTCGGGCGGGTGCTGGATGGCGCCGGTCGCGCGCTGGACGGCAAGGGCGGGATGAAGGCTGAAGACTGGGTGCCGATGGACGGCCCGACCATCAACCCGCTCAAGCGTGACCCGATCAGCCAGCCGCTGGACGTCGGTATTCGCTGCATCAACGGTTTGTTGACGGTCGGTCGCGGTCAGCGGCTCGGGCTGTTCGCCGGTACCGGCGTGGGCAAGAGTGTGCTGCTGGGCATGATGACCCGCTTCACCGAGGCCGACATCATCGTCGTCGGGCTGATCGGTGAGCGGGGTCGAGAAGTTAAAGAGTTCATCGAGCACATCCTCGGTGAAGAAGGGCTCAAGCGTTCGGTGGTGGTGGCGTCGCCAGCGGACGATGCGCCGCTGATGCGTCTGCGCGCGGCGATGTACTGCACACGGATTGCCGAGTATTTCCGCGACAAGGGCAAGAATGTCCTGTTGCTCATGGATTCCCTGACCCGTTTCGCCCAGGCCCAGCGAGAAATCGCCCTGGCCATCGGCGAACCGCCAGCGACCAAGGGCTATCCGCCGTCGGTGTTCGCCAAGTTGCCGAAACTGGTGGAACGGGCCGGTAACGCCGAAAAGGGCGGCGGTTCGATCACTGCGTTCTACACCGTATTGTCCGAAGGCGACGATCAGCAAGACCCGATCGCCGACTCGGCGCGGGGCGTGCTCGACGGGCACATCGTGCTGTCCCGGCGCCTGGCCGAGGAAGGGCATTACCCGGCCATTGATATCGAAGCGTCCATCAGCCGGGTCATGCCGTCGGTGGTCGGCATCAAGCACATGAACCACGCGCAGATGTTCAAGCAATACTGGTCGCGCTATCAGCAGAGCCGCGACCTGATCAGCGTCGGCGCCTATGTGCCCGGCGGTGACCGGGAAACCGACACCGCGATCAATCTGCAACCGGCCATGACGATGTACCTGCGCCAGGGCTTGAACGACAACATCAGCATGGGCGCCAGCGAAGGCCATCTTGCGTCGGTATTCGCGCCAGCGCCAGGCGGTTAATCGACCATGGCCCTGAGTCGCGCAGCACGCCTGGCACCGGTGGTGGAAATGGCTGAAAAGGCCGAGAAAACCGCCGTCCAGCGCCTGGGGCACTTCCAGGGTCAGGTGCGCCTGGCGGAAAGCAAACTGGCCGACCTCGAAGCCTTTCATCTCGATTATCAAGAGCAATGGATCGTGCGCGGCAGCGGCGGCGTGTCGGGTCAATGGCTGCTGGGGTATCAAGGTTTCCTGGCGCAACTGGGCACGGCCATCGATCAGCAGCGACAAAGTCTGGCCTGGCATCAGAACAACCTGAACAAGGCTCGGGAGACTTGGCAGCAGGCGTTTGCCCGGGTCGAAGGCTTGCGCAAGCTGGTTCAGCGCTACAGGGATGAGGCGCGGGAACTGGAAGACAAGCGCGAGCAGAAGTTGCTCGATGAACTGTCCCAACGGTTGCCGCGTCATGATCCGTATTGAATCAGGTAGCCCGCGAAGGCGATTTTACTAACCGTACAATTGTTCAGCCTTGCTCCAGCCCCCATCAGGTGCTAAACCTTCTACACGTACGTTCGTCAATGACAAGGAAGCCGTGAAATGTCAGTCGTTACAGAAGTATCTCTGGATGGGAAAAAGCTGACGATTTCGATCGAGGGGCGATTCGATTTCGGTCGGCATCAGGAGTTTCGCGAGTCCTACGAGCGACTCAACAGTAAGCCCGAGTCCATTGTGGTGGACCTGAAGAAAGCCACTTATCTCGATAGCTCTGCGTTGGGCATGTTGCTCTTGCTGCGTGATCACGCCGGTGGCGACAATTCCGATATTCGCGTCGTCAACAGCAGCACCGATGTGAAGAAAATCCTCGCCATCTCCAACTTCGACAAACTGTTCGACATCAGTTGATCGCCATGCAGCCGCTCGAGCCGCTGACGATTCTGATCGCTGAAGACAGCGCGGCCGATCGCCTGCTGCTGTCGACTATCGTCCGTCGTCAGGGTCATGAGGTGCTAACGGCTGCCAACGGCGCCGAGGCGGTCGAAGCGTTCCGCTCGCAGCGACCGCACCTGGTGCTGATGGACGCCATGATGCCGGTGATGGACGGCTTCGAGGCTGCGCAGCAGATCAAGGCGCTGGCCGGCGAAACCCTGGTGCCGATCATCTTTTTGACGTCGCTGACCGAAAGCGAAGCCTTGGCTCGTTGTCTGGAGGCCGGGGGCGACGATTTTCTGGCAAAGCCTTACAACCAGGTGATCCTCGCCGCCAAGATCAAGGCGATGGACCGCTTGCGGCGTTTGCAAGCCACGGTGCTGGAGCAACGCGACCTGATCGCCAGGCACCACGATTACCTGCTCAACGAACAACGGGTGGCCAAAGCCGTGTTCGACAAGGTCGCTCACTCCGGGTGCCTGAATGCACCGAACATCCGTTACCTGCAATCGCCCTATGCGCTGTTCAACGGCGATCTGTTGCTGGCCGCGTTCACCCCGGCCGGCGACATGCATGTGTTGCTCGGCGATTTCACTGGCCATGGTTTGCCGGCCGCTGTGGGTGCCATGCCCCTGGCCGAAGTCTTCTACGGCATGACCGCCAAGGGTTATGGCCTGTCCGAAACCCTGCGCGAGATGAACGCCAAGCTCAAGCGCATCCTGCCGGTGGACATGTTCTGCTGTGCGACCCTGCTGTGCCTGAGTTTTCAACGAGGATCGGTGGAGGTCTGGAACGGCGGGATGCCGGACGGTTACTTGCACAGCACCGCCAGCGGCGAACGTATCGCTCTGACGGCACGGCACTTGCCGCTGGGCGTGCTGAGCCCGCAAACCTTCGATGACCGCACCGAGGTGTTCCCGATGGCCGTAGGGGATCGGGTCTTTCTGTTGTCCGACGGGGTGATCGATACCTGCGATGCCAATGAACAATTGTTTGGCGTAGAGCGATTGGAGCAGGTGTTTGCAGTCAATCGTCAGCCTGATGCGCTGTTCGAAGAAATCGAACAGGCCCTGCGGGATTTTCGCGGCGAGGCCCGCGATGACGTGAGCATGGTCGAGGTCAGTCTGCTGGAGGCTACGCAACTGAGTCCGCCAGCGCCGGTGTACTCCGACAGTGGCCAGTCCAGCCCGCTGGACTGGTCGGTGAGTTTTGAGTTTCGCGCCGCCACCCTCAAACGCTTCAATCCGCTGCCGTATTTGTTGCAATTGCTGCTTGAGGTGCATGGCCTGCGGACTCAGAGTGGCGCACTCTACAGTGTGCTGGCAGAGCTTTATTCCAATGCCCTGGAGCATGGCGTGCTGGGCCTGGATTCAAGTCTGAAACGAGATGCTTCAGGTTTTGCGCGTTATTATCAGCAGCGCAATGCGCGTCTGGACGAGTTGCGAGATGGCTACGTACGGGTGCATTTGCAGGTGGCACCAAAAGGCGAGGGCGGTTGCCTGACGGTCCGGGTCGAAGACAGTGGCAAGGGTTTCGATGTGGCGCGGGTGATGGAGCGTCCTGTCGATGATGTCCGTCTGTCGGGACGTGGCGTCAGTTTGATCCGCCAGTTGAGCCATCATGCGCGCTGGACCGATAATGGTCGCAGTGCTCACGTGGAGTTCTTCTGGGAGGCTCTGGCCAATCCCGGGCATTCTTGATCAAGGAGCGAACAAGTGGCTGACACACATCTGGACCATGACGTGCTGAGCGCGTTGCAGGAAGTTATGGAGGATGGGTATCCAGAATTGCTTGATACCTTTCTCGCCGATTCCGAAGAGCGTTTGAGTCTGCTGCGTAAAGTTGACGATGCCGATCAGCTGGGCGCCGCAGCGCACAGCTTCAAAGGCAGCAGCAGCAATATGGGCGCTACCCGGCTGGCCGAGCTGTGCCATGAGCTGGAGCAGCGAGCCAAGCAAAAAAGCCTCGAAGGTATTGAAGCGCTGGTCGGAGAAATTGACGGTGAATTCGCCATTGTCCGGCCCCTCTACGAAGCGGAGCGCCAGCGCTCTCTTGCTGAATAAGGCAGCCGTCCGGCTCTTTTAGCAGTCGGCGAACAAAGCTGGCTCGACCCTTGCAGTCAACTTACTCAACTGTACCTACGATCCCAGTGCAGCGGAGACCGTTATGCCCGTTACCCCCAATATTCTGCTTCAGGCCGCCGCTACGGCCAAGACTCAAGCCGCGACCGCCAATGCGCCGGCGCTGGCGGCTGAGCCCGGGGACAAGGCGTCCAGCTTCGCTCAGGTCTATGCCAATCAAGCCCAGAACAAGCCCTCGGCCGTGGCGGATGGATCGGCTAAACCCGCACGCGACAAAGTCTCGGACAGCGTCGGCAAAAAAGACGTGAGCGACGACAAGTCTGCCGCCCCGGAACCGACAGTTGCCGATAGCGGCAATTCCTTGCCCGCCGATAAACCGGCGCAGGCTGACGACCAGACGGCCAGCGATGACGCGCCGGGTACGGCCGAGGCGTTGACGCCAGTGGTCGATGCCGCGCCTGTCGATCCGGCTCTCGATCCTGCATTGATGGTGCAGCCGGCGGTGCCAGCCCCGGTGCCGGAAACCCCAACAGTTGTGGCCACTGCGCAATCACACGTTGAGGCACCTGTCGCTGCCGTGGCTACCGCGGCTGCGGCACAGGTGGTTGCGACCATCGATCCAGATTTTGATCCCGAAGCCGATCCTCTCGATGCGCTGCCAGCCGTGCGCATGGCCATGGAGCAGGGCGGGCACGTTTCGGCCGCCAGCCAGGCCCAGCCAAAAGCTGTGCCGACCCCGGCTAAAATCGACAGCGAGCCAACGTCGGCACAAAACTTTGCCGCGGGCATGGCGAGCATGCTCGATGTGCAAGCCGACCAGGACAGCACCAGTCAAGGTGGCGAGAAGGCTTTCAGTGGCCTGATCGATGACGGCCTCAAGGATCTCAAGTCCGCCAGCAGCGACACCCGTGTCGATGATTTCGCCAACCGTCTGGCGGCACTGACCCAGGCGGCAACGCCGAAGACGGCCAATGCATTGCCGGTGAGCCAGCCAATCGCCATGCATCAGAGCGGTTGGACCGAAGAGGTGGTCAATCGGGTCATGTATCTGTCCAGCGCCAATCTCAAGGCGGCCGATATCCAGTTGCAACCGGCCGAGCTGGGACGCCTGGATATTCGGGTGAACATGGTTCCGGATCAGCAGACCCAGGTGACGTTCATGAGCGCCCACCCAAGCGTTCGCGAAGCGCTCGACGGGCAAATGCATCGCCTGCGTGACATGTTCGCGCAGCAAGGCATGGGTCAGGTCGACGTCAACGTTTCCGATCAGTCTCGTGGCTGGCAGGGTCAGGGTCAGGAGCAGGCTCAACAAGGGCAGGGTGGACGTACCAATGCCAGTGGCGGTCGTCTCGATTCTGTCGATGAAGAGCTTCCTGTGACTGTCGCTGAAGTAACCGCCAACACCACCAGCGTGATTGGCTCCAGCGCGGTCGATTATTACGCCTGATTCACCACAAGACCCTGTGGGAGCGGGCTTGCCCGCGATGGGGGCTGGCAGTCAATATTTTCGTGACTGCTAACCGCTATCGCGGGCAAGCCCGCTCCCACAGTGATTTGTGGCGTTCTCCAGACAGCATGCTTTCCATACCCATCTTCTCCAGACACTTCTGGCATAACACTTGCTCTTGCCTTGCCGTGCGACTGTGAAAACCCGAATAGTGACGGATTATTGGCATGGCTAAGAGCGACGCAGCACCAGTGAAAGACCCCGCAACCAAAGGCAAAATCAAGCTGATCATTGTGATCGTCGTGGCCCTGTTGCTGGCGATCGGCTTGTCCGTGGGGGCGACCTGGTTCTTCATGCACAGCGCCCAGAGCAAGCCTGCCCCCGCCGCTGAAACCGCTGCGGTCGGCAAGCAGCCGGCGATTTTCGAGCCCATGGCTCCGGCCTTCGTGGCCAACTACAACCAGAACGGCCGTCAGCGCTACATGCAGGTGAGTATCACCATGCTGGGCCGCAATCAGGCCGATCTGGAAGCGCTCAAAGTCCACATGCCGGTGATCCGCAATAACCTGGTCATGCTGTTTTCCGGTCAGGATTTCGCCACGCTGGCGACCCCGGTCGGCCAGGAGATGTTGCGTCAGAAGGCCACCGCCAGCGTCCAGGAAGTGGCGCAGAAAGAGCTTGGCAAAGTGGTGATCGAACAGTTGCTTTTCACTAATTTCGTACTGCAGTAGGAACACGACATGGCCGTGCAGGACCTGCTGTCCCAGGATGAGATCGATGCGCTGTTGCATGGCGTCGACGATGGTCTGGTACAGACCGATAACGCTGCCGACCCCGGCAGTGTCAAAAGCTACGACCTGACCAGCCAGGATCGCATCGTCCGTGGACGCATGCCGACCCTGGAAATGATCAACGAGCGTTTTGCCCGCTACACCCGCATCAGCATGTTCAACATGCTGCGCCGCTCGGCGGACGTTGCCGTCGGTGGCGTGCAGGTGATGAAGTTTGGCGAATACGTGCACTCGCTGTACGTGCCGACCAGTCTCAATCTGGTCAAGATCAAACCGCTGCGCGGCACTGCGCTGTTCATCCTCGACGCCAAACTGGTGTTCAAACTGGTGGACAACTTCTTCGGCGGCGATGGCCGTCACGCGAAGATCGAAGGGCGCGAATTCACCCCCACCGAACTGCGTGTGGTACGCATGGTGCTGGAACAGGCCTTCGTCGATTTGAAGGAAGCCTGGCAGGCGATCATGGAAGTGAACTTCGAGTACATCAACTCGGAAGTGAACCCGGCCATGGCCAACATCGTCGGCCCGAGCGAAGCCGTTGTGGTGTCGACGTTCCACATCGAACTCGATGGCGGTGGCGGCGACCTGCACGTGACCATGCCGTACTCGATGATCGAGCCGGTGCGTGAAATGCTCGACGCCGGCTTCCAGTCAGACCTCGACGATCAGGACGAGCGCTGGATCAACGCCTTGCGCCAGGACGTACTGGACGTCGACGTACCGATCGGTGCCACCGTTGCCCGCCGTCAGCTACGCCTTCGCGACATTCTGCACATGCAGCCCGGGGACATTATTCCGGTCGAGATGCCGGAAGAAATGATCATGCGCGCCAACGGCGTACCGGCCTTCAAGGTCAAGATGGGCTCGCACAAAGGCAACCTTGCGTTGCAGGTGATCGAGCCGATCGAGCGCCGCTGACCGGCTCTCCAACCCCCTTTTAATTGACTGCTCTTGATTGAGCAGGTGCCCGCCGAGGACAAATGATGAACGACGATATGAACGCCCAGGACGACCAGGCACTGGCTGATGAATGGGCTGCGGCCCTGGAAGAAACCGGTGACGCCGGGCAGGACGATATCGATGCCTTGTTGGCCGCCGACGCCGCCGGTTCGCCGTCCAACCGTCTGCCAATGGAAGAATTCGGCAGCGTGCCGAAGAACAACGAGCCCGTGACGCTGGACGGTCCGAACCTGGATGTGATTCTCGATATCCCGGTGTCGATTTCCATGGAAGTCGGCAGCACCGACATCAACATCCGTAACCTGCTGCAACTCAACCAGGGGTCGGTGATCGAGCTCGATCGTCTGGCCGGCGAGCCGCTGGACGTGCTGGTCAACGGTACGCTCATCGCTCATGGTGAAGTGGTGGTGGTCAACGAAAAGTTCGGCATCCGCCTGACTGACGTGATCAGCCCAAGCGAACGCATCAAGAAGCTGCGCTGAGTGAAAAAGGTTCTGGGTTTTGTGCTGGGGTTAGCGCTGGCCTTGCCGTTCAGCGTGTTGGCGGCCGAGCCGGTAACGACGGCCGCTGCGCCGGCCGTCAGCAGCGGTGTGGCTGGGCAATTGACGCAATTGGTATTTGGTTTGCTGCTGGTGCTGGGGTTGATCTTCTTCCTCGCCTGGCTGCTGCGCCGGGTCCAGCAGGCTGGGCCGGCCGGCAAGGGGCAGGTGATCGAGCTGATCGGTTCCCGCGCGCTAGGTCCTCGTGACCGTTTGATGCTGGTGCAGGTCGGCAACGAACAGATTCTGCTCGGCCTGAGCCCCGGCACCATCACCGCGTTGCATGTGCTCAAGGAGCCGGTGCAAGTGCCGAGCGGAACTGAAAAAGCGACCCCGGAATTTGCCCAGCATCTGTTGAAGATGCTCGGTAAGGATCAGAAGGATAAGAAGTAATGGGTGCGCTACGCATCGTCTTGACGCTGGCCCTGATGCTGGTCGCGCCGCTGGCGTTCGCCGCCGATCCGTTGTCGATCCCGGCGATCACCTTGGGCACCAACGCCGAAGGCGCTCAGGAATACTCGGTCAGCCTGCAAATCCTGCTGATCATGACCGCGCTGAGTTTCATCCCGGCGTTCGTCATGCTGATGACCAGTTTCACCCGGATCATCATCGTATTCTCGATCCTGCGTCAGGCCCTGGGCTTGCAGCAGACACCGTCGAACCAGATCCTTACCGGCATGGCGCTGTTCCTCACCATGTTCATCATGGCGCCGGTGTTCGACCGCGTGAATCAGGATGCCTTGCAGCCGTATCTGGCGGAGAAACTCACCGCTCAGGATGCCGTGACCAAGGCGCAGGTACCGATCAAGGACTTCATGCTGGCCCAGACTCGCAGCAGCGATCTGGAGTTGTTCATGCGCCTGTCCAAGCGCACTGACATTGCTACGCCTGATCAGGCGCCATTGACGATTCTGGTGCCGGCGTTCGTGACCTCTGAGCTGAAAACCGCGTTCCAGATCGGCTTCATGATCTTCATCCCGTTCCTGATCATCGACCTGGTCGTGGCCAGCGTGCTGATGGCGATGGGTATGATGATGCTCTCGCCACTGATCATTTCCCTGCCGTTCAAGATCATGCTGTTCGTGCTGGTGGATGGCTGGGCGTTGATCATCGGCACCTTGGCGAGTAGCTTCGGCGGCGTTTCACCATGACGCCGGAAGTTGCCGTAGACATCTTTCGCGAAGCGCTGTGGCTGACCACCATGATGGTCGCCGTGCTGGTGATCCCGAGCTTGCTGGTGGGGCTGTTGGTGGCGATGTTCCAGGCTGCCACCCAGATCAACGAACAGACCCTGAGCTTCCTGCCGCGTCTGTTGGTGATGCTGGTGACGCTGATCGTTGCCGGCCCGTGGATGGTGCAGACGTTCATGGAATACATCCTCCAGCTGTACCACAGCATCCCGATGGTCATCGGTTAAGCCATGTCGTCGCTGCTTCAGCTGACCGACACCCAGATCAGCACCTGGGTGGCGACGTTCATGTTGCCGTTGTTTCGCATCGGTTCGTTGCTGATGGTCATGCCGATTTTCGGCACGACGCTGGTGCCCCAGCGCGTGCGTCTGTACTTCGCCCTGGCGATCACCTTGGTGATTGCCCCTGGCCTGCCGCCAATGCCGCCGGTCAATGCACTGGACCTGAGCGCGCTGCTGCTGATCGCCGAGCAAATCATTATTGGCGCGGTGTTGGGTTTCTCCTTGCAGTTGTTCTTTCAGGCTTTCGTGGTCGCCGGACAGATTGTCGCGATCCAGATGGGTATGGGCTTCGCCTCGATGGTCGACCCTACGAACGGTGTGTCGGTGGCGGTGATCGGACAGTTCTTCACCATGCTGGTGACGCTGCTGTTCCTGTCCATGAATGGTCACCTGGTGGTGTTCGAAGTCCTCACCGAAAGCTTCACTACACTGCCGGTCGGCGGCGGGTTGATGGTCAATCATTTTTGGGAGTTGGCCGGCAAGCTCGGCTGGGTGCTCGGTGCGGCGCTGTTGTTGGTGTTGCCGGCGATCACCGCGTTGCTGGTGGTCAACATTGCATTTGGCGTGATGACCCGGGCGGCGCCGCAGTTGAACATCTTCTCGATCGGTTTCCCGCTGACCCTGGTGCTCGGGTTGTTCATTGTTTGGGTCGGCCTGGCGGACATTCTCAATCAGTATCAGCCGCTGGCCGCCGAGGCTTTGCAGTTGTTACGCGAACTGGCACGGGCGCGCTGAGTCATGGCTGAGAGCGAAAGCGGTCAGGACAAAACAGAAGACCCCACGGAGAAACGCAAAAAGGACTCACGTGAGAAGGGCGAGATTGCGCGCTCCAAGGAGCTCAACACCCTGGCGGTCATGCTCGCCGGCGCCGGTGGGTTGCTGATTTTTGGCGGCGCACTCGCTCAGGATTTGATGGAGTTGATGCGCATGAACTTCTCGCTCTCGCGAGACGTGATTCTGGATCAGCGCTCCATGAGCACCTATCTGCTGCACTCGGGGCAGATCGCCCTCGTTGCGATTCAGCCAGTGATGATCACCTTACTGCTGGCTGCGTTGATTGGCCCGATCTCCCTCGGCGGCTGGCTGTTCGCGGCCGGCTCCATGGCGCCGAAATTCAGTCGCATGAACCCCGGCGCGGGTTTGAAACGGATGTTCTCGGCCAAGGCTTTGGTTGAATTGCTCAAGGCCTTGGCGAAGTTTTTCATCGTGTTATTCGTGGCGTTGGCGGTGTTGTCATCTGACATTGACGATCTGCTGCGCATCGCCCACGAGCCATTGGACATGGCGATCATTCACAGCCTCCAGGTGGTCGGCTGGAGTACCTTGTGGATGGCTTGCGGGCTGATCATCATCGCTGCGGTCGACGTGCCGGTGCAGCTCTGGGAAAGTCACAAGAAGCTGCTGATGACCAAGCAGGAAGTGCGCGACGAGCACAAGGATCAAGAAGGTAAGCCGGAGGTCAAGCAGCGCATTCGCCAGTTGCAACGCGAGATGTCGCAGCGGCGGATGATGGCCGCGATCCCCGAAGCCGACGTGGTCATCACCAACCCGACCCACTACGCCGTAGCCCTCAAGTACGATCCGGAAAAGGGCGGGGCGCCGATGCTGATCGCCAAGGGCAGCGACTTCCTGGCCCTGAAGATCCGTGAGATCGCCGTGGCCAACAATGTGCTGCTGCTCGAATCGCCGGCGCTGGCGCGTTCGATCTACTACTCCACGGAGCTGGAGCAGGAAATTCCTGGTGGGCTGTATCTGGCTGTGGCTCAGGTATTGGCCTATGTCTACCAGATCCGCCAGCACCGTGCCGGCAAGGGCAAGCGTCCGGATCCGCTTCAGGACGATTTGCCGATTCCGCCGGATCTGCGGCGCGATTCCTGATAAATCAACAGATCGCAGCCTTCGGCGGTGCCCATAGACGCGAGCTGCCGAAGGCTGCGATCTTTTCTGCTTTACCTGCTTTTGTGGTAGGGCAAGCCCTTCACCACAAGTCTGCACTAGCCTTGTGGGTCGAAGTTATCCAGCACCCGGTTCACCGCCAACTCACCGAGCATGACCACCTGTTGAATCCCCAGCATCGTGTTGCGATGTGTCCCGTCCACTAACCCGGCGAAATCACTGAGCATCACGCTTGCCGATGCCAGGGATGCGCAGGCATTGACCAGCAGGGTCTCGTTATCGACCTCGGTGCCGACGTGGTAAATGGTGCTGGGCTTGCGCGGAGTATCTTTGGGAATAACCGGTTTGAGGTAGTAATCGAGGGCGCGGTCGGCGGCTTCGTTGAGTTTTTTGGAATCGAGAGATTCGTAAGGGGATGCCGGATCGGTTTCCGGTGGGTTGGGTGTTGGTTTGAACATAGATGAATCTCCAAATCAGAAAAGAGGAGCCATCATCCTTCGCTACCAAACGAAGGGGTGGTGGCCATACGAAGGTTGGTAGACCGGTGACTTGGAAAACCGGCGCGCCCGAAGGCGCCCTGCGCATGGCCACCATAAACGCAGGCCGAAAAGGCTCTGCATCAGGTGCGCTATGCACGCAAGTCAAACCGGGCTACCAAACCCGATCGCTGTTTTTCAGCGACAGGGAAACGATAGAGCCCGGCCCTTAGGCGCACAAGCCGGCGGATTCTGGCGTAGTCGTAGGCAACGACGCAAGGATGTGTAGCCTGGGTGAGTGTCTGGAGATGTCGATTAAACATGTCTGTTTAAAATCAAAAGATCGCAGCCTTCGGCAACTCCTACACGGATCGCACGTTACCCGCGATGTTGCGGTGTAAACCCAATCCGTAGGAGCTGTCGAAGGCTGCGATCTTTTGATCTTCCGTGACTCGCGCAACCCTCTATTTTCCACCCCGGCAAAAGTTGGAAGGCTTCTTGCAATAGCCGCCCTGCGCCTGCTTCAGGCGTCAAAAGTTTGCTTCAAAGGAACGGGGAATACCGGTGGATCGCTCTCAGTTAATCAACACTGCACGCACAAACGTTGCCGACCTCAGTCGGGGCAATCTGGGTGTGCCGCTGTTGCTGCTGGTCATGCTGGCCATGATGATGTTGCCGGTGCCGCCGTTCCTGCTGGACGTGTTTTTCACCTTCAACATTGCCTTGTCCATCGTGGTGTTGCTGGTCTGCGTGTACGCCCTGCGACCGCTGGATTTTGCGGTGTTCCCGACCATTTTGCTGGTGGCGACGTTGCTGCGACTGGCGCTGAACGTGGCCTCGACACGGGTGGTGATGCTCCACGGTCAGGACGGTCATGCCGCCGCCGGTAAGGTGATTCAGGCCTTCGGTGAGGTGGTGATCGGCGGTAACTACGTAGTCGGTATCGTGGTCTTCGCGATTTTGATGATCATCAACTTCGTTGTGGTGACCAAGGGTGCCGGGAGGATTTCCGAGGTGAGCGCGCGCTTCACCCTCGACGCGATGCCTGGCAAACAGATGGCGATCGACGCCGACTTGAACGCCGGCCTGATCGATCAGAACCAGGCGAAATTGCGCCGGATGGAAGTGGCCCAGGAAGCCGAGTTCTACGGTTCGATGGACGGTGCCAGCAAGTTCGTGCGCGGTGATGCCATCGCTGGCCTGCTGATTCTATTCATCAACCTGATCGGCGGCATGGCGGTCGGTATCTTCCAGCACGGCATGAGCTTTGGTGATGCCGGCAAGGTTTATGCGCTGTTGACCATCGGTGACGGTTTGGTGGCGCAATTGCCATCACTGCTGTTGTCGACTGCCGCTGCGATCATGGTGACCCGTGCTTCCGGCTCGGAAGACATGGGCAAGCAGATCAATCGTCAGATGTTCGCTTCGCCGAAAGCCCTGGCAGTGGCCGCTGGCTTGATGGCGGTGATGGGCCTGGTGCCGGGCATGCCGCACTTCTCCTTTCTGAGCATGGCGGCCCTGGCGGCCGGCGGTGCTTACCTGTTCTGGAAGAAGCAGAACGCGGTCAAGGTTCAGGCCCTGCAAGAGGTCAAGCGTCAGCAGGAACTGCTGCCATCGCCGGCCCGCGCGCAGGAAACCAAGGAGCTTGGCTGGGATGACGTGACGCCGATCGACATGATCGGCCTGGAAGTCGGCTACCGCCTGATTCCGCTGGTGGATCGCAACCAGGGTGGTCAGTTGCTGGCGCGGATCAAGGGTGTGCGTAAAAAACTCTCCCAGGACCTGGGCTTCCTGATGCCGACTGTGCATATCCGTGACAACCTCGACCTGGCGCCCAGCGCCTACCGCCTGACCCTGATGGGCGTGATCCTGGCCGAGGCCGAGATTTATCCGGACCGCGAGTTGGCGATCAACCCGGGGCAGGTCTACGGCACGCTCAACGGCATCACCGCCAAAGATCCGGCTTTTGGTCTGGAGGCGGTCTGGATCGAAATCAGCCAGCGTGCCCAGGCCCAATCCCTGGGTTACACAGTGGTCGATGCCAGTACGGTAGTGGCAACGCATTTGAACCAGATTCTGTACAAGCACTCCAGCGAGCTGATAGGCCACGAAGAAGTCCAGCAACTCATGCAATTGCTGGCCAAAAGCTCACCGAAACTGGCAGAAGAGTTGGTGCCGGGGGTGGTTTCGCTGTCGCAACTGCTCAAAGTCTTGCAGGCATTGCTGGCCGAACAAGTGCCGGTACGAGACATTCGCAGCATCGCCGAAGCCATCGCGAACAACGCCGCCAAGAGTCAAGATACTGCCGCTTTGGTGGCCGCGGTGCGCGTCGGCGTATCTCGCGCAATCGTGCAAAGCATTGTAGGTACTGAGTCGGAGCTGCCTGTGATCACCTTGGAACCAAGGTTGGAACAAATATTGCTCAATAGTCTTCAGAAGGCAGGACAAGGCTCGGAAGAGGGTGTTCTGCTGGAGCCAAGCATGGCAGAGAAACTGCAACGCTCGTTGATCGAAGCGGCGCAGCGTCAGGAAATGCAAGGTCAACCGGTGATTCTGCTGGTGGCCGGTCCGGTTCGCGCGATGCTCTCGCGATTCGGCCGACTGGCAGTCCCGGGTTTGCATGTGTTGGCTTATCAGGAAATTCCTGACAACAAGCAAGTGACCATCGTTGCGACAGTAGGGCCCAACGGCTGAGGTAGTGGTTTATGCAAGTTAAGCGTTTTTTCGCCGCCGATATGCGTCAGGCCATGAAACTGGTTCGTGATGAGCTGGGCGCCGATGCCGCCATCATTGGCAATCGCCGGATCGCTGGCGGTGTCGAGCTGACGGCTGCCCTGGATTACAAATTGTCGGCGCTGGCCCCGCGTGTTCCGAACATGGAACTCGAGGACGAGCTGCGCAAGACCCAGTCGCGGATCGTCACCGCCCAGGCCGAACTGAGCCTGCGTAGCGATGGCGAGAGCGACAAAACCACCAATCGCCAGTTGTTCGCCGGCCTGCCGTTGACCGCCGCCGAGCCACTGATCGAGCCAACGCTGGCAGAACCTCGGCGCCCGGCACCTGCGCCTGCCGCGGCGACCGGCGTCGACCCGCGTGCGTTCGACTCGATGCGTTTCGAGCTCAACAGCCTGCGTGAACTGATGGAAGTGCAACTCGGCTCGCTGGCCTGGAATCAGCTGCAAGGCAGCCGTCCGGCGCAGGCCAACCTCTGGCGTCGTCTGCAACGCATCGGCCTGTCCGGCCCGTTGTCGCGCGATCTGCTGGCACTGATTACCGACATTGAAGAACCCCGTCAGGCCTGGCGCATGTTGCTCGCGCACCTGGCGCGGATGATTGCCACCCCGGAAGTCGAGCCCTTGGAAGAGGGCGGTGTAATTGCGATGGTCGGCCCGGCTGGCATGGGCAAGACCACCACGCTGGCCAAGCTCGCGGCCCGCTATGTGCTCAAGTACGGCGCGCAGAACATCGCGCTGGTGAGCATGGACAGCTACCGCATCGGCGCTCAGGAACAGCTCAAGACTCTGGGCCGCATCCTCAACGTGTCGGTCACCCACGTCGACCCGGGCCAATCGCTGGTGCAGGCGCTGGAGCCTTTGCTGCGCAAACGCGTGGTGCTGATCGATACCGCCGGCCTGCAGGCCAGCGATCCGGCACTGCGCATGCAGCTCGAAAGCCTGGCCGGACGAGGGATCAAATCAAAAAATTATCTGGTCTTGGCAACCACTAGCCAAAAACAGGTTCTAACCGCCGCTTATCACAGTTACAAGCGTTGCGGGCTAGCTGGCTGCATCCTGACTAAACTGGATGAAACGGCAAGTCTGGGTGAGGTGTTGAGCCTGGCCATCAGTCATGAATTGCCGGTGGCTTACCTGACCGATGGCCCGCGGATCCCGGATGACTTGCATCTGCCGCGTCGTCATCAGTTGGTCAGCCGCGCCGTTAGCGTGCAAATGCAGGAAGAACCCAGCGAAGAAGCCATGGCTGATATGTTCGCTGACCTCTACCACAGTCCGACCAAGCGGGTTGGCTGAGGTATTAATGAACAGTTTTTGTACCTACATCGATGGTCTGCCAATGCATTGTTCAGTTGGTGAACGCGCAGCCAGTAATGTGGCCTCCGTCTAAGTAAGACAAGGTAAAGAAATAACATGGGCAGCATGCATCCCGTACAGGTGATCGCGGTGACCGGCGGCAAAGGTGGCGTCGGGAAGACTAACGTGTCAGTGAACTTGTCCCTGGCTCTAGCTGAGCTCGGCCGGCGCGTCATGCTGCTGGATGCCGATCTGGGGCTGGCGAACGTTGACGTCCTGCTGGGGCTGACACCCAAACGTACTTTGGCCGATGTGATCGAAGGCCGGTGTGAGCTGCGCGACGTGCTGCTGCAAGGGCCCGGCGGTATCCGCATCGTCCCGGCCGCGTCCGGCACCCAGAGCATGGTTCATCTGAGCCCGGCCCAGCATGCCGGCCTGATCCAGGCCTTCAGCGACATCGGCGACAACCTCGACGTATTGGTGATCGACACCGCTGCGGGCATTGGTGACTCGGTAGTCAGTTTCGTGCGCGCAGCCCAGGAAGTCTTGCTGGTGGTGTGCGACGAACCAACCTCCATTACCGACGCCTACGCGCTGATCAAACTGCTGAACCGCGACTACGGCATGAATCGTTTCCGTGTCCTGGCCAACATGGCGCAGAGCCCGCAGGAGGGCCGCAACCTGTTCGCCAAGTTGACCAAGGTCACCGATCGTTTTCTTGACGTCGCCTTACAGTACGTCGGTGCGGTGCCTTACGACGAAAGCGTGCGCAAGGCCGTGCAGAAGCAGCGTGCCGTCTACGAAGCCTTTCCCCGTTCCAAGTGCGCTCTGGCATTCAAGGCCATTGCGCAGAAGGTCGATACCTGGCCGCTGCCGGCCAACCCGCGTGGGCATCTGGAATTTTTCGTCGAGCGCCTCGTGCAACAAACGGCAGGACCCGTCCTATGACAGCCAGTGGTTACAACCTCTACAAGAATTCGGCACGTGACGCGCAGTACGAACTAATCGAGCGTTACGCGCCACTGGTCAAACGCATTGCCTACCATTTGCTGGCGCGTTTGCCGGCCAGTGTCCAGGTTGAAGACCTGATCCAGGCCGGCATGATCGGCCTGCTTGAAGTATCAACCAAATACGACGCCAGCAAAGGCGCGAGTTTCGAGACGTACGCGGGCATTCGAATCCGCGGCGCGATGCTCGATGAAGTGCGCAAGGGGGACTGGGCGCCACGTTCGGTTCACCGCAATACCCGCATGGTCAGCGACGCGATTCGCTCGATTGAAGCTAAAACCGGCCGTGACGCTAAAGATCACGAAGTTGCGGCCGAACTCCAATTGAGTCTCGACGATTATTACGGGATTTTGAACGACACTCTCGGCAGCCGGTTATTCAGTTTCGACGATCTGTTGCAGGACGGCGAACACGAAGGGCTGCATGAGGATGGCGCCAGTGCTCATCTCGAGCCGTCACGCGATCTGGAAGATGAACGCTTCCAGGCGGCGCTGGCGGACGCGATTGCCAATTTGCCGGAGCGTGAGCGACTGGTGTTGGCGCTGTACTACGACGAAGAGTTGAATCTCAAGGAAATCGGTGAGGTCCTGGGGGTCAGCGAATCGCGGGTCAGCCAGTTACACAGCCAGTGCGCGGCCCGTTTGCGGGGGCGTTTGGGGGAGTGGCGAGCGCGCTGAAGGCAGTGTGGGGACACTGCGAATGGAGCCGGTGTGGTGTTGAACCGCGCCGGTCTCGATCTGTTGTGCTCCAGACAGTCATTGAGTGCTTTGCCGGATTGATTGAAATGGCGCGTCCAGGTGCTGGACGCGTTTAAGACTGCTTGGAGGTCGAATTGAACAAGAACATGAAAATCCTCATCGTTGATGACTTCTCAACGATGCGGCGGATCATAAAAAACCTGTTGCGTGACCTTGGGTTCACCAACACGGTCGAGGCTGACGATGGCATCACTGCCATTCCGGTTCTCAACAGCGGGGGCATCGACTTTCTGGTAACGGACTGGAACATGCCTGGCATGACCGGCATCGATCTGCTGCGTCACGTGCGCGCCGATGAAAAGCTCAAGCACCTGCCGGTGCTGATGGTGACCGCTGAAGCCAAGCGCGAGCAAATCATCGAAGCCGCTCAGGCGGGTGTGAACGGCTATGTGGTCAAGCCATTCACTGCTCAAGCGTTGAAAGACAAGATTGAAAAGATCTTCGAACGCATCGGTTGATGTGCAAAGCCAGTCCGTCACGGGGGAGCTATGGAGCAAAACGAATCTTCACAGGGCGATTTCGAATCGACCCTGAAAAAACACGCGGTCGAACTGGTCGAAAGCCTTGAAAAAGGCAGGTTCGGCGACGCTGTGCAACTGATCCATGAGCTCAACCAGACCCGTGACCGCGGCCTGTATCAGGAAGTGGGCAAGCTCACCCGCGAGCTGCATAGCGCGATCGTCAATTTCCAGATTGACCCGCACATGCCGCAAGCCGAGGAAGTGTCTCAGATCACCGATGCCACTGAGCGCCTGGGTTATGTGGTCAAGCTGACCGAGGCTGCGGCCAACCGCACCATGGACCTGGTGGAAAACGCCACGCCGCTGATCAACGGCCTGAGCGATGAAGCTCAGGCGCTGAGCACGGATTGGGGACGGTTCATGCGTCGCGAAGTCGGGGCTGAAGAGTTCCGTGAACTGGCCCGGCGGGTTGACGGTTTCCTGACACGCAGCAGCGAAGACAACCGTGTCGTGTCGAGCAACCTCAACGACATTCTGCTGGCCCAGGATTACCAGGACCTCACCGGTCAGGTGATCAAACGCGTGACCCAGTTGGTCACCGAAGTTGAAAGCAATCTGCTCAAGCTCGTGCTCATGGCCAGTCAGGTCGACCGCTTTGCGGGTATCGAACATGACCATGAAGCGATGCTGGCTGAAAAAGATCCACAAAAACATCTCTCGCAGGGTGAAGGTCCGCAGATTCATGCCGATAAAAGAGAAGACGTTGTGTCCGGTCAGGACGATGTGGACGATTTGTTATCCAGCCTAGGATTTTAGAGTTTTAGCATTTTAGGTTTTTTAGGTTTTTAGACCTCAGGAGCACCCCCTTAATGAGCTTCGGCGCCGATGAAGAGATCCTTCAGGATTTCCTGGTTGAGGCCGGCGAGATTCTAGAGCAACTGTCCGAACAGCTGGTCGAGCTTGAAAGCCGACCGGATGATGCGGATTTGCTCAATGCAATTTTTCGCGGTTTTCACACTGTAAAAGGGGGCGCCGGCTTCCTCCAGCTCAATGAGCTGGTGGAGTGCTGTCACATCGCCGAGAACGTGTTCGACATCCTGCGCAAGGGTGAACGACGCGTCGACTCGGAACTGATGGACGTGGTTCTCGAGGCACTGGACGCGGTGAACGGAATGTTCAGCGAAGTCCGCGAACGCAGCCCGATCACGGCTGCCACGCCTGAATTGCTGGCTGCTCTGGCCCGCCTGGCCGAGCCGCAAACCGGCGATGAAGCGGCACCTGTCGCTGAGGTGGTGCAAGAGCCGGCCGCTGAAAGTGAATCCGGCGACATTACCGATAACGAATTCGAACAACTGCTGGACTCGCTGAATGCCGTCAAGGCTCAGGCCGAGGCACCTGTGGTTGCTCCGCCTGCCGCCGATACGGCGACCAGCGACGAAATCACCGATGCCGAGTTCGAATCGTTGCTCGATCAATTGCACGGCAAAGGCCAGTTCGCCGCCGATGCAGTGGTCGCGGCGCCCGCCGCACCGGCTGCCCCGAAAGGGGCAGGCGACAGCTCCGACATCACCGATGACGAGTTCGAAACACTGCTCGATCAGTTGCACGGCAAAGGCAACTTTGCGGTCGATGCGCTGGAATCGGCGATTGCTTCGGCCCCGGCCCCGGCTGCGCCAACCGCTAAAGCGGCCGGCGGTGATCTGATCTCCGATCATGAGTTCGAATCGCTGCTCGACGAATTGCACGGTAAAGGCAAGTTCACTGAAGTGGGCACCGGTTCTGCTGCTTCGGCGGTAGCAACCCCAGTGGTCAAGGCTGCGGCGCCGGCACCTGTCGCCAAAGCGCCTGAGCCAAAAGCCCAAGCGCCCAAGCCTGCTGCCGCTGCTGCACCGGCTCCTGCTCGTGCCCCGGCTGCGCCGCCACCGGAAAAACCGGCCAGCGAAGCCGAGACCACCGTGCGGGTCGATACCGCGCGTCTCGACGAAATCATGAACATGGTCGGCGAGTTGGTACTGGTGCGTAACCGCTTGGTCCGTCTGGGCCTCAACAGCGGCGACGAAGCCATGTCCAAGGCCGTGTCGAACCTCGACGTGGTCACGGCCGACCTGCAAACCGCGGTCATGAAGACCCGGATGCAGCCGATCAAGAAAGTTTTCGGGCGCTTCCCGCGTCTGGTTCGCGACCTGGCTCGCCAGCTCAAGAAAGAGATCAACCTGGAGCTGGTCGGCGAAGAAACCGACCTCGACAAGAACCTCGTCGAGGCCCTGGCCGACCCGCTGGTCCACTTGGTGCGCAACTCGGTCGACCACGGTATTGAAGAGCCGGCTGAGCGCGAAGCGTTGGGCAAACCTCGCAGCGGCAAGGTGATCCTGTCCGCTGAACAGGAAGGCGACCACATCCTGCTGTCCATCTCCGATGATGGCAAAGGCATGGACGCTGATGTTCTGCGCGGTATCGCCGTGAAAAAAGGCCTGATGGACAAGGATGCGGCGGACCGTCTCAGCGAGTCGGATTGCTTCAACCTGATCTTCGCTCCGGGTTTCTCGACCAAGACCGAAATTTCCGACGTCTCCGGGCGCGGCGTGGGCATGGACGTGGTGAAAACCAAGATCGCCCAGCTCAACGGCACCATCAATATCTACTCGACCAAGGGCAAGGGCTCGAAGATCGTCATCAAGGTCCCGTTGACCCTGGCGATCATGCCGACGCTGATGGTCATGCTCGGCAACCAGGCGTTCGCGTTCCCGCTGGTGAACGTCAACGAGATCTTCCACCTCGACCTGTCGCGCACCAACGTGGTGGACGGCCAGGAAGTGGTGATCGTGCGGGACAAGGCACTGCCTCTGTTCTACCTCAAGCGCTGGCTGGTCAGCTCCGCCGCTCACGAAGAGCAGCGCGAAGGCCATGTGGTGATCCTATCGGTGGGCACTCAGCGGATCGGCTTCGTCGTCGACCAGTTGGTGGGCCAGGAAGAAGTGGTCATCAAGCCATTGGGCAAAATGCTCCAGGGAACCCCGGGCATGTCCGGCGCCACCATCACTGGTGACGGCCGCATTGCACTGATTCTCGATGTGCCGAGCATGCTCAAGCGTTACGCCGCACGGCGTATTTGATTCTGGGGGAGCGGGGCGACTGAGCCTCGCCCCGTCTAACGGAGTGTTTATGGCAGTCAAAGTCCTGGTGGTGGACGATTCGGGGTTTTTCCGCCGCCGCGTCTCGGAAATTCTTTCAGCGGATTCGAATATCCAGGTCGTCGGTACGGCGACCAATGGCAAAGAGGCGATCGATCAGGCACTGGCCCTCAAGCCTGACGTGATCACCATGGACTACGAGATGCCGATGATGGATGGCATCACGGCAGTGCGGCACATCATGCAGCGCTGCCCGACCCCGGTGTTGATGTTCTCCTCGCTGACTCATGAAGGCGCGCGGGTGACCCTCGATGCGCTGGACGCCGGTGCGGTGGACTTCCTGCCGAAGAATTTCGAAGACATCTCGCGTAACCCGGAGAAGGTCAAGCAACTGCTGTGCGAGAAGATTCTCAGCATCTCGCGCAGTAACCGTCGTGTCAGCGCCTACAGTGCCCCGGCTCCGGCAGCTGCGCCAGCACCGACGCCTGCGCCTTCGAGCGTCAGCAGCTACGGCAGCAGCGCGCCTGCGCGTCCGGCACCGGCCCCGATTCCGGCTCGCAGCCATGCAGCGACGCCGTCGTCTCCAGCGCCCAAACGCAAAGCCTACAAACTGGTCGCCATCGGTACCTCCACCGGCGGTCCGGTTGCCCTGCAACGGGTGCTGACACAGTTGCCGGCCAACTTCCCGGCACCGATCGTGTTGATCCAGCACATGCCGGCAGCCTTCACCAAGGCCTTCGCCGAGCGTCTGGACAAGCTGTGCCGCATCAGCGTCAAGGAAGCCGAGGATGGCGACATCCTGCGTCCGGGCCTGGCGCTACTGGCACCGGGTGGCAAGCAAATGATGATCGACGGCCGTGGCGCGGTGAAAATCCTGCCGGGCGACGAGCGTCTGAACTACAAGCCGTGCGTGGACATCACTTTCGGTTCCGCGGCCAAATCCTACGGCGACAAAGTTCTGGCGGTGGTACTGACCGGCATGGGCGCCGACGGTCGCGAAGGTGCGCGTCTGCTCAAGCAGGGCGGCAGTGCGATCTGGGCTCAGGATGAAGCCAGTTGCGTGATCTACGGCATGCCGATGGCTATCGTCAAAGCCGAACTCGCGGACGCGGTGTACAGCCTGGACGATATCGGCCGACACCTGGTCGAGGCGTGTCTCTGATGGATGTACTCAGCCTTATCGGGATCATCATGGCGTTCGTCGCCATCATTGGCGGCAACTACCTTGAAGGCGGTCACCTCGGCGCGCTGGCCAACGGCCCGGCAGCGTTGATCGTACTCGGCGGGACCATCGGCGCAGCGCTGCTGCAATCGCCGATGAGCGCCTTCAAGCGCGCCATGCAGATTCTCGCCTGGATCCTGTTTCCACCTCGCGTGGACCTGGCTGGCGGCATCGATCGCGTCGTGAACTGGAGCCTGACCGCCCGCAAGGAAGGTTTGCTCGGTCTGGAAGGGGTGGCCGACGCCGAACCCGACAGCTACTCGCGCAAAGGCCTGCAATTGTTGGTGGACGGCGCCGAGCCGGAAGCGATTCGCAGCATTCTGGAAGTGGATTTCTACACCCAGGAAAGCCGTGACATCGAAGCCGCCAAAGTCTTTGAAAGCATGGGCGGCTACGCGCCGACCATCGGCATCATCGGTGCGGTGATGGGCCTGATCCACGTCATGGGTAACCTGGGCGATCCGTCGCAACTGGGCAGCGGCATTGCCGTCGCTTTTGTCGCCACCATTTATGGCGTGGCCAGTGCCAACCTGATGTTGCTGCCGATTGCCGCCAAGCTCAAATCCATCGCGTTGCGGCAGTCGCGTTATCGCGAGATGTTGCTGGAAGGGATTCTGTCGATCGCCGAAGGTGAAAATCCTCGCTCCATTGAGTTGAAGCTTCAGGGCTTCATGGATTAAGGGAATAACCTCATGGCTCGTCGTCGGCAACCTGAAGAACACGTCAATCACGAACGCTGGCTGGTTTCCTACGCCGACTTCATTACGTTGCTGTTCGCTTTCTTCGTGGTGATGTACTCGATCTCTTCGATCAACGAAGGCAAGTACAAGATCATTTCCGAGGCGTTGATCGGGGTATTTACCGATTCCGATCGCGCCCTCAAGCCGATTCCTATCGGCGAAGAGCGACCGAAGACCGTGACCCCGGCCAAGCCGCTGGTCAAGGACAGCGAACAGATCGACGCCGGCATCGCCCAGGCCGCCAAGGATCCGCTCAAAAGCATTGCCGATGATATCAGCGCGGCGTTCGGCGACCTGATCAGCTCCAACCAGATGACCGTGCGCGGCAATGAGTTGTGGGTCGAGATCGAACTCAATTCCAGCCTGTTGTTCGGCAGCGGCGACGCCATGCCCAGCGACATTGCATTCAACATCATCGACAAGATTTCCGCGATCCTCAGGCCGTTCGACAACCCGATCCACGTCGAAGGCTTTACCGATGATCAGCCGATTCGCACCGCGCAATACCCGACCAACTGGGAGCTGTCCTCGGCCCGTTCGGCAAGCATCGTGCGCATGCTGGCGATGCAGGGTGTGAATCCCGGTCGTCTGGCGTCGGTGGGTTACGGCGAGTTCCAGCCGGTGGCCAATAACGCCACCGCCGAAGGTCGGGCGCGTAACCGTCGAGTGGTGTTGGTGGTGTCGCGAAATCTCGATGTACGCCGCAGTCTCACCGGCACCGGAACCGCCAATGCGAAACCGGATGCCGCGTTGAAGCGGGCTGGCACACAAACTGCACCTACCCCGGTCAAGTCGCCGGGACGAGAGAGCGCCGTCAATTCTCCGTCACCCGCATTAATACGTTGAGCTATTTCTCGGTCGACCTTTTCGACCGGGAGGAACAATCCGAATGAGAGTCTGGGCAGTCGCCAATCAAAAGGGTGGTGTCGGTAAAACCACTTCCTCCATCGCTTTAGCCGGTTTGCTGGCTGAGGCGGGCAAGCGCGTGGTTGTGGTCGATCTCGACCCCCACGGCTCCATGACCAGCTACTTCGGTTACGATCCCGACAGCCTGGAACACAGCAGCTACGACCTGTTTCTGCACAAGGGCAGCGTGCCGCAAGGCTTGCCCGGTCAGTTGCTGATGCCCACCAGTGACGAACGCATTTCCCTGTTGCCATCGAGCACCGCGCTGGCAACCCTCGAGCGCCAGTCGCCGGGCCAGAGTGGTTTGGGCCTGGTGATCGCCAAGAGCCTGGCGCAGTTGTGGCAGGACTTCGATTACGCGGTGATCGACAGCCCGCCATTGCTCGGTGTGCTGATGGTCAATGCCTTGGCGGCCAGCCAGCAGTTGGTGATCCCGGTGCAGACCGAGCATCTGGCGGTCAAAGGCCTGGAACGCATGGTCAACACCCTGGCGATGATCAACCGCTCGCGCAAACAGGCGCTGCCGTTCAGCATTGTGCCGACCCTGTTCGACCGCCGCACCCAGGCTTCCCTCGGCACCCTTCGCGTGCTGCGCGACAAGTACCCGGAAGAAATCTGGCAAGGCTACATCCCGATCGACACCCGCTTGCGTGACGCGAGCCGGGCAGGGCTGACGCCTTCGCAATTCGATGGCAAGAGCCGTGGCGTTCTCGCTTACCGTGCACTGCTCAAGCATTTGCTGGCGGCACAACTTGTTCCGCAGGTGGCTTGAGATGAACTCAATCCCTGTAGGAGTTGCCGCAGGCTGCGATCTTTTGATCTTGCTTTGTGACATCTTCGAATCCGCCAAAAGATCGTCCGAACGCGGCACCGAACCTTCGGCAGCTCCTACGATGGTGTGCGCATGACTCGGCCGGTGAAAATCACCTCGCGTCCGCAACTGGCCCTCCAGTCCTATCTGGACGCCTTGCTGCAGGACGCGACCGCAGAGTTGCCGCCAGAGATCGAGGCGCTGCCCGAGGTTGTCGAGGTTGAAGCTGCGCTGGATGAGTTCCAGGCTGCCGTGCTTGAAGAACAGGCTCGCGATGCGCAAAAACCGGCCGTGGCCGCTGCACCCATCGTTGCGCCAGTGGTGAAAGCACCGGTGGTCGTGATCGAAGCGCCGGCACCGATTCTGGCGTCCGTGTCGACGATTGCACCACTGCTGCAAGCGTTGGTGCCGCCGTTGGTTGAAGTTCATCTGCCACCCAGCAACACGCCGCCACCGGTGGAAACCGATGGTCGTCCGGCATGGGCTGCCGAGCCGTTCGAATGCCTGTTGTTCGACGTCGCCGGGTTGACCCTGGCGGTGCCACTGGTGTGCCTGGGCTCGATTTATTCCCTGGCCGGTCACGAGTTGACGCCGTTGTTCGGTCAGCCGGAATGGTTCCTCGGGATCCTGCCGAGCCAGGCCGGCAACCTGAAAGTGCTGGATACCGCGCGCTGGGTCATGCCAGATCGTTATCGCGATGATTTCCGCCAGGGCCTGCAATACGTAATTTCGGTTCAGGGCTACGAGTGGGGGCTGGCGGTGCATCAGGTCAGCCGCTCGTTGCGTCTGGACCCGAACGAAATCAAATGGAGAAGTCACCGGGGTCAGCGGCCATGGCTCGCCGGCACGGTGATTGAACACATGTGTGCCTTGCTCGACGTTTCCGCACTGGCCGAGTTGATCGCCAGCGGTGGGGCGAAGCACATGGGCGGCAGCAAGCCGCTACACAAATCGACATAACAGCCGACATAACAAGTAGGCGACGGCATTGTTGAATGCCTCCACACAGAACACACACCGACAAGAGCGGTTTTTCGAGGGGTCAGGTATGAGCAGTCAAGCGACGAATGCAAAAGGTTCTGAAGATCCGATCCTGCAATGGGTAACCTTCAAGCTGGACAATGAAACCTACGGCATCAACGTGATGCGCGTTCAGGAAGTCCTGCGCTACACCGAAATCGCCCCGGTCCCGGGTGCTCCGAGCTACGTGCTGGGCATCATCAACCTGCGCGGTAACGTGGTCACCGTGATCGACACCCGTCAGCGCTTCGGCCTGATGAATGCCGAGATCAGCGACAACACCCGTATCGTCATCATCGAAGCCGACAAGCAAGTGGTCGGGATCATGGTCGACAGCGTGGCTGAAGTGGTTTACCTGCGTCAGTCGGAAATCGAGACCGCGCCGAACGTCGGTAACGAAGAGTCCGCCAAGTTCATTCAGGGCGTATGCAACAAGAACAACGAACTGCTGATCCTGGTCGAGCTGGACAAGATGATGAGCGAAGAAGAATGGTCGGAACTGGAGAGTATCTGATTGATTCTTGAGGTAGCTGTCATTGTCCTGTTCCTCTTCTGGGCAGGCACGCTGGCGATGTTCCTGGCGTACATCCGCGCTCAGCGGCAGATCGCCGCGCAACAGGCCCAGGGCGATGCGTTGCGCGATCAGCGCATCAAGGACCTGGCCAAACGCGTCGACGACTACCAGAACGGCAACGTGCGCATGGGTGAAGACCTGCACGAACTGCGTGCCGTCGTCGGCCCGTTGCCGGACAAACTGGCTCAGCTGGAACAGCGTGATCCGTCGAGCCTTTCATTCGCTCAGGCAGCGCGCCTGGTGGGGATGGGGGCCAGCGTCGATGAACTGACTCAGTCTTGCGGGTTGACCCAGGCTGAGGCGGAGTTGATGAGCAAGTTGCACAGAAACTAAAAAGATCAAAAGATCGCAGCCTTCCAGACTGTGTGAAAACGCAGTAATAGCGGCCCCAAGCAAACGCCCCGACTTGTTCGGGGCGTTTGCTTTTGTGCGGGAAGCAGACGAAAAAAGGCTTTTCAGCCCATTAATTTTGCGTGCTCCAAGCACATTAATCACCCTTTTCAGGTTGTAGGCGTTTATCGCCAGAGCCATTTCCGCTCTCGCACCTTCCAGCTGTCGTAGCAGGAAGCGGCCGTTGCCGAACAGCCATTGTTTGAGGTTGCCGAAGGGACGTTCAACGATGGATCTTCGGCTAACCATCATCTCTGGGATGTGCCAGCATCCGTTGCTCCATTCGCTCAACGGCGCCTTCGTTCACATGCCGCGAGACATATCGACGAGGCGCATCGGTGCACTGCGCTTTTAAGGCACAGGAGGTGCAATCCTTGATGGCCTGGTACTCACGATTGCCGTTGTGCAATTGCTTGAATGTCAGTAATTGGCCGGCGGGGCATTGGTAATGGTCGTGCTCTACGTCGTAAACAAAGTCGTTTCGGTCGAAAAACTCCTTACCTTTGCCGGTCTTCAAGTCGCGCCAGCGCTGTTTTGATCGCGCTGCGATCAACCGTTTCACCGGCCTCATCCAGTTGCACCAGATATTGGGCGATGCGCTTCTCCAACTTTTCCTTCTGGCGTTTGAGCTGTTTGAGATTCAGATGTCGTCGTGCAGACGCGGCCGCCTGAAATTTACTGCCATCGATGGCACCAGGTCGCCCGCAATCAAACCAACCGCGCGGCAGAATTGGACAAAGGCCCGGCATGTGGCAATGAACGCGGCTTTGTTGTCCCTGCGAAAGTCGGCAATGGTTTTGAAGTCGGGCTTGAGTCGATTGATCAGCCACATGACTTCGACGTTGCGTTGGCACTCGGCCTCAAGTCGGCGCGAGGAGCGAATCCGCGGGAAATAGCCGTAGAGGTACAGTTTGAGCAAGTCGACAGGATCGTAAGAGGGACGTCCTGTGCCTTAGGGAATCGCTTTATCGAAGCTCAATTGCACAAGATCCAGTCCAGCAACATAGGCGTCAATCACGCGAACGAGATGATCTTTAGGTATTAAATTTTCCAGAGAAACCGGGAATAGGCTGATCTGGTTTCGTGGTTCACCTTGGATATACGCCACAGCAAAAATGCCCCGTATCTTTCAATACGGAGCATTTTCTTGAATCGCTGCGCAAATGGCTAGGTTTTCACACAGTCTGGAAGGCTGCGATATTTTTGCATTTGGACGCAATAAAATCTGCCCCCCCCCCCCCCCCCCTTTGACAAATATATTACGACTCGTCCGACAAGTAATTTAGATAGCCGTCTGTCAGGACTGTTATTTATGACAGTGGAAGTGATCATTAGGGGGGGGTAGGCTTGAAGTGAGTTTATATTTCAAGTGAGATCGCTAAAATGAGAACTTTGTTTCTTCTGTTGATGTGTTGTGCCACACAAATTCATGCCATGTCTGGACAGGCCCTGGTCACCGATTTAAATGCCAAGTACACCAGTAACGTTGCACAATGTTCGAATGGTATGCCGGCTTATTATTGTTCCGGTGTATTGCTTCGGGGCGTTGATTACAGCACCGCTTTCAAGTTTTGGGATTACGGTTCGGCCGCTACGGAACTGGGCTCGGTGGCGTTTACGTATATACGCTCCGATGTTCGAAGTACGACGCTGAATAGCAACAGAAAAAGTGGTTTTATATTAAAAGACCAAACCACCGCGTTGGCCGAAGGCAAAGCCCTTCACCTGAGATGCATTTATCCTTTTCCAACAGAGTCGCTGGATGTACGTGCGGACCATGGATGTGGTTTTGCACCAAAATATGCGCAACTGAATACTGATCTTGCTAACTGCGCTAAGCTGGCAGTTCCCGCCACAACAGCGGCAGCGTGGTTGAAAAACTTCAAAGAACACAGTTCGTTGCCGAAGAACCAATGTTCACTGAGTACGGTTGTGGCTGCGCAGTTCAAGGCCAGCCTGGAGGCGCATAGTCTCGTGAGCGCGGTCTGGGCGACTAAACCGATGGAAGTGCTGGTTCAAACTTGGAATGAGAACAAGCCTGAAAAATTACCCATTGAGGCGGTCTTCTACGAGGCGTCGACACCGGCCAAACTGGCGGATGCGCAGAAGTTTCAACGTGAGTATTACTTGGCGACGTCGCTGTATGTTCCTATCGTAAAGTTGAATTTGGCAGCAGCAGATAAAAGCGTTTTTTCCTTCGCGATGTCAGATCAAGTATATGGGCAGGCGGCGGCTGATCGATTAAATTCAAAATATGCGAATGTAACGAATGATTGTAATGGACGTGCAGCGTACTATTGCAGTGGTGTGATTCTTCGAGTGACCGGGACCAAGCCGGGGTATCACGCTTGGGACCCTAGTCCTGGTTCAATAGCATCGGGTGGTGTGTCGTTCTCATATATTCGTCAGGACTTGGGTATCGAGATTCTGGTCTGGTCTGAAATTCAGGGGTTTATATTTAAAGATGTCGATACTGCTGAACGATTGGGTTCGCATGATATTCCTGTCTTGTGTTCATTTCCATCCGATGCCGCCAGTGGATTACGGCCGACAAAGGCAGGTTGCGGCCCAAGTAAGAATTTTCCAGCCACGAGTCGTACTTGTTCGGAGGAAGGTGTTAACACTCTAGAACAATGGAAGAGACATTATCGATCTGTGGGCGGTTCAGGTTATTTTTCTGACAGGAATCTGCATCAGTGTTCTTTTTCGGCCGGCAAAGATCAGTTTGCAATTAGCTTGCTGGCTCGAAACAGTTTTGAGAGGCCTGCTGAAGAACGGCCTTTCCACAATGAGCTTCTATTGAAGACTTGGCCGCAAGGCATTCCCAAGAAATTGCCAATTGCCGCATTTTTCTATTTGCACACACAAACGTTGGCAGTGGGTCTGGAGGGAGCTAAATACGCTCAGCAGGACTATTTCAATGTGACAGGTGATGTGCTGCCAGTCATGCGGGTTACGTTGGTTGATGGTGCTCCGAGAGCTTTTAGTTTTCATGAAGGTGAGCAATCTGAAGTCTGGAAATGATCATTAAGTGTTTGCGAGGGGGGGGCTTTGATTTTTATTTTTGATATGTTGTATTGCAAAGGCTGATGCGATGTCCGGACAAGCGCTGGTCACCGATTTGAACTCCAAGTACACCAGTAACGTTGCACGATGTTCGAATGGTATGCCGGCTTGTTATTGTTGCGGTGTATTGCTTCGGGTTGTTAATTGCAGCGCCATTTTAAAATTAATGGATTACGGTTCGGCCGCTACAGAACTGGGCTCGGTGGCGTTCACGTATATACGGTCCGATGTTGGAAGTACGACGCTGAATAGCAACAGGAAAAGTGGCTTTATATTAAAGGACCAAACCACCGCGTTGGCCGAAGGCAAAGCCCTTCACCTCAGATGTATTGATCATTTTTCAACAGAGTCGCTGGATGTACGTGCGGACCATGAATGTAGTTTTGCACTAACAGATGCGCAACGGAATGCTGATTTTTCTAACTGTGCCAAGCTGGCAGTTCCCGCCACAACAGCGGCGGCGTAGCTAAAAACTTCACAGAGCAAAGTTCGTTGCAGAAGAACCAATGTTCACTGAGTGTGGTTGTGGTCGCGAAGTTCAAGGTCAGTCTTGAAGCGCATAAACTTGTTGGCGCTGCCTGGGCGGCCAAGCCTACTGAGGTATTGATACAGACCAAGGATGAAAGTAAACCGGAGAAGTTGCTTATGGCCGCAGTATTCTATGAGACGTCGGCGCCGGCCAAGTGGGCGGATCCGCAAAAGTTTCAACGAGAATACTATCTGGAAATGTCTTTGTATGTTCCCGTCGTGAAAATAGATATCGCTGCAACGAACAAGAAAATGTTCAGTTTTGATGCGAAGAATCAGAAGTATGGTCAGTTGGTCGCCGAGAGGCTGAATGGGCGATACTACAATGTCTCAAATAACTGTAGCGGAAAGACCGTTTACTTTTGCAGTGGTGTGATGTTGCGTACCACTGGTGCGAAACCGGCGTACCACTCCTGGAATTCCAGCCCTACCGCAATCAACAAGCAGGATGTTCCATTTTCTTGTTTGCGTAAAGATTTTGGAATAACCACCTTGGTGTGGGGCGATCTTCATGGATTCATTTTTAAAGACTTCGAAACCGCTCAGCGACTGGGCACCTACCCAATAAGTCTACTCTGTTCAGTTCCCACGGATGCAGAGAGCTGGGAGCGGGCCGGGGCAGGTGGGTGTGGAGCTCGCAGTTCTTACCCTTCCAATAGTTGTTTCTGTCCCCAGGAAGGCGTAGATACGCTGGCCAAATGGATAGTGCATCATCGGGCCGTTACTGGTTCAGGTTATTGGTCGAATAAAAATAAGCACCAATGTGGATTTGCATCCACTGCCTAGAAGTTCGCTTTAAGTCTTACGGTGCGAGCGAGCCTTGAGTCTCTAGAAGAGCGCGTACATTATAACGAAATAATTATTTCGCTTTGGCCGAAAGATGCTCAAAGCTAACTACCGCTTTACGCGTTTTTTTCTATTTTCAGCATCAAATCGGTGGTGCAGGGGTTGTGGGAGCGAAGTACATACGGCAGGACTATTTCAATGTTACAGGTGATCTCCTGCTTGTTATCAGAGCGGATTTGACTCCAGGGGGGCTTCACGAGAGTGATAAAATTGTAACGCTGTGATCGCGACGACTGATTAAAATATTGGCAAGTTAAAGGTACAGTGTGCAGTCGGTCTGCACCCTGTACCTTTTTGTGGGTGACAGGAATATTCAAAGAGTGACGCGTAGCAAACGAGAAAACATCAGATTGTCATCCGAGCCTGATTGGTGAACGCTATAGTTGACCAGCACGGTTTTCTCAGCGTTCTCTGTTACCCAGTTTGTGGGAATGTCAAACGGTATCGATGAGCTGTTCTGGATTGGTCGAATTTCTGTATCACGTACAATCACGCCGTGCCATCTGACTCTAACGGTGTAGCCTGGAGTCATATTCAGAAACTTGACAGTCGCGGTTTTCCTGTCGGCGGAAAGCCTGGGTTCACTCAGATCAAACAATTGCGCATCAACATGCAGTGACAGCGTTTTGGAAATGAGGAGTGGCGCGTCAGGTGTAAGGCGAATACTGTAGTTTACTGCTACGATGCCGCCAATGGAGTCGATCACTTCGAGGCGTGGAACCTTGAAGTTCAACGGCCCTGGGGTGCCAACGGTTAGTGTTTCGCTATCATATACATGGCGACTACTTGCGTAGCGGGCCCGAAGTGTATGTTTCTTCGCCATGTCGGTGTAGTTTGCCTGAATAGTGATGTGTGTATTGTTATACACGTCATTGAAGTTTAAACGGTTTCTTCCGGTGCCATAGGCCTCGAGTACCTTTGGAGCAATCAGATCCAGTGTGTCCAGTTTGGTGTTCATATTTTAAATCTCATTTGAAACGATCAGCGTGTTTTCTCAGGTGATCAATGGATCACTTCTTGTATTACAGTTCGACTCTTAATACCTGAGAGAACTGGCTCTGCTCGTCGATGCCTGCCCGATTGACGCTGTAGTTGATCTGCACGGTTTTTCCTCGGTTTTCGTCCATCCAGGTTTTTGGGATCGAGAACTCTGCGGTTACATCGGTTTTCATGTCTTGCCACTCCGTTCTACGAGTGATGACGCCGCCCAGACGCACGCGCGCCTGGTAGCCGGTGGCCATTGCGGGATAACGAACAGTGACCGTGGTTTGATCCGGGGTCAGTCTTGGAGGAGGCAGATCAAATGTTTGGGGATCAATAGCTAATTGCAGCGGATCAGATCGATGCAGGGGGCCATTGGGGTATGTACGTACCGTGAAACTGACGGGAACGGTACTGTCGATGGAATCCACAACTTCAATACGTGGGACGGTAAAATTCATTGCACCGACGGTCGTAACCGGCGTGATTGCACTGTCATAGACATGCCGCGCAGAGGCCCAGCGAGCACGAATGGTTTGTCCGATCGCCATTCCAACATATTGTTGAATCTGAACGGTTACATGCCTCGCCTCATAAATATCGGCCATTTTCAAACGGTCGCCTTGCGCGCCGTAGGCCTCCAGAACCTTGGGTGGCTTGAGGATGATCGTGGTTTTGATGATTAAGGGTTTGGTATCGGAAGTAAGTCCACCTTCCACGCGCAGGGTGATGCTGACGGTGCTCTCGGTGCTTTCGTTGGCCCAGGCGATAGGTATCGCAAACTCCAGTGTTCCGCTTCCCGGATATATCTTGGCTCTCGTCTGCCGTTCGACTCGCCCTTGCCAATGAGCCAGGACACTGTCGCCAGCGATCAGCCCGATACCGGACGCGACAACCTGGATATTCGTGACATATGCAGGATCCAGCACACCCGCTTGCTCACCTGTGACGGTCGGTGCGGGAATGCGGTTCACGTTTACCCTGACCTCAGTGGGAATTGCCCATGGCGCATAGTCATGTGGACGGTTTCCACAGCGGTCGGTCACCTGATAGGTAATCGAATGCTTGCCGTCACCCGCGCGCTTGATCAAATGTTCATCGAACTTGATCAGAATGGGATGGTTTTGCGGATCGCTGATTTGCTCGGCAGTGATGGGGTAGTGGATCACCTCCTCTTCATTGCCCCATCGTGCGACGATGCGGTCGAACACTGTGATGTTCTGATAAGGCTCGATATGCATGACAATGCCTTGCTTTGCCATCTCGCTATCGACGCCATCCTTGATATCCGGAATGAAGGTGTAACGCAGGCCGGGATGACCGAGTGGTTCGGGTTTGTCGAGAATGCCTCCCGGAAGCGTGCGTTTAATCAAAATGTTGAGTTTGAACGAGTCGTTTTCGTTGCCGCTGTCACGGATGAGACGATAAAAAACCGGGAATGCGCTTCCATCCTGGATCTGGCTTGTCGGTACACGGAAGAGAACTGGTTCGGTGAGCTCTTCGGGTGTGTCGATAACCTCCGTAAATATGGGGTGTACGTCGTCATCCCAGAAGAGAAGGCAACTTTGGCCTACTGCATTATCAAGCCAAGGATCAACGCTAACTAACAGATCGGCGGCGTTCAGGGCTGTGGCACCAATACCGCCGTGGTAGCCTTCGTCGCCATCCATTGGTTTAATCATTGCGGGAATATAGGGCGCTCCAAGGGCCAGCAAACTGCTGTCCTTGGAGCTGTCATCAGGTTTGGAAGACACTGTCATGGGAGCGTTCCTCATAAGGGCAGCGCCATGATCAATTCGGTCGACGCTGTTGGCCTATCTGGCAACAGCAGCGTCGTTCATCGCAACTGTCAGATCTGACAGTTGCGATGAACGGTAAATAGCGATGAGTTGTCTTCAATCAGAGGAGTTTTTTGGCTTAAAAAGCCTCGCCGCGCTCGGTAATGTCCTTCTCCATCATCACGGCTTCCGGATCATGCCCCTCCGGAAATTTCCCCTTCAAATTCCACGCAAACGCAATGATCTCGGCAATCGTGCGATACAACTCCTCCGGAATACTCTCTCCCAATTCCATCCGCGCCAGCAGTTTCACCAGTTCGGCGTTTTCGTAGATCGGCACTTCATAATCACGGGCAATCTGCAGAATGGCTTCGGCCAATTCCTCATCACCTTTGGCCGTGAGGGTAGGGGCGTGGCTGCCGTCGTATTTGAGGGCGATGGCCTGGCGCGGTGCGGTGGATTCGTTCATGCGGTTTCGTCGACCCAGCGTTGTTCGAGGCGGGTTTGAGGGCCTTGAGGCGGTGTGCCGAGGTGGCAATCCAGATCGCCGACATTCAGCCCGGAGGCCAGCAGGCGTTCGCGCAGCCCGGCCAGATTGCTTTCGATCAGTCTCGCGGTGTACGGCCGTTCGGCCCACAGCTGACTGGAGAGGCTGCCTTTGATCAGCTGAGCCTGAATCTGTAATGGCCCTAACGGCTCCATATCGAACGCCAGTTCGACTCGCCACAATTGTTGTTTCGGCTCGCGTTCGTCGCGGCGTTCGTGCGGCTTTTCTTTTTCGGGCGCTTCTTCGCGCTGGAATTTGACCTGCAACGGCACGATGTCCTGCAGGTTGCGCATGGGGATTTCCAGTTGCCAGGTGCTGAGCAGGCGACCATCGTCGGTGACGCCGGTCTGTTCCAGGCTCGACAGTTGATGGCTTTGCAGGCGCGAGACAGCCGCCGCTGCCAAGCGCAGCAAGTGCTCCAGATCGTTTTCACCGTCCTGACTTTGCAGCAGACGCTCGGGGAGCGGGAAACTGGTCGGCAATGGTTTGGCGCTGACCTGGCCGAGCATGCCGAGGGCACTACGCACGAAACTCGGCAGCGCCTGGGCCAAGGTGTTGGCGGCAATGATCGCGTTGAGATTGGTGTTGGCCGGCAGACCCGGCGTCAGTTGTGCGATCAGCTTGAGCAGATCGCCTTTCAAGTCAGGCGTCAGTGCCGGATTTTGTCCGGTCAGCAGTTTCGCTTCAAGGAACAGGCCGCTGTTGGCCAGCGCCTGGACCAGGCCTTTGGGCGTGCTCAGTTGCTGAACGTCTGGCAGGCCGGCGAGCAATTTGTCCACGGCGGCGCGCAGGTCGCTGGAGGTCTGATCCGACGGCGGCAGGTTTTGCAGGACTTTGAGCAAGCCATCCAGAGAGCCCTGGCGACTTTGCTGGCTGACCAGTTGTTGGGTCACCGCCAACTGTTCCTGTCGGCTGCTCAGCGGGACGAATTTCAGGGTCTGGGTGTCCTGCACCAAGGCGCTCAGCAAGGTGCCGATGCGCAGTGGCGTCGGGCTGTCGATGCTCAGCGTGCTGCCGCTCAGCGCGGTGTTGAGCAGGTTCACCATCGAGCGAAACACCGTCGGCTGGCCCGGCACCTGCGGCATTACCTGAGAGGTCAGTACTTTGCCTTGCAGCAAGGTGCCGACCGGCAGTTGCGCCGTGTCGATGCGGGTAAGGGTCGCTATGCTGGAGGCGATGGCCTGTTGCACCGTGACTGCCAAATTGCCCGCCGATGGCTGGGTGATCGCCAGGCTGGTGCCCTGGGGCAACGGCTGAGTGCTGGTGGCCTGGACCGTGGTCTGTCGACCGCTGTCGAGGGTGACCTTGAGCAACAGTTGAAAGGTCTGATCCGTCTGCTTGAGCGAGAGCACTTCAGCCTTGGCGGTTTGCCCAACGGAGATCAGGCCCTCCATCGGTGTCAGCAGCTTGAGTAGCTCACCACTCACCACCAGCGGCCGCGAAGTCGCGGGTGTGGTCTGCGGCAGCGCAAGGATGTTCATTTCGCCTGTCATATGCGGTCACAACCTGTGGAAATTGCGCTCTTTAGAGTCGGGCATGGCATGTATAATGCCGCCCCGTTGCACCTGGGCGCTAAAAACATTGCGATTGATTGACGCAGCTCTCTAAAACGGGCCGCCAATGCATCTATCCTGCATCTCTTTAGCGGCCGCTCCACTGCCGACTTGAACCGCAAAAGGCCCGTGATCTCTTGACCAGTCCTGTCCTGCAAACCGTTGCCCTTGCCTGTGAGCGAGATCTTCGGCTGCTCTTCGAAAATCTCGATTTGAGACTGGCCAGTGGCGAAATGTTGCAAATCAGCGGCCCCAACGGCAGTGGCAAGACCAGCCTTTTACGTCTGCTATGCGGTTTGATGCAACCGACCGCCGGTCAAGTATTGCTAAACGGCCAGCCACTGCACGAGCAACGCAGCGAACTGGCGCGCAACCTGCTGTGGATCGGCCATGCCGCTGGCATCAAGGACTTGCTGACTCCCGAGGAAAACCTCAGTTGGCTTTGCGCCTTGCATCAACCGGCCTCTCATGAAGCGATCTGGCAGGCGCTGACGGCTGTGGGGCTGCGCGGTTTTGAGGATGTTCCCTGTCACACGCTCTCCGCCGGGCAACAACGCCGCGTCGCGTTGGCGCGTTTGTATCTGGACAGCCCGCCGCTTTGGATCCTCGATGAGCCGTTCACCGCGCTCGACAAACAAGGCGTGGCGCAACTCGAAGAACACTTGGCTGCGCACTGCGAGCAAGGCGGCATGGTGGTGCTGACCACTCACCACACGCTGACCCGGATGCCGGCCGGCTATCGCGACATTGATTTGGGGAATTGGGCCGTATGAGTGTTTTCGGCCTGTTGGTCGCACGCGAGGCACGTTTGCTGTTCCGTCGTCCTGCCGAATTGGCGAATCCGCTGGTGTTCTTCGCCATCGTCGTCTCTTTGTTCCCGTTGGCGGTCGGTCCAGAGACTCAATTGTTGCAAACCTTGTCCCCGGGGCTGGTCTGGGTGGCGGCGCTTTTATCGGTCTTGCTCTCGCTGGATGGGCTTTTCCGCAGTGATTTCGAAGACGGGTCGCTTGAGCAGTGGGTCCTTTCGCCGCACCCCCTGCCTATTCTGGTTTTGGCCAAGGTGCTGGCACACTGGGCCTTTTCCGGCCTGGCGCTGGTTTTGCTCGCACCCTTGCTGGCGTTGATGCTTGGTTTGCCTGCCGCCTGTCTGCCGGTCTTGCTGCTTTCTTTATTGCTGGGTACACCGGTGTTGAGTCTGCTCGGTGCGGTAGGCGCGGCATTGACGGTAGGATTGAAGCGCGGTGGCTTGTTGCTGGCGCTGTTGATTCTGCCGCTGTACATCCCGGTGTTGATTCTCGGCAGTGGCGCCTTGCAGGCGGCATTGCAGGGCATGCCGGCGACTGGTTATCTCTTGTGGCTTGGTAGCCTGACCGCCCTGGCGATAACCCTGACACCTTTTGCAATCGCTGCTGGCCTGAAGATCAGCGTCGGCGAATAATAATGAGGCCTGGTTAAAATTTAACCACTTCTTTTTGAAGAAAAGGCAGACCCTGGCTGTTCGTGATGGCGAACGGCAACCGTGATGGAAACAGTATGAACTGGACGTGGTTTCATAAGCTCGGCTCGCCCAAATGGTTCTACGGCATCAGCGGCAAACTGCTGCCGTGGCTGAGCGTCGCGGCGTTGCTGCTGATCAGCATCGGCGTGGTTTGGGGGCTGGCCTTCGCGCCGCCGGACTACCAGCAAGGCAACAGCTTTCGGATTATCTATATCCACGTCCCGGCCGCCATGTTGGCGCAGTCCATCTACGTGATGCTGGCCGTGTGCGGCATCGTCGGGCTGGTCTGGAAGATGAAGCTGGCCGACGTCGCCCTGCAATGCGCCGCGCCGATCGGCGCCTGGATGACCGCCGTGGCGCTGGTCACTGGCGCGATCTGGGGCAAACCGACCTGGGGTTCGTGGTGGGTCTGGGATGCGCGACTTACGTCCATGCTTATTCTGCTGTTTCTGTACTTCGGTCTTATTGCGTTGGGCAACGCCATCAGCAATCGTGACAGCGCCGCCAAGGCCTGTGCGGTACTGGCGATCGTCGGCGTGATCAACATCCCGATCATCAAATACTCGGTGGAGTGGTGGAACACCCTGCACCAGGGCGCGACCTTCACCCTCACCGAAAAACCGGCGATGCCTGCCGAGATGTGGCTGCCACTGCTGCTGACGGCGCTGGGTTTCTACTGTTTCTTCGGCGCGGTGCTGTTGCTGCGCATGCGCCTTGAAGTGCTCAAGCGCGAAGCCCGGGCGAGCTGGGTGAAAACCGAAGTGCAGAACAGTCTGGAGGTCGCTCGATGAGTTTCGCTTCATTCGGCGACTTTCTCGCCATGGGCCATCACGGCCTGTATGTCTGGTCAGCCTATGGCATCAGCCTGGCGGTGCTGGCCCTCAACGTGGCGGTGCCGATCCTGGCCCGCAAGCGGTATCTGCAACAAGAGGCGCGTCGTCTGCGCCGGGAGAACGGCAAGTGAATCCGCTGCGTAAAAAGCGTCTTATCATCATTTTCGCGATTCTGGTCGGTGTCGGCGCTGCCGTCGGCCTGGCCCTGAGCGCCCTGCAGCAAAACATCAATCTGTTTTACACCCCGACCCAGATCGCCAACGGCGAAGCGCCGCAAGACACACGTATCCGTGCGGGCGGCATGGTCGAGAAAGGTTCGCTACAACGTTCCGGCGATTCCCTGGACGTGAAATTCATCGTTACCGACTTCAACAAATCCGTGACCATCAGTTATCGCGGCATCCTGCCGGATCTGTTCCGCGAAGGGCAGGGCATCGTCGCCCTCGGCAAGCTCAACGCTGAAGGCGTGGTGGTGGCCGACGAAGTGCTGGCCAAGCACGATGAAAAGTACATGCCGCCGGAAGTGACCAAGGCCCTGAAAGACAGCGGTCAGTCGGCACCCACTCCCGTGAAAGAGGGCTAACTGATGACATCTGCACTTTATAGTTCAGGGCTGTTCATCCCTGAATTGGGCCACTTGGCGATGATCCTCGCGCTGTGTTTTGCGCTGGTTCAGGCCGTGGTGCCATTGCTCGGCGCCTGGCGTGGCGATCGCTTGTGGATGAGCCTGGCCCAGCCCGCAGCATGGGGGCAGTTCGCGTTTCTGCTGTTCGCTTTCGGTTGCCTGACTTACGCGTTCATGGCGGACGACTTCTCCGTTGCTTACGTTGCCAGCAATTCCAACAGCGCGCTGCCGTGGTATTACAAGTTCAGCGCGGTCTGGGGCGCTCACGAAGGTTCGTTGCTGCTGTGGGCACTGATCCTCGGCGGCTGGACCTTCGCGGTGTCAGTGTTCTCCCGGCAGTTGCCGCAAGTGATGCTGGCTCGCGTACTGGCGGTGATGGGTATGATCAGCACCGGTTTCCTGCTGTTTCTAATCGTCACGTCCAACCCGTTTTCGCGCATCCTGCCGCAGATGCCGACGGATGGGCGCGACCTCAATCCCTTGCTGCAAGACATCGGCCTGATCGTTCACCCGCCGATGCTGTACATGGGCTATGTCGGTTTCTCCGTGGCCTTCGCCTTCGCAATCGCCGCGCTGCTGGGCGGTCGTCTTGATGCGGCGTGGGCACGTTGGTCGCGTCCGTGGACAATCGTGGCCTGGGCCTTCCTCGGTATCGGTATTACGTTGGGCTCCTGGTGGGCCTACTACGAACTCGGCTGGGGCGGCTGGTGGTTCTGGGATCCGGTCGAAAACGCATCCTTCATGCCTTGGCTGGTGGGCACGGCGCTGATTCACTCGTTGGCGGTCACGGAAAAACGTGGCGTGTTCAAGAGCTGGACGGTGTTGTTGGCTATCGCCGCGTTCTCGTTGAGTTTGCTCGGGACCTTCCTGGTGCGTTCCGGCGTGCTGACCTCGGTTCACGCCTTTGCGTCCGATCCTGAACGCGGTGTGTTTATCCTGATCTTCCTGCTGTTTGTGGTCGGTGGTTCACTGACGCTGTTCGCCCTGCGCGCGCCGGTGGTCAAGAGCCATGTCGGCTTCAATCTCTGGTCCCGGGAAACCCTGCTGCTGGGCAATAACCTGGTGCTGGTGGTGGCCGCTTCGATGATCCTGCTCGGCACCTTATATCCATTGATCCTCGACGCGATGACCGGCGCCAAACTGTCGGTCGGCCCGCCGTACTTCAACGCGCTGTTCATTCCATTGATGGCGATACTGATGGTAGTGATGGCCGTCGGCATGCTGGTGCGCTGGAAAGACACCCCGGTCAAATGGCTGATGAGCATGCTGACTCCGGTGTTGCTCGGCAGTGCCGCGCTGGCCGTGGTGGCCGGTATCGCTTACGGCGATTTCAATTGGGCAGTGCTGGCGACGTTCATGCTGGCTGCCTGGGTGTTGCTGGCCGGTATACGGGATATCTTCGACAAGACCCGTCACAAAGGCCTGATCAAAGGTCTGCCGACCCTGACCCGCAGCTATTGGGGCATGCAAGTCGCGCATTTGGGCATTGCCGTGTGCGCGCTGGGTGTCGTGTTGTCGAGCCAGAACAGTGCCGAGCGTGATCTGCGCCTGGCACCGGGTGAGTCCATGAGCCTGGCCGGTTATCAATTTGTGTTCGAAGGCGCCAAGCATTTCGAAGGGCCGAACTTCACCTCCGACAAGGGCACCGTACGGGTGATCAAGGGCGGCAAGGAAGTCAGCGTGCTGCACCCGGAAAAACGCCTGTATACCGTGCAGAACGCAGTGATGACCGAAGCCGGGATCGACGCCGGTTTCACCCGTGATCTTTACGTCGCATTGGGCGAGCCGCTGGGCGAGGGCGCTTGGGCGGTTCGTGTGCACGTCAAACCGTTCGTGCGCTGGATCTGGTTCGGTGGGTTGCTCACCGGGCTCGGCGGGTTGTTGGCGGCGCTGGATCGCCGTTATCGGGTCAAGGTGAAAAGCCGTGTGCGTGAAGCGCTCGGCATGACGGGAGCCACTGCATGAGACGTTGGTTGATGCTGTTGCCACTGGCGATTTTTCTGGTGGTCGCTGTTTTTCTGTATCGGGGTCTGTACCTGGACCCGGCTGAGCTGCCTTCGGCAATGATCAACAAACCGTTCCCGGAGTTTTCGCTGCCCTCGGTGCAGGGCGACAAAACCCTGACCAAAGCGGACATTCTGGGTAAACCGGCATTGGTCAACGTCTGGGGCACCTGGTGCATTTCCTGCCGGGTCGAGCACCCGGTGCTGAACAAATTGGCCCAGCAAGGCGTGGTGATCTACGGCGTCAACTACAAGGACGTCAACACCGATGCCTTGAAGTGGCTGGCCGAGTTCCACAACCCGTATCAACTGGATATCCGTGACGATGCCGGCACCCTGGGCCTGAACCTCGGTGTGTACGGTGCACCGGAAACCTTCTTCATTGACGCCAAGGGCATCATCCGCGACAAATTCGTCGGCGTGATCGACGAGCAAGTCTGGCGTGAAAAACTGGCGGCCAAGTATCAGGCGCTGGTCGATGAGGCCAAACCATGAAGCGCTGGATCGCCGCCGCATTGCTGGGATTGAGCATGGCCGGTGTGGCCCACGCGGCCATCGACACCTACGAGTTCGCCAAAGAAGGCGACCGCGAGCGTTTTCGCGAGCTGACCAAAGAGCTGCGTTGCCCCAAGTGCCAGAATCAGGACATTGCCGATTCCAACGCACCGATCGCCGCCGACCTGCGCAAAGAGATTTTTCGCATGCTCGGCGAGGGCAAGGACAACCAGCAAATCATCGATTTCATGGTCGACCGCTACGGTGATTTCGTCCGCTACAAACCTGCCCTCAACGCCAAAACCGCACTGCTCTGGTTCGGCCCCGCCGGTCTGCTGCTGGGCGGTTTTGTGATCATCGCCGTGATCGTCCGCCGTCGTCGCGTGCAACGCACTGACAGCCCGGACACGCTTTCTGCCGAGGAGCGCGAGCGCCTCGACCACCTGTTGGATAAAACCAAGAATGATTGATTTCTGGCTCGCTGCAGGCTTGCTGCTCCTGGTTGCCCTGAGTTTTCTGCTGATCCCCGTTCTGCGTGGGCGCCGCGCTCAGCTTGAAGAGGACCGCACGGCACTGAACGTCGCGCTTTATCAGGAGCGCGTGGCTGAGTTGCAGACTCAGCAGGAAGAAGGCGTGCTCAACCCCGAGCAAATGGACTCCGGCCGTGCCGAAGCCGCCCGTGAACTGCTCGCCGACACCGAAGGCGTCGAGGCGCCGCGTGTGTCGCGTCTGGGCAAGCCGTTACCGTTGCTGGCGGCGATTCTGGTGCCGGTGCTGGGCCTTGGGCTGTACCTGCATTTCGGCGCCAGCGACAAAGTCGAGCTGACCCGCGAATTCGCCCAGGCGCCGCAGTCGATGGAAGAAATGACTCGTCGTCTGGAGCGTGCGGTCGCCGCCCAACCGGACTCGGCCGAGGGCCTGTACTTCCTCGGCCGCACCTACATGGCTCAGGACCGTCCGGCCGATGCGGCCAAGATCTTCGAACGCACCGTGGCCCTGGCCGGTCGTCAGCCCGAACTGCTCGGGCAATGGGCCCAGGCGCAATATTTCGCCGATGGCAAGAAGTGGTCGGACAAGGTCCAGGCCCTGACCGACGAAGCGCTGAAAGCTGATCCGAAAGAAGTCACCAGCCTCGGTCTGCTGGGCATCGCGGCCTTTGAAAGCGAGCGTTACCAGGACGCCATCGACTACTGGGATCGCCTGCTGGCGCAACTGCCGCCGGATGATAAATCCCGCGTCGCGCTGCAAGGCGGCATTACTCGGGCCGCCGAGAAGCTCGAAGCCAGCGGTGGCAAGGTTGCCCAAGCGCCTGCGGCCAAAGCAGCACTGCTCAAAGTGCAAGTCGATTTGGCGCCAGAGCTCAAAGCCAAGGTCCAGCCAGGTGACAGCGTGTTCATCTTCGCCCGCGCCATCTCCGGCCCGCCCGCGCCGCTGGCCGCCAAGCGTCTGACCGTTGCCGACTTGCCGGCGACTGTGGAACTGGGTGATGCCGACGCCATGATGCCGCAGTTGAAACTGTCGAACTTCCCTGAAGTCCAACTGGTTGCGCGCATCTCCCGCGCCGGCCAACCGACTGCCGGTGAATGGATCGGTCGCAGCCAACCCTTGGCCACCAGCACCACCGCGCAACAAAAACTGATCATCGACAGCCCGGATAAATAACAGGAAGCGCCACCATGACCGCCATCGCTCGTATCACTCTGCTCAGTATGGTTTTGGGGTTAAGCGCCTGTGCGGTCCAGCAGCCCGAGCCCACACGGCTGCCGCCAATCCCGCCTTCGCAGCCGAGCACCAAACCGGCTCCAACGACACCGAGCAAACCGAGTACCCCGGTCAAACCATCCAAGCCGATGCCACGCACCTCCGCCAGTTTCGCCCCGCCACCGGGAGGCAATAGCCATTGGGACGCGAAGCTCGGCGTTTACGTTCTCGATGATCAGACCAACACCTTCTACCGCCAGCGCACTTACTACCGCTGGAACAACGGCTGGAGCCGCTCGATCAGCCCGAACGGGCCGTGGGAAGAGACAGATATCCATGGCGTGCCGGGTGGGTTGGGCAGGCAATTCGGGCAGTGAATGGAAACGGCGATCTGAGGATCGCCGTTTTGCTTTTTGGGGTTTGTAGAAGGCGATTAAAGAATCGCTCGATAGTGGGTCAACGCCTTGCTCGACTGAATCAGGCCTTGGCGAAAGAGCAGATCAAGATAGGTGCCGACATCCATTGGCGGCATCTTTAGCTGTTTGCGTTGCCGTTGGGCCGCCGCGACTACAGCTGCAGGGTCCAGGTCAAAGAGGTTATCGACGAACTCATCAGGATGCTGGGCCTCGATGCCAAAAGGTCCCAGTGTGTCATCGGGAAAGTCTTTCTGATTAAAGGTCACGATGACACTGGCGTTGCAGCGTATGGCGGCAGCCAGAACATGGCGGTCATCGATGTCGGGCAGTGTGAGCCCTTCGATCAGCTTTTCGTAACCGGATACGCAAGCATCGGGTATGGCCTGATCCATCAAGTCGGACGTGCGATCCAATTGCTCTGTTGTCAGGTCCGGGCGGTTTTTCAGCAGATTGCGCTTCCATTCGTTGTGTATCTCCAGTGACCATCGCGCCCTGAAACGTCCGGAGAGCGCGAGCCACATCAGAAAGTCTCTCAGCGGAGCGGGGTACAAAACACATGCGTCATATACAGCGGTAAAAGGGGAGTGCCTCACTCGTATCCTGTCCTTAACGCTTGTGCTTGCTCGGCGAGAAGCGTCATTGCTTGCTCGCTGGCGGTGTCGCGCCGGTTCTTATAGTCCATCAAATCGGCAAAGCGCACACGTCGGTGCTTGCCGGTTTTGTGGTAGGACAACTCGCCGGACTCCAGCAGTTTGATCAGGTGCGGGCGTGAGACATTGAGCAAATCCGCCGCTTCCTGGGTGGTCAATTCCGCGTGAACCGGGACGACCTTTACCGCATTGCCTTCTGCCAATGCTGCCAGGATGTCGACCAGCAACCGCAGGGCTGATGTGGGCAGTTCGACGCTGTGAGCTTCATTTTGCTCGTCGAAAATCTGGATGCGTTGGGTTTCGAATTGAGTCGCGAGATAGGCAGCGAGAGCGCGCTGGCCTTCTATTGCGGCCTGAACTTCGCGTGCCATGGGCAGGTTGATCGGTGGGTGGATGACTAGGGACATGATGAAATTCCAACATTCTGGGTAGCGATGCTGGAAGGCTATTCGAATCAAACGAAAATCGCAATAAACGAAACCAGAGCTTGTTTAAGGCTCTTTTACAAGCAAGGTCTGGACGTAATCGACAAACGCCCGAGCCTTCGCACTGGCCAGCTCCGGAGCAAACTTGTCGGCCTGAAGGGTGTGAGCATCCTCAGCGTACGGTCCGATCAAATCAACACCCTGTAAAACAACCGAGCGTCGTGATCCGGATTTTTGTGCTTGAGTAAATATAACTCTAGAGTTATTTTTGTTGGGCCGGAGCAAGGAGGCTGGTGGTGCAGAGCAGGTTATTGATCAAGGAGCTGATAGAGGCGGGCTGGACACTGGACCGGGTCACCGGCAGTCATCACACCTTCACTCACCGTTATAGCCCTTACACGATACCCGTCCCTCATCCGAAGAAGGATTTGCCGATCGGGACGGTCAAAAGCATCAGGAGGCGAGCCGGGCTTTATTGCCCGGGAGCCAGTTTGGCAGGAGATCCATAATGCAATACCCAATCTGTATCGAGTGGGGCGACGAGAACACCGCCATCGGTATTCAGATCCCCGATATCCCAGGTGCTGTAACGGCCGGGGATACGTTTGAAGATGCTTACAACGCGGCGGTCGAAATTGCCCACATCATGCTGCAGGAGATCATGGCAGGCGGGGAGTCAATTCCGATGCCGACCTCCGCGGCTGTGCACCGCGAGAATCCGGAATTTGCCGATATGGGATGGGGGATGCTGGAACTCGACATCTCGCCGTATCTGGGCAAGACCGAGAAGGTCAACGTGACGCTGCCTGGCTACGTGATCCAGCGCATTGACCGCTATGTGCGAGAGCACAATGTCAAAAGCCGCTCCTCCTTTCTCGCGGATGCGGCGATGGAGAAACTGGTTCGGCATTGAGTGGTATCAATCGAATCGCCTTCGCGGGCAAGTCGGATCGCCGCACCGCTCGCTCCTACAGGGATAATGCAAGACACGTAGGAGCGAGGCTTGCCCGCGAAGCTTTTAGCGTCCTAAGCCGTTGCCAGCGAACGCCTCTGCGAAACACTCAAAAACCGCAACAACGCCAACAACGGAAACGCACTACCCACAATCACGATCCACAACCAGCCGCCATGCTCATACACCGCGCTGGCCACCGAAGAACCAAACGCGCCGCCGATGAAGATGCTGGTCATGTACAGCGCATTCAGACGGCCGCGGCTTTTAGCATCGAGGGTATAGACCGCGCGCTGGCCGAGGACCATGTTCATTTGCACGCAGAAATCCAGCACCACCCCCGTCACCGCCAGGCCGATAACGCTGTAGGCCGGATGGATGAAGGCGGGCAGGAAGCTCAGGCTGGCGAATAGCAGGGCCAGCAGCGAGGCGATGCGGGTATGGCCGGCATCCGCCAGTCGACCGGCGATGGGGGCGGCAATCGCGCCGATGGCGCCGACCAGGGCGAAGATCGCGATCTGGGTTTGCGACAAGCCATGATTACGCGACAGTTCCAGCGGCACTGCAGTCCAGAACAGGCTGAAGGTGGCGAACATGCAGGCTTGGTAAAACGCCCGTTGACGCAACACCGGCTGCTGACGCAAGAGCGTCCAGAGTGAACCCAACAACTGGCCATAAGAAGCACTGTGATCAGGCTGGCGCTTGGGAATGGTCAGGGCCAGCACGATGCTGATTGCCGCCATCAACACCGCTGCAATGATGAACATCGCACGCCAGCCGAAGTAGTCGGCTACTACGCTGGACACCGGTCGAGCCAGCAGAATCCCCAGCAGCAAACCACCCATGATGCCGCCGACCACGCGGCCCCGGGATTCTTCCGGCGCCAGGTGGGCGGCCAATGGAATCAGGATCTGCACGGACACCGAACTGAACCCCACCAGCAACGAGATCAGCAGAAACACATTCGGCTGATCGGTGAACGCCGCACCCAGCAAGCTGGCAATCGCCACCACGGTGGTGATGATCATCAAGCGGCGGTTTTCCAGCAGATCACCCAACGGCACCAGGAAGAACAGACCCAGCGCATAACCAATCTGCGTCAGCGAAACGATCAGGCTGGCCATGGTGTCGGTCAGGCCGATGTCCGGTGCGATCAGGCCAATGATCGGCTGGGCGTAGTAGATGTTGGCCACGATGGCGCCGCAGCAGAAGGCGAAGAGCAGCACCATGCCTCGAGTCATTGTCGCGGCACCGTGGGGCACCTGAGTCGCAGGGTTCATATCGTATCTCGTTGAACAAAAAGGAATGCGCAGAGGCTAATCGGCTGGCTAGAGCGGCGGAAGAGGGAATAGGGTGATAGTAATCATGCCTCTGAGGAATGATTGAGAGAGGCCGTTCATTTGGACCTTTGAATCGTCGGTCGCGATCGTCGCGTCCGATGATACATTCACTTACATCTTGTTCGATAGCGTGCTTATGTTCTCTCTTAACGCTTCATAAAACGGAAGGCACTTTCATGAATGCGATGTTCCGTCACCTGATTCGCGGCGCTTCAGCAGTCACCTTGATCACTGTGTTCACGATAACCTTGACTCAGGCCCAGGACGCACCGGGTATGCGTATCGGTGTACGCGGCGAGATTACCGGTATCAGCGCCGACATTCTGAAAGTCCACGTCAACAGTGGCGAAGACGTGGTGATCAACCTGACCAAGGACACCAAAGTCCGCGCCGTTACCGTGGCCAATATCGAAGACATCAAACCCGGCAGCTACATCGGCTCGGCTGCCGTGCCCCAGGAAGATGGCTCTCTCAAGGCCCTGGAAGTGCACGTGTTCCCACCGGAACTGGCCGGCAGCGGCGACGGCCATCGGCCCTTTGATTTGGTCAAGGGCAGCAGCATGACCAACGGCAGCGTGGGCGATCTGGTGGTCAGCAACGGCCGGGTTCTGACCGTCAACTACAAGGGCGGCCAGCAGAAAATTCTGGTGCCGGAGGATGTGCCGATCGTAAATCTGGTGCCGGGGGATCGGAGCTTGCTGAAAGTGGGCGTGAAGATCGTGACGTTCGTCACCCAAAGCGCCGACGGGACACTCACCGCCCAATCGATCGCGGCCGGCAAGGACGGCATAACCCCACCCATGTAACGGCATGACGTAATTCCCCTCGCCACACAAACATGCACCCACAAAAAAGGCGACCATTGCAGGTCGCCTTTTCGATGGCTCAGGAATTACTGACCGCTGTAAATCTGATCAAAAACCCCACCATCATTGAAGTGGGTCTTCTGCACAGTGCGCCAATCACCAAAGGTCTTCTCCACCGAGAGGAAATCAACCTTCGGGAAGCGATCGGTGTATTTGGCCAATACCGCCGGATCACGTGGGCGCAGGTAGTTGGCAGCCGCAATTTCCTGACCTTCCGGCGACCACAGGTACTTCAAATATTCCTCAGCGGCAGCGCGAGTGCCTTTTTTCTCGACCACTTTGTCGACCACGGATACCGGGGGTTCAGCTTCAGCGGAAACACTCGGGTAAATCACTTCAAACTGATCACGACCAAACTCACGCGCAATCATTTCCGCTTCGTTCTCGAAGGTCACCAGCACGTCGCCGATCTGGTTGGTCATGAACGTGGTGGTCGCTGCACGGCCACCGGTATCCAGCACTGGCGCTTGTTTGAACAGTTTGCCGACGAAGGTTTTGGCCTTGTTCTCGTCGCCGCCGTTTTTCAGCACATAGCCCCAGGCCGAGAGGTAGGTGTAGCGGCCGTTGCCCGAGGTTTTCGGGTTGGGGACGATCACTTGCACGCCATCCTTGAGCAGGTCCGGCCAGTCTTTCAGGGCTTTCGGGTTGCCTTTGCGCACGATGAACACCGTGGCCGAGGTGAATGGCGCGCTGTTGTTTGGCAGGCGCGTGACCCAGTTGTCCGGGACCAGTTTGCCGTTGTCCGCCAGGGCGTTGATGTCGGTGGCCATGTTCATGGTGATGACGTCAGCCGGCAGGCCATCGATCACTGAGCGCGCCTGCTTGCTGGAACCGCCGAAGGACATTTGCAGTGTGATGTTTTCGTTGTGCTCGGCTTGCCAGTGTTTCTGGAAGGCAGCGTTGTAGTCCTTGTAGAAATCTCGCATCACGTCGTAGGAAACGTTAAGCAGGGTCGGTGCAGCCTGAGCCATGCTGCCCAAAGCCAGGCCAGCGGCCAGAAGTGAGGCGCCAAAGAGTTTTTTCACTGCGCATTCCTTGTTTTATCAAACATGTTCTATGGAAAGTGTTGGCAATTTGCCGGCGACTATAGCCGGGCTCGCATAGTCCTTTAAAGATTAAAAAGCACTTTGCTTATTCCAGTTTCTTGAACAGCGCATTGCCACAGCGGGAGCAAAATGCTGCGCCATGTTCGTGACTGTTTTTCTGGCAGGTCGGGCAATCGTGTTGCAATTGTTCACCGCGCATGGCGTTGGCCAGTTCCGCGGTGAAAATCCCCGTTGGCACGGCGATGATCGAGTAACCAGTGATCATCACCAGCGACGAAACCACTTGACCCAATGGTGTTCTGGGCACGATATCGCCAAAGCCCACGGTGGTCAGTGTGACGATGGCCCAATAGATGCCTTTGGGGATGCTGGTGAAGCCGTGTTCCGGGCCTTCGATCACGTACATCAGCGTGCCGAACACCGTCACCAGGGTGCTGACGCTGAGCAGAAACACCACGATCTTCTGCTTGCTGCCGCGCAGCGCCGTCATCAAATAGTTGGCTTGCTTCAGATACGGGCTGAGCTTGAGCACGCGGAAAATCCGCAGCATCCGAATGATCCGGATGATCAGCAAAAACTGCGCATCGCTGTAATACAGCGCGAGGATGCCCGGCACGATCGCCAGCAAATCCACCAAGCCATAGAAGCTGAGCGCGTAGCGTAGCGGCTTGGGCGAGCAATACAGGCGCAGAGCGTATTCGATGGCGAAAACGACGGTGAAGCCCCATTCGATGTACGCCAGTATGTCAGCGTAGTTCTGGTGAACGCTGTCGATACTGTCCAGAATCACGATCACCAGGCTGGCGAGGATGATCAACAGCAGAATGCTGTCGAAGCGCCGACCGGCCGGGGTATCGGATTGGAAGATGATGACGTAAAGCGCTTCACGCCAGTTTTTACTGCTATCCATGGAAAACGCCTGAATCGAGAATCAGCGAAGCCTAGGTCGATTTTCCCCGGTAGCGCAAGGCGCGCTGTCTATGGCGGCCTGACGCAGCACCCGGATGCCTGCGCGAATCAGCCAGCAGGCGAGGATGAAAGGCGCGGTCAACGTGGCCAGGCCGAGTGCGGCGAACCCCGGTGTGAGCAACACCGCCAGCAGGATTGCCAACAATGGCAGCCAAGGCTGGCGACGATTTTGGCTGAAGGCGAGGGCGGCGAGCACGCCGTTGTAGCCGCTCAAACCCAGCAGCGCGGTTGATGTTTCGTGATGCAGAAGAGCGAAGCCGAGGCCGGCAACGGAGCCGAGCAGCGCCCACAGGAAGGCACGACGGTCAGCGATCAGCAAACCCATGGCAATCAGAGTTCCAGCCAGTGGATGACCGAGAAACAGCACCTGGCCGAGCCCTTTCAATGACGCGGCGAGCAAGTTGAGTGTGGTCATTTCGATCAGCGGCGCGGGTTGCTGGGGAGCGGCAAACGACAGTAGCAACCAGCTCATCCCCACAAAGGGCGCGGTGTAGGCGGGAAGGCAATGATGATCGCGTGAACGCTTGAGCCATTGCTGAGTGAGCATCGCGCTCAGGCCCCCAGCGGCAATGATCAGCGGTGGCAACAGCGCTGACCATGGGAAATAAAGGCTCAGCAGCAGACCGAGCAGAATACCGTTGTAACTGAATAGCCCGGCCTGACGATCAGCCTTGGTGTAACCGCGACGTTGTGCGGTGAGCAACCCGGCGACCCCTCCCAGCAGCGCACCGCCGAGCAGGGCTGGCGCGCTGAATAGAATCGCCAACAGACACAGCAGGCCGCACAGCGGATGGCGCTGGAGAAAGATCTGGCTGAAGCCATTGAGCAGGGCAGTGGCCCAGTCGGGGCAGTGGGTGTTGAAGTGGTTGGCAGGCATGATGGGGTCTAGGGCAGAGGAAAATCCAAGGTCTTGCACAAACCTGTGGCGAGGGAGCTTGCTCCCGTTGGGCTGCGGAGCGGCCCTAAAATCGGCAATGCGGTCTTTCTGTTGAAACCGTCATGCCAAAGCGACGACTGCTTTGCAGCCGAGCGGGAGCAAGCTCCCTTGCCACGGGGGTAGTTCTTACAGGAGTAGTTCTTTAAATCAACGTCTCAATGCGCAACGAATTGGTCGACCCCGGCTGCCCAAACGGCACGCCCGCAGTAATCAACAACGTATCGCCGCGTTGAGCCATCCCCTGTGCCTGGGCAATCTCCAACGCCGTCGAGCACACTTCATCCACCTGGCGCAGTCGATCATTGACCACCGAGTGCACCCCCCACGCCACCGTCAAACGCCGCGCGGTCTGCAGGTTCGGCGTCAGGTTGAGGATCGGCACCGTCGGCCGTTCCCGCGCCGCCCGTAGACTCGAGGTGCCAGACTCGCTGTAGTTCACCAGCACCGCCACTGGCAGCACGTTGCTGATGCGGCGGATCGCGCAGCTGATCGCGTCCGACACCGTGGCCTCGGCTTTCGGTCGGCTCACGTCCAGTTGGGCCTGATAGTCCGGGCCGTTTTCCACCTGACGGATGATCTTGCTCATCATCTGCACAGCTTCCAGCGGGTACTCGCCGGATGCGGTTTCCGCCGACAGCATCACCGCGTCCGCACCTTCGGCCACCGCGTTGGCGACGTCAGTGACTTCGGCGCGGGTTGGGGCCGGGGAGAAGCGCATCGACTCCAGCATCTGCGTCGCCACCACCACCGGTTTGCCGAGTTGGCGGCAGGTGCTGATGATGTTTTTCTGAATCTGCGGCACGCTCTCGGCCGGCACTTCCACGCCCAGGTCACCGCGAGCGACCATGATCGCATCGCTCAATTCGGCGATTTCCCGCAGTTGCGTCACGGCCGATGGCTTCTCGATCTTCGCCATCAAATACGCCTTGTCGCCGATCAGTGCGCGAGCTTCGCGAATGTCTTCCGGGCGCTGCACGAACGACAGCGCGACCCAATCCACACCCAGCTCCAGACCGAAACTCAAGTCGCGACGATCCTTGGCGGTCAGGGGGCTCAGATCCAGCACCGCTTGCGGCACGTTCACGCCTTTGCGATCCGACAGCTCTCCGCCATTGAGCACCGTGGTGTCGATCGCATCGGCGTATTTGGTCACTACCCGCAGGCGCAACTTGCCGTCGTCCAGCAGCAGGTCCATGCCTGGCTCCAGCGCTGCGATGATTTCCGGGTGAGGCAAGTTGACCCGACGCTCATCGCCTGGCGTCGGGTCCAGGTCCAGACGCAAGGCCTGACCGCGATGCAGCTGCACTTTGCCTTGGGCGAATTTGCCGACCCGCAATTTCGGGCCTTGCAGGTCCATCAGAATTCCCAGCGGGTAATTCAGCTGGCGCTCGACTTCACGAATCCACTGATAGCGCTGGGCATGGTCGGCATGATCGCCGTGGCTGAAGTTCAGGCGAAAGATATTGACCCCGGCCTGCACCAGCTCACGGATGTCGTCGATCCCGTTGGTGGCCGGGCCAAGGGTGGCGAGGATTTTGACCTTCTTATTAGGCGTCATGTTTAGTGCTCTCGAGAATCAAAATGGCGCGGAAGTCGTTGACGTTGGTGCGGGTCGGCTCGGTGACGATCAGCGCATCCAGCGCCGCGAAGTAGCCGTAGCCATTGTTGTTGTCCAGTTCATCGCTGGCGCTCAGGCCGAGGGCGGCGGCGCGGGCATAACTGTCCGGGGTCATGATGGCGCCGGCGTTGTCTTCGGAGCCGTCGATACCGTCGGTGTCACCGGCCAGCGCGTAGACGCCAGGCAGGCCTTTGAGGCTGTCGGTCAGGCTCAGCAGGAATTCGGCGTTGCGCCCGCCACGGCCATTGCCGCGCACGGTGACGGTGGTTTCGCCGCCGGACAGAATCACGCACGGCGCTGCCAGCGGCTGGCCGTGCTGGACGATCTGCCGCGCAATGCCGGCATGGACTTTCGCCACGTCCCGGGATTCGCCTTCCAGATCGCCGAGAATCAACGGACTGAAACCGGCCTGACGGGCTTTCACCGCTGCCGCTTCCAGCGATTGTTGTGGGCGGGCGATCAACTGGAAATGGCTGCGGGCCAGGCTCGGATCGCCGGGTTTGACCGTTTCCGATTCCGGGTTTTGCAGCCAGGTGCGCACCGAGACCGGGACTTCGATGCCATAACGCTTCAGGATCGCCAGTGCTTCGGCGGAGGTGCTCGGGTCGGCCACAGTGGGACCGGACGCGATGACCGTGGCGAGGTCGCCCGGTACATCGGAAATCGCATAGGTATAAACCGTGGCCGGCCAGCAGGCTTTGCCCAGACGACCGCCCTTGATTGCCGAGAGGTGCTTGCGCACGCAATTCATCTCGCCAATGGTCGCGCCAGATTTGAGCAGGGCTTTGTTGATCGACTGTTTGTCGGCGAGGGTGATGCCGGCTGCGGGCAAGGCGAGCAGGGCAGAGCCGCCGCCGGACAGCAGGAAGATCACGCGGTCGTCTTCGCTCAGGTCGCTGACCAGTTCCAGTACCCGTTTCGCCACGGCCAGACCGGCAGCATCCGGCACCGGGTGCGCGGCTTCGACCACTTCGATTTTTTCGCACGGGACGCCGTGGCCGTAACGGGTCACCACCAGGCCGGACACTTCGCCTTGCCAGCAGCGCTCGACCACCTGGGCCATGGCGGCTGCGGCTTTACCGGCGCCGATGACGATCACCCGACCGCTGCGATCTTTGGGTAAATGAGCTTCGAGGACATGCTGCGGATGGGCCGCGTCGATGGCTGTGGCAAACAGCTCGCGCAGCAGTTGTTGCGGATCGACCGACATGGCGGGCTCCCGGAATTCTTGTTATTGGAGTAAGGCGAAAGCAAGTATTGCGACGCGGTCCTGTGGGAGCTGGCTTGCCTGCGATTCAGGCGACGCGGTCTATCAGGTAGACCGCGTCGATGCCATCGCAGGCAAGCCAGCTCCCACAGGAATCGAGCCAGCTTCAGATCGGTGTTATTTATCGCGAATCGAGAAATTCGCCATGTGTTCCAGGCCCTTGATCAGCGCCGAGTGGTCCCAGTTGCTGCCACCAATAGCCGCGCAAGTGCTGAACACTTGCTGGGTATTGGCGGTGTTCGGCAGGTTGATGCCCAGTTCGCGAGCGCCGGCCAGGGCCAGGTTCAGGTCCTTCTGGTGCAGGCTGATGCGGAAGCCCGGATCGAAGGTGCCCTTGATCATGCGTTCGCCGTGAACTTCAAGGATCTTCGACGACGCGAAACCGCCCATTAGCGCTTCACGCACCTTGGCCGGATCGGCACCGTTTTTCGAGGCGAACAGCAGCGCTTCGGCCACGGCCTGGATGTTCAGGGCGACGATGATCTGGTTCGCCACTTTCGCGGTTTGACCGTCGCCGTTGCCACCGACCAGGGTGATGTTCTTGCCCATGGCCTGGAACAGCGGCAGGGCGCGTTCGAACGCATCGGCATCGCCACCGACCATGATGCTCAGGGTCGCAGCCTTGGCGCCGACTTCACCGCCGGACACTGGTGCGTCGAGGTATTGAGCGCCTTTCTCGTTGATTTTCGCAGCGAAGGTTTTAGTGGCGGTCGGCGAGATCGAGCTCATGTCGATCACGACTTTGCCCTTGCTCACGCCCGCTGCAACACCGTCGGCGCGGAACAGCACGTCGTCGACCTGCGGGGTATCCGGGACCATGACGATGATGAACTCGGCTTCCTGGGCGACTTCTTTCGGGCTCGCCAGGGCGATGGCGCCAGCGGCGACCAGATCGGCAGGGGCTGGGTCGTGGTGTGCCGACAGGAACAGGCTGTGACCGGCTTTCTGCAGGTTCAACGCCATTGGGTGGCCCATGATGCCGGTGCCGATAAATCCGATTTTAGCCATGAGAAAATCCTCTTGTTTTTGTGTAGCCAAATAATGTGCGCGTGGCTGAGGTGGACACATCCTGTGGCGAGGGAGCTTGCTCCCGCTGGGTTGCGAAGCGACCCCAAAACAGCTACTGCGGTGTGTCAGGTAGAACTGCTCGCGGGTTTACGACTGCTTCGCAGCCGAGCGGGAGCAAGCTCCCTCGCCACAATGGTTCTGTTTCAACTTCAAATCGCGTTATGGGTTTTCAGCCAGCCCAAGCCCGCTTCGGTGGTGGTCAGCGGCTTGTATTCACAGCCAACCCAACCCTGATAACCGATGCGGTCCAGGTGTTCGAACAGGAAGCGGTAATTGATTTCACCGGTGCCCGGTTCGTTGCGCCCTGGGTTGTCGGCCAACTGGATGTGGTTGATCTCGCCCAGGTGCGCGGCCATGGTGCGGGCCAGGTCGCCCTCCATGATTTGCATGTGATAGATGTCGTATTGCAGGAACAGATTGGCGCTGCCGACCTGTTCGCGAATCGACAGGGCTTGCGCCGTGTTGTTCAGGTAGAAGCCCGGGATGTCACGGGTGTTGATCGCTTCCATCACCAGTTTGATGCCCGCCGCTTGCAGCTTGTCGGCCGCGTACTTGAGGTTGGCGACAAAGGTCTTTTCCACGGTGGCATCGTCGACACCTTGTGGACGAATACCGGCCAGGCAGTTGATCTGGGTATTGCCCAGCACGTTGGCGTAAGCGATGGCCAGATCGACACCGGCGCGGAATTCTTCGACCCGATCCGGCAAGCACGCGATACCGCGCTCGCCCTTGGCCCAGTCACCGGCCGGCAGGTTGAACAGCACCTGGGTCAAGCCATTGGCATCGAGCCTGGCCTTGATTTCGGCGGAGCTGAAATCGTAGGGAAACAGGTATTCGACACCACTGAAGCCGGCCTTGGCGGCAGCGTCGAAACGGGCAAGAAAATCCTGCTCGGTGAACAGCATGGACAGGTTGGCTGCGAAACGCGGCATGGTGGTCTCCCGTAAATTTGTGCAGTCCCCTGTGGGTGCGAGCCTGTGTGGCGAGGGAGCTTGCTCCCGCTCGGCTGCGAAGCAGTCGCAAAGCTTTTGGGGCCGCTTCGCGACCCAGCGGGAGCAAGCTCCCTCGCCACACAGGCCCGCTCCCACAGTGGGAACGATCAGCAGTTAATCAAGCAACGAAATCGCCGTTGGCGCATCGTTGCCGACCAGCGCCAGGTCTTCGAATTCGTTGACGGCGTTGATCTCGGTGCCCATGGAAATGTTGGTCACGCGCTCCAGAATGATCTCGACGATCACCGGCACCTTGAACTCCTCGATCAGCTCCTGAGCCTTGCGCAGGGCAGGCTGGATCTGATCCGGTTCAAATACCCGCAGCGCCTTGCAACCCAGGCCTTCGGCGACAGCGACATGGTCGACACCGTAACCGTTGAGTTCCGGAGCGTTGAGGTTGTCGAAGGACAGCTGCACGCAGTAGTCCATGTCGAAACCGCGCTGGGCCTGACGGATCAGCCCCAAGTACGAGTTGTTCACGACAACGTGGATGTACGGCAGCTTGAACTGCGCGCCCACCGCCAGTTCTTCGATCATGAACTGGAAGTCATAGTCCCCAGACAGCGCCACCACTTTGCGGGTCGGATCAGCCTTGACCACACCGAGTGCTGCCGGAATGGTCCAGCCCAACGGGCCGGCCTGACCGCAGTTGATCCAGTGACGCGGTTTGTAGACGTGCAGGAACTGCGCGCCGGCAATCTGCGACAGACCGATGGTGCTGACGTAGCAGGTGTCTTTGCCGAACACCTGGTTCATCTCTTCGTAAACGCGCTGCGGTTTTACCGGCACGTTGTCGAAGTGAGTCTTGCGCTGCAGGCTGGACTTGCGCTGCTGGCAGTCTTGCAGCCAGGCGCTGCGGTTTTTCAGCTTGCCGGCGGCTTGCCATTCGCGAGCGACTTCGATGAACACGGTCAACGCGGCAGCGGCGTCGGACACGATGCCCAGGTCCGGGGTGAACACGCGGCCGATCTGGGTCGGTTCGATGTCGACGTGAATGAATTTGCGGCCTTCGGTATAAACGTCGACCGAACCGGTGTGGCGGTTAGCCCAACGGTTACCGACGCCCAGCACCACGTCCGACTTCAGCATCGTGGCGTTGCCATAACGGTGCGAGGTTTGCAGACCGACCATGCCAACCATCAGCGGGTGATCGTCCGGGATGGTGCCCCAGCCCATCAGGGTCGGGATCACCGGAATACCGGTCAACTCAGCGAACTCCACCAGCAACTCGCTGGCGTCGGCATTGATGATGCCGCCACCGGCGACCAGCAATGGACGTTCAGCCTGATCGAGCATGGCCAGGGCCTTCTCGATCTGCACGCGGTTAGCGGTGGGCTTGGCCAGCGGCAGCGGCTCATAGGCGTCGATGTCGAATTCTATTTCAGCCATCTGCACGTCGAACGGCAGGTCGATCAGCACCGGGCCTGGGCGGCCGGAGCGCATTTCATAGAAGGCTTTCTGGAACGCGTAAGGCACTTGGCCCGGCTCCATGACGGTGGTCGACCACTTGGTGACCGGCTTGACTATGCTGGTGATATCGACGGCCTGGAAGTCTTCCTTGTGCATCCGGGCCCGGGGTGCCTGGCCGGTGATGCACAGGATCGGGATCGAGTCGGCCGAGGCACTGTAGAGCCCGGTGACCATGTCGGTGCCGGCCGGGCCGGACGTGCCGATGCACACTCCGATGTTGCCGGCCTTGGTGCGGGTGTAGCCCTCGGCCATGTGCGAGGCGCCTTCAACGTGGCGAGCGAGGACGTGATCGATGCCACCGACCTTCTGCAAGGCGGAGTACAGCGGGTTGATCGCGGCGCCCGGGATGCCAAAAGCGGTATCAACCCCTTCACGGCGCATCACCAGAACGGCGGCTTCGATTGCTCTCATTTTGCTCATGGTTTTGTGCCTCTTACGTTTTGTAATTGTATACAAGTGGCTTTGCGCAGAGTGTATTCACGGCGGACGGCGCAGGTCAATCCATTTTCTCAAGCAGCTGTTTCATTCGTCGGAAGCCCGAAAGACTGTGGCTTTTCGTCGCATGTGGCGCTTTTCGAGAATTATTGTATACAAAAAAATAATTCATTGTGTTCTATTTGTTGTATCGGATTGCGCAATAGAAGGCAATCCAACGGCTTTCCCAATAACAAAATGAGGACGGCACCATGAGCGCTTTAACCTTGAACGTCGCAGTCAACCTGGCCAATCAGGCCATCTCCGCAGGTCGTGCAATCTCTGCCGCGCCCTTGACCGTTGCCGTACTGGACGCCGGCGGGCACTTGATAACGCTGCAACGCGAAGACGGCGCGAGCCTGCTGCGCCCGCAGATCGCCATCGGCAAGGCCTGGGGTGCAATCGCCCTGGGCAAGGGTTCACGCCTGCTGGCGCAGGACGCCCAACAACGCCCGGCTTTCTTCGCCGCGCTGAATAGCCTGGGGCAGGGCAGCGTCGTCCCGGTACCGGGCGGCGTGTTGATTCGGGATCAGGATGGGAGTGTGTTGGGGGCGGTGGGCATCAGCGGTGATTTGTCTGATGTTGATGAGCAATGTGCGATCAACGCAATCGAGGCTTTGGGGTTGCAGGCGGATGCTGGGGTTTCTGCTTGATTAATGGGTGATTGATCTACCGCTATCGCCAGCGGGCTGGCTCCCACAGGGGATTATCTGCGTGTCAGAGATCCACTGTGGGAGCCAGCCTGCTGGCGATGGTGCCCTACCAGACACATCCTGCCAAAAGTCTGCCCCCGCCTTTTAGTCATCACAAGACTAGGCTCTTTTTGATTTCATTATGAAAAGGGCAATGGAATGCCGGATTTACCAGCTTCAAACCGTCTGCGCATCGGCCGCTATGCCGAGCAAAACCGCATCTATCTCTTAACGACAAACACACTCGACCGAGAACCTGTTTTCAAGGACTTCACCTTGGGCAGATTAGTCGTCTCGCAATTTCGCGCTGCGCAGGACCAAGGTTGTGCAAACTCACTGGCCTGGGTCGTCATGCCGGATCATTTTCATTGGCTGATCGAATTGCAGCGGGGGTCGCTGTGCGGACTGATGCAAAGGACCAAGTCTTTGAGTACCAAGGCAGTGAATCTGTCTGCCGGCCGTAGGGCCAGTCTTTGGCAGCGAGGTTTTCATGATCGAGCGCTGCGTCGTGAAGAGGACTTGGTAAAGGTTGCCCGGTATGTTGTGGCTAACCCGTTGCGGGCCGGGTTGGTCGAGCGGCTTGGCGACTATCCGCTGTGGGATGCGATCTGGGTTTGATCCAAAAACCGCGACGTCCCCATCGCCAGCAGGCTGGCTCCCACAGGTGGATCATCTGAGTGTCAGAGATCCACTGTGGGAGCCAGCCTGCTGGCGATAGGGGCGCCGCGGTCTACCGATCAGGCTCACACCCCTTAAGCACCAACCTGATAATCGTCTGCGCCGCCGCCTCATAGTCGGCCTCATCCAGCTTGGCTTTACCGGTAACCGCAGAGATCTGCCAGTCGAAGTCGGCGTAGGTCTGGGTCGCGGCCCAGATGCTGAACATCAGGTGGTTGGGGTCGATCGGGGCGATCTGGCCACGGTCGATCCAGGTCTGGATGCAGTCGATGTTGTGTCTGGCCTGGCCATTGAGCTGCTCGACCAGGTCGGGGCTCAAGTGTGGGGCGCCGTGCATGATTTCGCTGGCGAACACCTTGGAGGCGAAGGGCAGGTCACGGGAGATGCGGATTTTCGAGCGAATATAGCCGCTCAGCACTTCGCTGGGCACGCCGTCGGCGTTGAACGGCGTCGAGGCCTGCAGAATCGGCTCGATAATGCTTTCCAGGACCTCGCGGTAGAGGTTTTCCTTGGATTTGAAGTAGTAGTAGACGTTGGGCTTGGGCAGCCCGGCCTTGGCCGCGATGTCACTGGTTTTGGTCGCAGCGAAGCCCTTGTCGGCAAATTCTTCACTGGCGGCACGCAGGATCAGTGCTTTGTTGCGCTCGCGGATAGTGCTCATAAACCAAGGAGTTCCTTGCCTGTTCTGGCGGTTGCGCATGGTAGCACCGGCCTCGCGCGGCGCTCAAGAATGCCCCGTCTGGCCTCGGGTCGCGCTATGCTGCGCACCATTCATTCAAGAAGGAAACCTGATTCATGGCAGGAAGCAGTTTGCTGGTGCTGATCGACGACATCGCCACCGTACTGGACGATGTGGCGTTGATGACCAAAATGGCCGCGAAGAAGACCGCCGGTGTGCTTGGTGACGATCTGGCGCTCAACGCCCAGCAGGTTTCCGGCGTGCGTGCCGAGCGGGAAATCCCGGTGGTATGGGCGGTGGCCAAGGGCTCGTTCCTCAACAAGCTGATCCTGGTGCCGTCGGCCTTGGCCATCAGCGCGTTCATTCCGTGGCTGGTCACGCCGTTGTTGATGGTCGGTGGCGCTTACCTGTGCTTCGAAGGTTTCGAGAAACTCGCGCACAAATTCCTGCACAGCAAAGCTGAAGATCAGGCCGAACACGCAGAGCTGGTCGAGGCTGTGGCCAACCCAGCGGTCGATCTGGTGGCGTTCGAGAAGGACAAGATCAAAGGTGCGATCCGTACCGACTTCATTCTCTCGGCGGAAATCATCGCCATCACCCTGGGCACCGTGGCTGCCGCTTCGCTGACCCAGCAAGTGATCGTGCTCTCGGGCATCGCCATCGTCATGACCATCGGTGTGTATGGCCTGGTTGCGGGCATCGTCAAACTCGATGACCTCGGTCTGTGGCTGACCCAGAAGCCTGGGCAAATGGCCAAAAGCATCGGCGGCGGGATCCTGCGTGCAGCGCCGTACATGATGAAAAGCCTGTCGGTGATCGGCACCGCGGCGATGTTCTTGGTCGGCGGCGGGATTCTGACCCACGGCGTGCCGGTGGTTCATCACTGGATCGAGAGTGTCAGCGCGGGTGCTGGTGGGGCCGGGTTTATCGTGCCGACGTTGCTGAACGCCGTGGCCGGGATTGTGGCGGGTGCGGCGGTGTTGGTTGGGGTGATGGCTGTCAGCAAGGTTTGGAAAACGGTAAAGGCCTGAACCTGTGGGAGCGAGCCTGCTCGCGATAGCGGTCTAACAGTCAACATTGATGGTGAATGTTATGACTTCATCGCGAGCAGGCTCGCTCCCACAGTAGGTCGGCGGTGCTTGGGACACCGCGCATGAAAAAGGCCATTCGACGCAAATCGAATGGCCTTTTTTGTTGCCGACGGAATTACTCGGCGACCTGCAGCTTGCGCGACTCGGTGTACACGTAACGCACTTTTTCATACTCGAACGGCGTGTTCAGTTGGCCGTAGCGGAAGCTGTTCTGATAACGCTTGTCGATGATGCGCAGCGCCAGGACTTCCGGGTGGTTGGAGCTGACTTCGGCGACGTTCAGGAAGTTGATCGCCGATTCGCCGGTGTAATCCACTACCAGGCCCGCAGTATCACGCAGGTTCGACGGGCCGAGGATCGGCAGCACGAAGTAGGCGCCGCCCGGTATGCCGTAGAAGCCCAGCGTCTGGCCGAAGTCTTCGCTCTGGCGCGGCAGTCCCATGGCGGTGGCCGGGTCCCACAGGCCGGCGATACCGATGGTGGTGTTGAGCAGCAGGCGCGCGGTGGTTTCCATCGAACGCTGCCCCTTGAATTGCAGCAGGCTGTTCACCAGGTTCGGCACATCGCCGACGTTGTTAAAGAAATTGCTGACGCCGGTGCGCAGGAAACTTGGGGTGATGTAGCGATAGCCGTTGACCACGGGCAGGAACACCCATTGGTCAAAACGGTAGTTGAAGTGGTAGACGCGGCGGTTCCACTCTTCCAGCGGGTCGTAGACGTTCAACGCGTTGAGCGTTGAGCGTTCGAACTCGCGCTGATCCAGCCCCGGGTTGAATTTGAGTTTGCTCAGCGGTTCCTTGAAGCCGTCACTATCGACCACCACAGGTGCATTGGCTTTGCTGTTGTCGGCGTTGGCGACGCCTGCACAAAGTAACGCTGCGATCAGCAGGGGGTATTTAGCCACGGAAAAACTCCAGCATGGCGTCGCTGTTGACGCGGTAATTGAGGTTGCCGCAATGGCCGCCCAGTGGATAAACGGTCAAGCGATCGCCAAAGGTCTTGCGCAGGAACCCCAGGTCGCCAGGGCCGAGGATCACGTCGTCGGCGTTGTGCATGACGGCGATTTTCGGGCTGTCGTGCAGGTAGTCCTTGAGCGCATACAGGCTCACCTGATCGATCAGTTGCAGCAGGCTGCCGCCGTCGGTGCGGGCGCGCCACATCGGAATGACCTGTTCGGTCAGGTAGCAGTCGAAGTCGCATTGCAGCGCACGTTTGAGGAACGGCGTGAGGGTGGTGCCTTCGGTGATCGGGTATTTCGGTGGCGTGATCAGGCCGCGGCGGTTGATCAGGTCCGAGGTGAAGGCAATGTCGGCCGCCGAGAAGCGAAACGAGGTGCCGATCAGCATCGCCATCTGCTCGTTGCTCAAGTGCTGCTTGGACTGCTGGAAGTCGTAGAGGAGGGCATCGTTGAGGTCGATGTAGCCCTTCTGCTGGAAGTAACGGGTTAGTTTGTCCAGCACCAACTCATAGAAAGTGGTGGAGTTGTTGATGCCTTTCACCTCTGTCTGTACCAGCTTGTCCAGGTTGGTGATCGAGGTGTAAAGGTTGACCGGCGGGTTGAGTAGCAAGACTTTCTTGAAATTGAAGCTGCGACGGGTTTCATCCAGGTGCGCCACAAATGCCGCATCCAGGGCGCCGAGGCTGTAACCGGTCAGGAAATAGTCGGTGACCGGCAGTTTCGGATTCTGCGCCCGCACGGCCTGCATCACCCGGTACATGTCTTCGGCATCTTCCTTGGTTACGCCAGGGGTGGCGAAACGCGAGGCGGCGGTCATGAAGTCGAAGCTGGTCGGCGACGACAGCTGCACCACATGATAGCCGGCCTTGTAGTAGAGCTTTTTCAGGTACTCGTTGAGGGTGCTGTCATAGCGTGCACCCGTGCCGGAAATCAGGAAGATCAACGGTGCCGCTTTATCTTGCGTGGCGATGCGGTAGGTGAGTTTCTTTACCGGCCAGAAGTTGTCCGGCAGGCTGAATTCACGCTCCGGGCGCAACGTGACGCTGCGATCCGACTGATTGATGTCTTCGTCCAGCGGCAGTTCCGGGCGTAACTCCGGCGGTGTCGTGGCGATAGTCGCCTCGAACGGGTTGGTCAGGGGGTAGCCGTAACTGGCGGCATCAATGTCGGCCGCCAGTGCGGACGCACTTAAAATCAAGCCGCCAAACAGGGCGGCGAAGCGCAAGGAACGGAGCATGACTAGATCCCTTAGAGGAAGGTGCCGAATGAAGTTCGCAGGCTATGACCATCGGATTTGCGCCAAAGTGCCATGATCGGCACCAAACAGGCCTGATTTCGGAGCAACGGTAGCGGGACGATACACTTTGCAGTGATTGGCTGGCCAGTTAACTGTTGTTAGCGCTTGCGTAAGGCTGTTGGGAGATTAAGCTGGCCGCCGATTTCGTTTATTGGAGTGTTTCATGTCCCGCCGTCTGCCCGTGATCCTGTTGCTCGTTCTTCTGCCATTGTGGCTGGCCGCCAGTTATGGCGCGCGTTATGGCTTCATGGAGGATGCTCAATGGGTCGGCATTTGCGTTGACGAGGCCAGTCGCTGGGAATGCCAGATTCGGTCGAACCTGGGCCTGATGATTCATTTCAAGGTGCTGGGCTGGTCGGCAGTGGCCGCCGCCGTGCTCGGTTTTGTGTTGCCGGGGCGAGCGGGGTGGTGGCTGGCGGTGCTGGCGCTGGTGTTCGGGTTTCCGGCGCTGGCGTTGTACACCACCACGTTGGCGGTATTTGCGGTGGTGATTGCTGCTTTGCGGTTGGTCCGGGCGTCCCGCGGGGTTTGATAGTCCGTCATCGCGAGCAGGCTCGCTCCCACATTCGACCGCATCTAGCATGAGAACGCGGTTAAAGGTGGGAGCGAGCCTGCTCGCGATGGGGCCGGTTGCCGCGCTGAAGATCAGCCCTTGCGAACCCGCAAGCTGCGCCACAACGCCGCTACCATCAACCCACTCACCAGCGCCCAACCCCAGGCCTGTTGGTTCTGCAAACCTTCTTGATACAGCTGCGGCGCAATGCCGGCGCCGATGATGAAGGTCAGCAGGGCGATTTCCCGACGCGGCACACTGACCGGCCGGCACAGGTACACCAGCGCCGGCAGGATGAACGCGACACTCGGGAAGCTGCGATAACGCGGGTCGAACACCAGCTCCAGCATCATCACCGCCGTGGCAAAACCTGCCACTGCCAACCACCAGCCAGCTCGACGTTCCAGCGCATTGAAGGCGCGTTCACGCCAACCGGTGCGGGCGCTCAAGGTCAGCGCGGCATGGGCCAGCACCAACAAATTCAACCCCGTCAGCAAAGCGACCCATAGCCACTCACTGGGAAACCGGGTGGTGACACGGGCCAGATCGCCCCAGGCGCCAATCGAACAGGCCGCCAACGCGCCGAGCAGTGGCAGAACCAATGCCGCGCGGGTGCTGCGAACGCGACCGCCGAGGATCAGCGTACCGATGAAGATCAAGCCACCCACTACCAGCCATTGCGACCAGTACGGCACGTTCGAGACCGGCCCGGCGAGCACGCCCTTATCCTGGCGATCAGCGTCGAACAGTCCCCAGTAACCCCCGACCGCACCTTCGCTGGCGCGTTTCCAGGGCTGGTCGAACGCTTCGATCAGGTTGTAATGCCAGCCTTGCTGCTCGGCCATGATCACAAAGCTGCGAATGAACTTGGCTTCATTGACCCGGCTCGGCAGGGCGGTTTCGCGCTGACGGCCTTCGCTCGGCCAGCCGGTTTCGCCAATCATCACGTCTTTGGGCGCGAATTTGTTGCCGAACACCTGGCGCACTTCGGCCACATGCTGCAGTGCAGCGTCGATGTTCGACGGATCGTCTTCCCAGTACGGCAGCAAATGGATGGTCAGGAAGTCTACTGCCGGGGCGATTTCAGGGTGCTTGAGCCAGAACTCCCAGACGTCAGCGTAAGTCACCGGTTGTTTGACCTGACTTTTGACCTTGTTAATCAGCGTCGCCAACTGTGCACCGGTGACTTCCTTGCGCAGCAGGGTTTCGTTACCTACGATCACTGAGGTCACGACATCGGCGTTGGCATTGGCCGAGGCGATCAGCAGGTCGACCTCCTTGGCGGTGTCCACCGGGTTGCTGTTGACCCAGGCGCCGATCATCAGCTTCAAGCCATGCTTGCGTGCCAGATCGGGCAGGGCCTCGAGGCCGGTCATGGAATAAGTGCGGATGCATTCGAAACGGGTTGCCAGCAGTGCGAGGTCGGCGTCCATGCGCTCGGGGCGCAGTTTGAACGGCACATCGAACGGCGATTGGTCTTTGTCGAACGGGGTGTAGGAGGCGCATTGCAGCTTGTGCGTCGCGCTGGCCACGTCCGGCAGGATCACCGGTTTGCCGAGGCCGTACCAGAAGCCACCGAGGGCAAAAAGCCCCAGCAGGCAGGCGAATAAATAAGCAAAAAAAGGAAAGCGGGATGTCGCGGGCATGGTCGGGCCGTCTGGGAACAAAGCCGCGCATGTTACCTGCATTTATCCCGCGCTTGGTGGCTTGCACAATTTTGTCATGCAAAGTTCGGGCGGGGCGGCGGATGGATTTGCGACGGTTGCAATTAATGGCCTTCTGATGTCGTTTCTCGATGTTTTGAGGTCGCTGGCAGAGCAGGTCGTCATGGGCGTCAGGTTGATCATCCAATCGTCAGTACTCCGCTGATGTTTGAACGAGTTTGCGGTGAGGCGTGATGGGGGCGCTGTGCACCATAACAATACGTTGAGCGGCTCGGCATCCGTCGGGCGCAGCACTTTCGGGGAAGTAACGATGAAGATGCGACGACTCTTGGGCGCAGGTGCCGCTTTGGTGCTGGCGATCAGTTCTACGATGGCCAGCGCTGAAGGCAAGGCAGTGACGATCGGTTATGTAGACGGCTGGTCGGACAGTGTCGCCACGACCAACGTGGCTGCCGAGGTGATCCGGCAGAAGCTCGGTTATGACGTGAAACTGCAAGCGGTTGCCACCGGGATCATGTGGCAGGGTGTGGCCACAGGCAAACTCGACGCCATGCTGTCGGCGTGGCTGCCCGTGACTCACGGTGAATACTGGACCAAGAACAAGGATCAGGTCGTCGATTACGGCCCGAACTTCAAGGATGCGAAAATCGGCCTGATCGTGCCGGAGTACGTCAAGGCCAAGTCTATTGCCGATCTGAAAACCGACGACAGCTTCAAGGGTCGTATCGTCGGTATCGACGCCGGTTCAGGCGTGATGCTCAAGACCGATCAGGCCATCAAGGATTACGGTCTGGACAACTACACCCTCAAGGCCAGTTCTGGCGCCGGCATGATTGCCGAGCTGACCCGTGCCGAGAAGAAAAACGAATCCATTGCCGTCACCGGTTGGGTGCCGCACTGGATGTTCGCCAAGTGGAAACTGCGCTTCCTGGACGACCCGAAAGGCGTTTATGGCGCGGCTGAAACCGTGAACAGCATCGGTAGCAAAGAGCTGGCAACCAAAGCGCCGGAAGTTGCGAAGTTCCTGAAGAACTTCCAATGGGCGTCGAAAGACGAAATCGGCGAAGTCATGTTGGCGATCCAGGATGGCGCCAAACCTGAAGTCGCTGCGAAGGATTGGGTGGCCAAACACCCGGATCGCGTTGCCGACTGGACCAAATGATTTGACCTGAAGCGCCTAGTCAGCACCTCTAAAGGCCCTTTGGCATAAATGCCAAGGGGCCTTTTGCTTTTTTATGTGGGAGCGGGCTTGCTCGCGAAAGCGGTGTGTCATTCAGCATCGATGTTGGCTGACACTCCGCCTTCGCGAGCAAGTCGGATCGCCGCACCGCCGCTCCCACATTGTTTAATGCATGCTGAAAAAATGGCGACTCTGTCATGTCGTTCTAATACTAAGGTCGTCTGGAACCTGTCCGGCAGCCGCATAGAGTGGATACCGTTCCAACTAAATCTGTGCTGCGAGGATAAAAACAATGAACGACAGCATTTACCTCTCTATTCAAAACAGCTCGCGCTTCAAAGAGCTGGTCAGCAAGAGAGAACGATTCGCCTGGATTCTTTCAGCGATCATGCTTGGGCTGTACTCCGGATTCATCCTTTTGATTGCTTACGGGCCGCATATTCTGGGCGCGAAAATCAGCCCCGAGTCTTCGGTTACGTGGGGCATTCCGATCGGTGTCGGGCTGATCGTTTCGGCCTTTATCCTGACGGGCGTCTACGTGCGGCGCGCCAATGGCGAATTCGACGACTTGAACAATGCGATTCTCAAGGAGGCTCAGCAATGATCCGGCGCCTAATGGCTCTATTGAGCATCGCAGCCTTCGCACCTGGCGCCTGGGCGGCTGAAGCCCTGACGGGTGCGGTACAAAAGCAACCGCTCAACGTTTCCGCGATCCTGATGTTCGTGGCATTCGTGGGTGCGACCCTGTGCATCACTTACTGGGCTTCCAAGAAAAACAACTCGGCCGCCGACTACTATGCGGCGGGCGGCAAGATCACCGGTTTCCAGAACGGCTTGGCGATTGCCGGTGACTACATGTCCGCGGCGTCCTTCCTGGGTATTTCCGCCCTGGTGTTCACCTCAGGCTACGATGGCCTGATCTACTCGATCGGCTTCCTGGTGGGCTGGCCGATCATTCTGTTCCTGATCGCCGAGCGCCTGCGTAACCTGGGCAAGTACACCTTTGCCGACGTTGCGTCATATCGCCTGGGGCAGACCCAGATCCGTTCGCTGTCGGCGTGTGGTTCGCTGGTGGTGGTGGCGTTCTACCTGATCGCGCAAATGGTTGGTGCCGGCAAGCTGATTCAGCTGCTGTTCGGTCTTGACTATCATGTTGCGGTGATTCTGGTCGGTATCCTGATGTGCATGTACGTGCTGTTCGGCGGCATGCTGGCGACCACTTGGGTACAGATCATCAAGGCGGTGCTGTTGCTGTCCGGTGCCTCGTTCATGGCGCTGATGGTGATGAAGCACGTCAACTTCGACTTCAATGCGCTGTTCTCCGAGGCGATCAAGGTTCACCCTAAAGGTGAAGCGATCATGAGCCCCGGTGGCCTGGTGAAAGATCCGGTCTCCGCGTTTTCCCTTGGCCTGGCATTGATGTTCGGTACCGCTGGCCTGCCGCACATTCTGATGCGCTTCTTCACCGTGAGTGACGCTAAAGAAGCTCGTAAAAGCGTGCTGTATGCAACCGGCTTCATTGGCTACTTCTACATCCTGACCTTCATCATCGGCTTCGGTGCGATTCTGCTGGTCAGCACCAATCCGGTTTTCAAGGACGCGGCTGGCGCGCTGTTGGGCGGCAACAACATGGCGGCGGTGCATTTGGCCAACGCGGTGGGTGGCAGTATGTTCCTTGGCTTCATCTCGGCGGTGGCGTTCGCAACCATCCTGGCGGTGGTGGCTGGTCTGACCCTGGCCGGTGCTTCGGCGGTGTCCCATGATCTGTATGCCAGCGTGATCAAGAAGGGCAAGGCCAACGAGAAGGATGAGATCCGTGTCTCGAAAATCACCACCATCGCTCTGGCGGTGCTGGCGATCGGCCTGGGCATTCTGTTCGAGAAGCAGAACATCGCGTTCATGGTGGGCCTGGCGTTCTCTATCGCGGCGAGCTGCAACTTCCCGGTGCTGCTGCTTTCGATGTACTGGAAGAAGCTGACGACTCGCGGTGCGATGATCGGTGGCTGGCTGGGTCTGGTCAGTGCTGTTGGCTTGATGGTGTTGGGGCCAACCATCTGGGTGCAGATCCTGGGTCACGAGAAGGCGATCTTCCCGTATGAATACCCGGCGCTGTTCTCCATGGCCATTGCGTTTGTCGGTATCTGGTTCTTCTCGGTCACTGACAAGTCGGCCGAGGGTGTGAATGAACGTGCGCTGTTCTTCCCGCAGTTTGTTCGTTCGCAAACTGGGTTGGGGGCGAGTGGGGCGGTTTCGCACTAAGGCTTTGAGTTTCTATATATAAGCTGAGCTACACAAAATGCCCTGGTCGAGAGATTGGGGCATTTTTTTTATTGGGCGGTTTGGCCTTTGTAGGAGCGAGGCTTGCCCGCGAAGGCGGCCTGACAATCGACCTGTTTCTTGCGGATGTACACCGATCAAATTGTGGGAGCTGGCTTGTCGGGTCGCCACATCGCTGCGATGGCGGCCTGATAGCCGGTCGGGCTCTTTGATCGTGTGCATATCCGTTTCTGCGGTAGCTCCGGCTGGCGGTTTCGCTCTTACAGCGAGTCCCTTTTCCAAACGCCGAAAAGGAACCAAAAGGCTTTGCCCCTCCATTTGGTGCCTCGCTTAGGCTCGGCATGCCATAACGAAGGCATTGCTCCGGGGGCCCGCCGCCATCGGCCATCCATGGCCGGGGGCGGCTACCGCGGCATCCTTGCCGCGGTGCCCCCTACGCAACGCCTGCGTTCGGCCTCTGGGAAAGGGGCGGCAGATCAAGATCAAAAGCCAAAGCAACGGCAACGGCAAGATCAACAGCTTCGCGAGCAAGCCCGCTCCCACAGTTGGACTGGGTACATCCCGGGAAGATTGGTCGGCTGGCGGGCCGCCATCGCAGCGATGCGGCGACCCGACAAGCCAGCTCCCACAAAAAATCAGAGCGCATCCAAAATCAGAGCACATCCGCCTTGCCTTTCACCACTCAACAGGCCGAGCGTTAGCTCGCCTGCAGCTTTTGATCTTGATGCACCGCCCCCTCGAGAGGCCGAGTGGAGGTCCTGCGCAGTGGGCAACCCGGCATGGATGCCGGGTTAGCCGCCCCCGGCCATGGATGGCCGATGGCGGCGGGCCCACGGAGCAGGACTGGAGCGAGGGCATGCCGAGCCTTAGCGAGGCACCGAACGACAGGGGCAAAAAGCGCTTTGGTTACTTTCGCGCTTTTCGAAAGTGACCCGCTGTAAGAGCGGAACCGCCAGCCGGCGCAACCGAAGAAACGGATATGTACACAACCATAGAACCCGGTCGGCCCTCAGGCCGCCGAGTAATTCAACGTCAGGCACAAACAAAAACGGCCCCTATCTAAATAGAGGCCGTTCCCGGTACAGCTCAAGACATTATCGCAAGACAGGTCTTATTCGCGGTCTTCCAGCCTGGTGATATCACGCGACTCGTAGCCGGTGTACAACTGGCGCGGGCGGCCGATCTTGTACGGGCTGGAGAGCATTTCTTTCCAGTGGGAGATCCAGCCGACAGTCCGCGCCAGAGCGAAGATCACGGTGAACATGCTGGTCGGAATGCCGATCGCCTTGAGGATGATCCCCGAGTAGAAGTCGACGTTCGGGTACAGCGAACGTTCGATGAAGTACGGATCGGTCAGGGCGATCTCTTCCAGGCGCATGGCCAGTTCGAGTTGCGGATCGTTGGTGATGCCCAGCTCTTTCAGTACTTCGTCGCAGGTTTGCTTCATGACGGTGGCGCGTGGGTCGCGGTTTTTGTAAACCCGGTGACCGAAGCCCATCAATTTGAACGGATCGTTCTTGTCCTTGGCCTTGGCGATGTACTTGTCGATGTTCGAAACATCGCCAATCTCGTCAAGCATGGTCAGAACGGCTTCGTTCGCACCGCCGTGGGCAGGGCCCCACAGTGCAGCGATACCGGCGGCGATACAGGCGAACGGGTTGGCACCCGACGAACCGGCCAGACGTACGGTAGAAGTCGATGCGTTTTGCTCGTGGTCGGCATGGAGGATGAAGATCCGGTCCATGGCCTTGGCGAGTACCGGGCTGATCGGTTTGATCTCGCACGGTGTGTTGAACATCATGTGCAGGAAGTTTTCCGCATACGACAGATCGTTGCGCGGGTACATCATGGGTTGGCCCATGGAGTACTTGTAAACCATTGCGGCCAGGGTCGGCATCTTGGCAACCAGACGGATCGCGGAGATTTCGCGATGCTGCGGGTTATTGATGTCGAGGGAGTCGTGGTAGAAGGCCGAGAGGGCGCCCACTACGCCGCACATGACGGCCATCGGGTGGGCGTCGCGACGGAAGCCGTTGAAGAAGGTCTTCAATTGCTCGTGAACCATGGTGTGGTTCTTCACGGTGCCTACGAACTGGGCCTTCTGTTCTGCGGTCGGCAATTCGCCGTTGAGCAGCAGATAGCAGGTTTCCAGATAGTCCGACTTTTCAGCCAACTGTTCGATCGGGTAGCCGCGGTGCAGCAGAATGCCGTTGTCGCCGTCGATATAGGTGATCTTCGACTCGCACGAGGCAGTCGACATGAAACCAGGGTCAAAGGTGAAGCGGCCCGTGGCCGTCAGGCCCCGAACGTCGATAACATCGGGACCAACGGTGCCGGTTAAAATGGGCAGCTCGACGGGGGCTGCGCCCTCGATGATCAACTGCGCTTTTTTGTCAGCCATGTGGCCTCCTATTTATGCTTGAAATCATCAGACAGACCCCCCACGCAGGGCCCGCACCACTATAGTGAGATAAATTCGAATGTCAATTTGCCTAAAGTCTTGCTCCAGAAGGCTTTAACCGGACTTTTTCCTCGAAATTGACTGCCATTTACGCCTTTTATCTGACTTGTGCAATCAGCTATTAGGGGAAGGTGAACGCGTTGTCATTAGTAGCCTAACTGTCTATACTCGGCCACCGACCGCCAGGGGCTTTTGGGCCTGCTTTATTGGGGGTCGCATCCCTGGGTGGTGGTTACCTGACCAGTGCACTCCCCAACAACTTTGCCCTGATTGTTAGGGGCTCTTCAGTGTGAAAAAAGCCGTGAAAAGCCAACGACCTGTAAACCTAGACCTAAGGACCATCAAACTCCCCATCACCGGCGTTACGTCGTTTCTTCACCGTGTTTCCGGCATCATCCTCTTCCTGGGCCTTGGCTTCATGCTTTATGCATTGGGCAAGTCTCTGGGTTCCGAGGAAGGTTTTGCCGAGGTGAAGGCATGCTTGACCAGTCCGCTGGCCAAGTTCGTAGCATGGGGCCTCCTGTCCGCTCTTCTGTATCACCTGGTAGCCGGTGTGCGCCACTTGATTATGGATATGGGCATCGGTGAGACGCTGGAAGGCGGCAAGCTGGGCTCGCAAATCATTATCGCCGTATCTGCGGTGTTGATCGTTCTGGCGGGAGTTTGGATATGGTAACCAGCGTTACGAACCTATCGCGTTCGGGCCTCTATGACTGGATGGCACAGCGTGTGTCTGCGGTCGTTCTCGCGGCTTATTTCATCTTCCTGATCGGATACCTCGTTGCGAATCCAGGCATTGGCTACGACCAATGGCATGCCCTGTTCGCCCACAACGGGATGCGTATCTTCAGTCTGCTGGCCCTTGTAGCCCTGGGCGCTCACGCCTGGGTCGGCATGTGGACCATCGCGACTGACTACCTGACGCCGATGGCGCTGGGCAAGTCCGCGACTGCAGTACGTTTCCTTTTCCAGGCAGTATGCGGCGTTGCGATGTTCGCTTACTTCGTCTGGGGTGTGCAGATTCTCTGGGGTATCTGATTCATGGCTAACATTCCAACGATTTCTTTCGACGCCATCATTATTGGTGGTGGCGGTGCCGGCATGCGCGCAGCGCTGCAACTGGCACAGGGCGGTCACAAGACTGCCGTGATCACCAAGGTTTTCCCGACTCGTTCGCACACCGTGTCGGCCCAGGGCGGCATCACTTGCGCCATTGCGTCTGCCGATCCGAACGATGACTGGCGCTGGCACATGTACGATACCGTCAAGGGTTCCGACTACATCGGTGACCAGGACGCTATCGAATACATGTGTCAGGAAGGCCCTGCCGCCGTATACGAGCTGGACCACATGGGTATGCCGTTCTCGCGTACCGAACAGGGTCGTATCTACCAGCGTCCATTCGGCGGTCAGTCGAAGGATTACGGTAAAGGTGGCCAGGCCGCCCGTACCTGCGCCGCTTCCGACCGTACCGGTCACGCGTTGCTGCACACCCTTTATCAGGGCAACCTGAAAGCTGGCACCACGTTCCTGAACGAGTACTACGCTGTTGATCTGGTGAAAAACCAGGAAGGCGCATTCGTCGGCGTGATTGCCATCTGCATCGAAACCGGTGAAACCACCTACATCCGTGCCAAGGCCACCGTACTGGCCACCGGCGGTGCAGGTCGTATCTACGCGTCGACCACCAACGCCCTGATCAACACCGGTGACGGCGTTGGTATGGCGCTGCGTGCCGGCGTACCGGTACAAGACATCGAAATGTGGCAGTTCCACCCGACCGGCATCGCCGGCGCCGGTGTACTGGTCACCGAAGGTTGCCGTGGTGAAGGTGGTTACCTGATCAACAAGCACGGCGAGCGTTTCATGGAGCGTTATGCTCCGAACGCCAAAGACCTTGCCGGTCGTGACGTTGTTGCCCGTTCGATGGTTAAAGAAATCATTGCCGGTAACGGTTGCGGTCCGAATGGCGACCACGTAATGCTCAAACTCGACCATTTGGGCGAGGAAGTGCTGCACAGCCGTCTGCCAGGCATCTGCGAACTGTCCAAGACTTTCGCACACGTTGACCCGGTTGTTGCTCCGGTTCCGGTTGTTCCGACCTGCCACTATATGATGGGCGGCGTTCCGACCAACATTCACGGTCAGGCAATCACCCAGAACGACGAAGGCGTCGACGAAATCATCCCTGGCCTGTTCGCAGTGGGTGAAGTGGCGTGCGTATCGGTTCACGGCGCCAACCGTCTGGGCGGCAACTCGCTGCTCGACTTGGTGGTATTCGGCCGCGCTGCCGGTCTGCACCTGGAAAAAGCGCTGACCGACGGTATCGAATACGACGACGCCACCGACGCCGACATCAATGCTGCCCTGGCGCGCCTGTCCGCTCTGAACGAGCGTACCGAAGGTGAAGACGTGGCAACCCTGCGTCGCGAGCTGCAAAACTGCATGCAGAACTACTTCGGTGTATTCCGTACCGGCGAATACATGCAGAAGGGTATTGCTCAACTGGCTGATCTGCGTGGCCGTATCGCCAACGTCAAGATCAACGACAAGAGCCAGGCGTTCAACACTGCGCGTATCGAAGCGCTGGAACTGCAGAACCTGCTGGAAGTGGCCGAAGCCACTGCCATCGCTGCAGAGGTTCGCAAAGAGTCCCGCGGTGCTCACGCCCGTGAAGACTTCGAAGACCGTGACGACGAAAACTGGCTGTGCCACACCCTGTACTTCCCGGGTGACAAGCGCGTTACCAAGCGTGCTGTGAACTTCTCGCCGAAGACTGTTCCGACTTTTGAACCTAAGATTCGGACTTATTAAGGGTGGCCTCCATGTTGCAAGTCAGTGTTTATCGTTACAACCCTGATCAGGACGCTGCGCCGTTCATGCAGGAATTCCAGGTTGATACCGGTGGTAAAGACCTGATGGTGCTTGATGTGCTGGCGCTGATCAAAGAGCAGGACGAAGGTTTCTCCTATCGTCGCTCTTGCCGTGAAGGTGTTTGCGGTTCCGACGGCATGAACATCAACGGCAAAAACGGTCTGGCATGCATCACGCCGCTGTCTGCCGTCGTAAAACGTAACAAGCTGATCGTTCGTCCGTTGCCAGGTTTGCCGGTTATCCGTGACCTGGTCGTCGATATGAGCATCTTCTACAAGCAATACGAAAAGGTTAAGCCATACCTGCAGAACGATACGCCGGCTCCGGCCATCGAGCGTCTGCAGTCCCCTGAAGAGCGTGAAAAGCTCGACGGTCTGTACGAGTGCATCCTGTGCGCTTGCTGCTCGACTTCGTGCCCGTCCTTCTGGTGGAACCCGGACAAGTTCCTGGGTCCGGCTGCTCTGCTGCAAGCCTATCGCTTCCTGGCAGACAGCCGCGACAACAAGACATCCGAGCGTCTGGCTTCGCTGGATGACCCGTTCAGCGTATTCCGCTGCCGGGGCATCATGAACTGCGTCAACGTTTGTCCGAAAGGCCTGAACCCGACTAAGGCCATCGGTCACATTCGTAACATGCTGCTGCAAAGCGGCGTGTGATTCAGCTGCTGTACCCGTAGGACCGCAATACCCGTAGATGCTACGGCGCAGGCTTCAACCGGCGCCGTAGTTTTAACCTGAGCAACAGCTTATAAGGCTGCGGCTCTTATTTTGAAGAAATGAGACAAGCAGGGGCATCCGGGCTGGTACCCGGACTATCAGCGTGATCCTAAGTGGCTTGTTTTAGTCGCTGCATTCGGACTTCTGCAAGTTTTCTCTGTGTCGACGCCGGTGGTGTTCCCCTAACCGAGGGTGACCAAGCATGCAAGAAAGCGTGATGCAGCGCATGTGGAACAGCGCCTACCTATCCGGTAGTAACGCTGCCTATGTGGAAGAGCTCTACGAGCTCTACCTGCACGACCCTAACGCTGTGCCAGAAGAGTGGCGCACCTACTTCCAGAAGTTGCCTGCTGATGGCAACACTGCCACCGATGTTTCGCACTCCACAATTCGCGATCATTTCGTCTTGCTGGCAAAGAACCAGCGCCGCGCCCAACCGGTTTCCGCCGGAAGCGTGAGCAGTGAGCACGAGAAGAAGCAAGTTGAAGTGCTGCGATTGATCCAGGCCTACCGTATGCGTGGCCACCAGGCAGCCCAGCTTGACCCGCTGGGGCTGTGGCAGCGTCCTGCACCTGCAGACCTGTCAATCAATCATTACGGCTTGACCAATGCCGATCTTGATACGACCTTCCGTGCCGGCGACCTGTTCATCGGCAAAGAGGAGGCGAGCCTACGCGAAATTCACGAAGCGTTGCAGCAGACATATTGCCGCACCATCGGCGCTGAATTTACGCACATCACCGATTCCGAGCAGCGCCAGTGGTTCCAGCAGCGTCTGGAGAGCGTGCGCGGCCGTCCGACGTACTCTGCCGACATCAAGAGCCACCTGCTTGAGCGCGTCACCGCCGGCGAAGGCCTGGAAAAATACCTCGGGACCAAATACCCGGGTACCAAGCGTTTCGGTCTGGAAGGCGGCGAGAGCCTGATTCCGATGCTCGACGAGCTGATCCAGCGTTCCGGTTCCTACGGCACCAAGGAAATCGTGATCGGCATGGCCCACCGTGGTCGTCTCAACGTGCTGGTCAACACCTTCGGCAAGAACCCGCGCGAGCTGTTCGACGAGTTCGAAGGCAAGAAGAAGGTCGAGCTGGGATCCGGTGACGTTAAATATCACCAGGGCTTCTCGTCCAACGTGATGACCACCGGCGGTGAAGTTCACCTGGCCATGGCGTTCAACCCTTCCCACCTGGAAATCGTTTCCCCGGTGGTCGAGGGTTCGGTTCGCGCCCGTCAGGATCGTCGTAACGACCCTACCGGCGAGAAGGTTCTGCCGATCTCCATCCACGGTGACGCGGCATTCGCCGGTCAAGGTGTGGTGATGGAAACCTTCCAGATGTCGCAGACCCGCGGTTTCAAGACCGGCGGTACCGTGCACATCGTGATCAACAACCAGGTCGGTTTCACCATCAGCAACCCGCTGGACTCGCGCTCCACCGAGTACGCGACCGATGTTGCGAAGATGATCCAGGCGCCGATCCTCCATGTGAATGGTGATGATCCGGAAGCCGTGTTGTTCGTGACCCAGCTGGCCATCGACTACCGCATGCAGTTCAAGCGTGACGTGGTGATCGACCTGGTCTGCTACCGTCGTCGCGGCCACAACGAGGCCGACGAGCCTAGCGGCACCCAGCCAATCATGTATCAGCAGATCACCAAACAGCGCACCACCCGTGAGCTGTATGCCGATCGTCTGACCCAGGGCGGTGTGCTGGATGCAGAGCGTGTTCAGGCGAAAGTCGACGAATACCGCAATGCGCTGGACAACGGTTTGCATGTTGTAAAAAGCCTGGTCAAAGAGCCGAACAAAGAGTTGTTCGTGGACTGGCGTCCGTATCTGGGCCACGCCTGGACCGCGCGTCACGATACTCGTTTCGATCTGAAAACCTTGCAGGAACTGTCCGCCAAGCTGCTGGAAATTCCGGAAGGCTTCGTGGTTCAGCGCCAGGTCTCGAAAATCTACGAAGACCGTCAGAAAATGCAAGCCGGCGGCCTGCCGATCAACTGGGGTTACGCCGAAACCATGGCGTACGCGACCCTGGCGTTCGAAGGTCACCCGATTCGCATGACGGGTCAGGACATCGGTCGCGGTACGTTCTCGCACCGTCACGCTGTCTTGCACAACCAGAAAGACGCGGGTACCTACATCCCGCTGCAAAACCTGTACAAGGGCCAGCCACGTTTCGATCTGTACGATTCGTTCCTGTCCGAAGAAGCCGTGCTGGCGTTCGAATACGGTTACTCGACCACCACGCCTGAGGCGCTGGTGATCTGGGAAGCCCAGTTCGGCGACTTCGCCAACGGTGCCCAAGTGGTTATCGACCAGTTCATCACCAGTGGCGAGCACAAGTGGGGCCGTCTCTGCGGTCTGACCATGCTGCTGCCGCACGGTTATGAAGGTCAGGGTCCGGAGCACTCTTCGGCTCGTCTGGAGCGTTACCTGCAGCTGTGCGCCGAGCACAATATTCAGGTTGCCGTGCCGACTACGCCGGCTCAGATCTACCACTTGCTGCGTCGTCAGGTGATTCGCCCGCTGCGCAAGCCGTTGATCGTTCTGACTCCGAAGTCGCTGCTGCGTCACAAACTGGCCATCTCGACCCTGGAAGATCTGGCCGAAGGTTCGTTCCAGACCGTTATCCCGGAAATCGATGCCCTGGACCCGAAAAAGGTCGAGCGCGTTGTTCTGTGTAGCGGCAAGGTCTACTACGACCTGCTGGAAAAACGCCGTGCCGAAGGTCGTGATGACATCGCCATCGTGCGTATCGAGCAGCTGTACCCATTCCCTGAGGACGACTTGAACGAAGTCCTGGCTCCGTACACCAACCTCAAACATATCGTTTGGTGTCAGGAAGAGCCGATGAACCAGGGTGCCTGGTACTGCAGCCAACACCACATGCGCCGCATCGTTGGCAATCACGACAAGTCTCTCGTACTTGAGTACGCGGGCCGTGATGCTTCTGCTGCACCTGCTTGTGGTTATGCATCGATGCACGCTGAGCAGCAGGAACAATTGCTGCAAGACGCCTTTACTGTTTAACGCCTTCGCGCACCTGAAACCGAATTTAAGGACCCACAGATAATGGCTATCGAAATCAAAGCCCCCACTTTCCCGGAATCGGTTGCCGATGGCACCGTTGCCACCTGGCACAAAAAACCGGGCGACGCCGTCAAGCGTGACGAACTGATCGTCGACATCGAAACTGACAAAGTCGTACTGGAAGTGTTGGCCACCGCTGATGGCGTGCTGGGCGCTATCGTCAAGAACGAAGGCGACACCGTTCTGTCCGACGAAGTTCTGGGCTCCATCGGTGAGGGCAGTGCTGCCGCTCCAGCCGCCGCTGCTGCACCTGCTGCCGCTGCCGCTGCTCCTGCCGAAGCGGGCGAAGATGATCCTGTTGCTGCACCGGCTGCTCGCAAGCTGGCTGAAGAAAACGGTATCAACATCGCTTCCGTTGCCGGCACTGGCAAAGGCGGTCGTGTGACCAAGGAAGACGTTGTTGCCGCTGTAGCTGCCAAGAAAGCCGCTCCGGCTGCCGCGCCTGCCAAGGCTGCTGCGCCTGCCGCTGCTGCTCCAGTGTTCGCTGCCGGCGATCGCATCGAGAAGCGCGTACCGATGACCCGCGTGCGGGCCACCGTTGCCAAGCGTCTGGTTGAAGCTCAATCGAACATGGCAATGCTGACCACTTTCAACGAAGTCGACATGACCGAAGTCATGGCCCTGCGTTCGAAGTACAAAGACCTGTTCGAGAAGTCCCACAACGGCGTGCGCCTGGGCTTCATGTCGTTCTTCGTCAAGGCTGCCACCGAAGCGCTGAAACGCTTCCCGGCTGTCAACGCGTCGATCGACGGTGCTGACATCGTTTACCACGGCTACGCTGACGTCGGTGTTGCTGTTTCCAGCGACCGCGGCCTGGTTGTACCGGTTCTGCGTAACGCCGAACTGATGAGCCTGGCTGAAATCGAAGGCGGCATCGCCACCTTCGGCAAGAAGGCTCGTGACGGCAAGCTGTCGATGGACGAAATGACCGGTGGTACGTTCACCATCACCAACGGTGGTACTTTCGGTTCGATGATGTCGACCCCGATCGTCAACCCGCCACAAGCGGCCATCCTGGGCATGCACAACATTCTGCAGCGTCCTATGGCGATCAACGGTCAAGTCGTTATCCGTCCGATGATGTACCTCGCTCTGTCCTACGATCACCGTTTGATCGACGGCAAAGAAGCTGTGACCTTCCTGGTTACCATCAAGAACCTGCTGGAAGACCCGGCTCGTTTGCTGCTGGATATCTGATTTCGTTGCACGGGCCGCTCAGCGATGGACGGCTCTTCTGTAATGACCAGCTTCGTCCCACGACGGTCCCCAAAAGGGACTGTCCGGTTTGATTCGAGAAGGAATGACACATGACTCAGAAATTCGACGTGGTAGTGATTGGCGCGGGCCCTGGCGGCTACGTGGCTGCCATTAAAGCAGCGCAACTGGGCCTCTCCACTGCCTGCATCGAGAAATACACCGACAAGGAAGGCAAACTGGCCCTCGGCGGTACTTGCCTGAACGTCGGCTGCATTCCATCCAAGGCGCTGCTGGACAGCTCCTGGAAGTTCCACGAAGCCCAAGACGGCTTCGCGATCCACGGTATCAACCACGCTGGCGTGACCATGGACGTGCCAGCAATGGTCGGCCGTAAAGCCAACATCGTCAAAGGCCTGACCTCGGGTGTTGCGACCCTGTTCAAGGCTAACGGTGTGACCTCGATCCAGGGCCACGGCAAACTGCTGGCCGGCAAGAAAGTCGAAGTCACCAAGCCTGACGGTTCGGTAGAAATCATTGAAGCCGAGAACGTGATTCTGGCTCCAGGTTCGCGTCCGATCGACATTCCACCGGCTCCGGTCGACCAGAATGTGATCGTCGATTCGACTGGCGCGCTGGAATTCCAATCGGTTCCAAAACGTCTGGGCGTGATTGGCGCTGGCGTCATTGGTCTGGAACTGGGTTCGGTCTGGTCCCGTCTGGGCGCAGAAGTGACCGTTCTTGAAGCGCTGGACACCTTCCTGATGGCCGCTGACGCTGCCGTTTCCAAGGAAGCGCTGAAAACCCTGACCAAACAAGGTCTGGACATCAAGCTGGGTGCTCGCGTTACCGGTTCCAAAGTGAACGGCGACGAAGTCGTTGTGAACTACACCGATGCCAACGGCGAACAGAACATCACTTTTGACAAGCTGATCGTAGCCGTTGGTCGCCGTCCGGTGACCACTGATCTGCTGGCTGCTGATTGCGGCGTGACCCTCGACGAGCGCGGTTTCGTGCACGTTGACGATCACTGCGCTACCACCGTACCGGGCGTTTACGCCATTGGTGACGTGGTTCGCGGCATGATGCTGGCACACAAAGCCTCGGAAGAGGGCATCATGGTCGTTGAGCGCATCAAGGGCCACAAAGCCCAGATGAACTATGACTTGATCCCGTCAGTTATTTATACTCACCCGGAAATCGCGTGGGTCGGCAAAACCGAGCAGACCTTGAAGGCTGAAGGCGTTGAAGTTAACGTTGGCACCTTCCCGTTCGCAGCCAGTGGCCGTGCCATGGCAGCCAACGACACCGGCGGTTTCGTGAAAGTCATTGCCGATGCCAAGACTGACCGCGTATTGGGCGTCCACGTGATTGGCCCGAGCGCAGCAGAACTGGTTCAGCAAGGCGCGATCGGTATGGAATTCGGCACCAGCGCTGAAGACCTGGGCATGATGGTTTTCTCCCATCCGACCCTGTCTGAAGCCTTGCACGAAGCAGCTTTGGCTGTGAATGGCGGCGCCATCCACATCGCCAACCGCAAGAAGCGTTAAGACAATAAGAAACCACGGCGGTACGGCCCGTCGTGAGCCTTGCATGCAAGACTCACCGCGGAATGTCCGCTGGACGCAGTCTTGCGTAGCTCAGCTACGCAAGCAGCAGTCACAGGTGGTGCGGCACTTCAATAAGTGCAGCACCGAATGCGCAGTACCTAACGAAGACGGTAATAAGCATGAATCTTCACGAGTATCAGGGTAAGCAGCTGTTCGCTGAGTACGGCCTGCCAGTTTCCACCGGCTACGCAGTAGACACCCCGGAAGCAGCAGCAGAAGCTTGCGACAAAATCGGCGGCACCGAGTGGGTTGTCAAAGCCCAGGTCCACGCTGGTGGTCGCGGTAAAGCGGGCGGCGTAAAGCTGGTTCGCAGCAAAGAAGACGCCAAAGCATTCGCTCAACAGTGGTTGGGCAAGCGTCTGGTGACTTACCAGACTGATGCCAATGGTCAGCCAGTCACCAAGATCCTGGTTGAATCGTGCACTGATATCGCTAAAGAGCTGTACCTGGGCGCTGTCGTTGACCGTTCGAGCCGTCGCATCGTGTTCATGGCTTCCACCGAAGGTGGCGTGGACATCGAGAAAATCGCTCACGACACCCCTGAGAAAATCCTCAAGGCCACTATCGATCCACTGGTTGGCGCTCAGCCATTCCAGGGTCGCGAGCTGGCATTCCAGCTGGGTCTGGAAGGCAAGCAAGTTGCTCAGTTCGCCAAGATCTTCGTAGGTCTGGCCAAGCTGTTCAAGGATCACGACCTGGCTCTGCTGGAAGTGAACCCGCTGGTGATCAAGGCTGACGGCGATCTGCATTGCCTCGATGCCAAGATCAACATCGACGCCAACGCCATGTACCGTCAGCCTAAGCTGAAGACTTTCCACGATCCGTCGCAAGACGATCCGCGCGAAGCGCACGCTGCCAAGTTCGAACTGAACTACGTAGCACTGGAAGGCAACATCGGTTGCATGGTCAACGGTGCTGGCCTGGCCATGGGTACCATGGACATCGTCAACCTGCATGGCGGCAAACCAGCCAACTTCCTCGACGTGGGCGGCGGTGCTACCAAAGAACGCGTTACCGAAGCGTTCAAGATCATCCTGTCCGACACTAACGTCGCTGCAGTATTGGTCAACATCTTCGGCGGCATCGTTCGTTGCGACATGATTGCCGAAGGCATCATCGGCGCTGTGAAAGAAGTCGGCGTGAAAATCCCGGTTGTTGTTCGCCTTGAAGGCAACAATGCTGAGCTGGGCGCTAAAGTACTGGCAGAAAGCGGTTTGAACATCATCGCTGCTACCAGCCTGACCGACGCTGCTCAACAAGTTGTTAAAGCTGCGGAGGGCAAATAATGAGCGTCCTGATCAATAAAGACACCAAAGTTATCTGCCAGGGTATTACCGGTTCGCAAGGTAGTTTCCACACCCAGCAAGCCATCGAGTACGGCACCAAGATGGTTGGTGGTGTAACTCCAGGCAAAGGCGGCACCGAGCACCTGGGTCTGCCAGTGTTCAACACCGTGAAAGACGCTGTAGCTGCCACTGGCGCCACCGCCAGCGTGATCTACGTTCCAGCTCCTTTCTGCAAAGACTCCATCCTGGAAGCAGCATTCGGCGGCATCAAGCTGATCGTTTGCATCACTGAAGGCATTCCTACCCTGGACATGCTGGATGCCAAGGTCAAGTGCGACGAGCTGGGCGTAGTCCTGATCGGTCCTAACTGCCCAGGCGTGATCACTCCAGGCGAATGCAAGATCGGCATCATGCCAGGTCACATTCACTTGCCAGGCAAGGTCGGTATCGTTTCCCGTTCCGGCACCCTGACCTACGAAGCTGTGAAGCAGACTACTGACGCCGGTTTCGGTCAGTCGACTTGCGTCGGCATCGGTGGTGACCCGATCCCGGGTTCGAACTTCATCGACATCCTGAAGCTGTTCCAGGAAGACCCGAAGACCGAAGCGATCGTAATGATCGGTGAGATCGGCGGTTCGGCTGAAGAAGAAGCGGCTGCCTACATCAAGGCAAACGTGACCAAGCCGGTTGTTTCCTACATCGCTGGTGTGACTGCCCCTGCGGGCAAGCGCATGGGCCATGCTGGCGCAATCATCTCTGGCGGCAAAGGCACTGCAGACGAGAAGTTTGCTGCCCTGGAAGACGCAGGCGTTAAAACCGTGCGTTCGCTGGCAGACATCGGCAAGGCTTTGTCCGAGCTGACCGGTTGGGCGATCAAGTAAGCCTCGCGCTTAGCTGACGCTTCACCAAACAAAGGCCACCTTCGGGTGGCCTTTGTCGTTTCTGGTGATCGTTCCCACGCTCTGCGTGGGAATGCCGCCGGGGACGCTCCGCGTTCCGCCTTTGGATATGACGCAGAGCGTCACGGGATGCATTCCCACGCAGAGCGTGGGAATGATCTGTGCGGAGGTAGGAAATTTAGATATGTAAACGCGACATGGAAATGTCGCGTATCGGATAGATCGCACCCTAACAGTGCGTTTGTCGTGCAAATTCGTTAGGCTAGCAGCCATTTTTGCGTCCGCGGCCCACAAGGCTGCGACGCGCTAAACGGGTCAGTCCTATACGGGCCGACAGCATTTCCCTCACCCATAAGGGAAATCCCTCTCTAAATTCCGATTCAGTAGTGTGGTATTTCCTTAATGAAAGTGTTGAAAGGCCAGGACATCCTGGCACTGGGTTTTATGACGTTTGCCCTGTTCGTCGGGGCTGGCAACATCATCTTCCCGCCTATCGTCGGTTTGCAGTCCGGGCCTAATGTCTGGATGGCGGCGCTGGGTTTTCTGATCACCGCGGTCGGTCTGCCGGTGATCACCGTTGTTGCCCTGGCCAAGGTCGGTGGTGCAATGGATGCCTTGAGCAGCCCGATCGGTAAAGTCGCCGGTGGCCTGCTGGCAGCCGCGTGCTACCTCGCTGTCGGCCCGTTGTTCGCGACGCCGCGCACTGCGACCGTGTCGTTTGAAGTGGGCCTGGCGCCGCTGACCGGCGAGAGCCCGCTGGCGCTGTTTCTCTATAGCTCGGTGTACTTCCTGCTGGTGTTTTTCATCTCGCTCTATCCGGGCCGTCTACTGGACACCGTAGGACGTTTCCTTGCACCGCTGAAGATTATCGCTCTGGCCGTTCTCGGCATTGCCGCGTTCGCGTTGCCGGCCGGTGATATCGGTGTGGCCACTCCTGAATATGTCGCGGCACCGTTCTCCCAAGGATTTATCAATGGTTACCTGACCATGGATACCCTGGGCGCGTTGGTATTCGGCATTGTCATCGTCAATGCGATCCGCTCCCGCGGCGTGGAATCGCCAGCGTTGATCACCCGTTACGCGATCATCGCCGGTCTGATTGCCGGCGTGGGCCTGGCGCTGGTTTACGTCAGTCTGTTCCGTCTCGGTTCGGGCAGCCATGAAGTGGCCGCCGGTGCTGCCAACGGCGCGGCGGTATTGCACGCGTACGTTCAGCACACGTTTGGTTCGTTGGGCAGCGGTTTCCTTGCGGTGCTGATCTCCCTGGCCTGCCTGGTGACAGCGGTCGGTCTGACGTGTGCCTGTGCCGAATACTTCAGCCGTGTACTGCCACTGTCCTACAAGACGCTGGTGATCATTCTGGCTGCGTTCTCCTTGTTGGTGTCCAACCTGGGCCTCACCAAGCTGATTGCTTTCTCGATCCCGGTGCTGACCGCCATCTACCCGCCGTGCATCGCCTTGGTAGCCCTGAGCTTCTGCAAGGACTTCTGGCATGAGCAGGGCCGCATTGTCGGTCCGGTGATGCTGGTGTCGTTCATCTTCGGCCTGATCGACGCCCTCAAGGGGGCCGGTCTGGCCGGCTGGATGCCGACTCAACTGGCTCACCTGCCGCTGAGCGAGCAAGGTCTGGCGTGGCTGGTGCCAGCGGTCATGACCCTGGTGGTTGCCGTGGTCTGCGATCGTCTGCTGGGCAAGCGCGAAGAAGCGCTGGCTTAAGCAGTTTCATGGCCCGCCACAAACGGGTCTTGAACTGCAAATGGAAATGCCCCGTATCAATCGATACGGGGCATTTTTTTATGGGCGGGATGCGGTGTCTTTTTCCTTGCGCTAACGTCGAAGCACTGAAGCACTACTGCCAATGTCTCACAGGGAATTGCATGTCGTTCATCCACGCCAATCTGATCCACATCCTCGCCGCGCTCTGGTTTGTCGTCTGCTGGGGCGGTTACACCCGTTACGCAACGTGGAAGGGCCGCGACACCGCGTGCCTGGCCAGCGTGCTGCACCTGTATCGCGAAGACTGGATGCGCCGCATGCTGTTGCGCGACAACCGCATTGCCGATGCCAGCGTGATCGGTAACCTGGAGCGCAATGCCTCGTTCTTCGCTTCCAGCACGTTGATTATCCTGGCCGGTATTCTCACGGTATTGGGTGCCTCTGACAGAGCCGTGTCGTTGCTGGCGGATATCCCGATGGTGCAACAGGCTTCCCAGGGGATGTCGGAGATCAAGTTGTTGTGCCTGGCGCTGGTGTTTGTCTATGCGTTCTTTACGTTCAGCTGGTGCATGCGTCAGTACAACTTTGCGGCGATACTCGTGGGCTCGGCGCCGATGATTGGCGAGCGCCATGTGTCCGAGCAAGAGCGTAAAGCCTTTGCTTCCCGAGCCGCCCGTGTCATCTCCATGGCGGCCAACCAGTTCAACTTCGGTCTGCGTTCCTATTATTTCGGCATGACCATGCTGGCGTGGTTCGTCAGCCCCTGGTTGTTCATGTTGATGAGTGCCGGCGTTGTGTTTGTGTTGTATCGCCGCGAGTTTCACTCCGACGTTCTTGATGTGATGGTCTATACACCTACAGAGGCGCCATTGCCTGAAGCAAACAAGGAGGCTGCTTGATGAGTGTTCCGTTCTGGTGTGTGTTTATCTGCGCATTGTTGATTTACGTTGCTCGTATGCCTGTGGCCAAGGCCATGAAAGAGCAGGGCGGTTACGACAATCACCTGCCGCGTCAGCAACAGGCGCAACTAACCGGCTTCGGCGCCCGAGCGGTAGCGGCCCATCAGAACAGTTTCGAGGCGTTCATATTGTTTGCGGTAGGGGTGTTGATGGCGCATACCACGCAGACGGCGGGATGGCTGATCGATACGCTGGCGATCATCTTCGTGATCACGCGCATTATTTACTTGCTGTGCTATTGGGGGGATCTGGCCTGGCAGCGCAGTCTGGTGTGGTTTGTGGGTTTAGTGTGTTCGTTGTTGCTGATGATTAGTCCGACTTTTAGATCAATTTTGCTCTAATACTTATCGCCAATAAAAAGAAAACCCGCACTGGGCGGGTTCTCTTTTATCACACTAAAAACGTTTTTAGTTTTTAGGTGCTTCTGGCGCTGGAGCCGGAGCTGTGGCTGGAGCGGCTTCTTTTGCCGCTGCTGCGTTCGATTCGGCCTGAGCTTTGGCAGCTTCGGCGTTTTCTTTTGCAGCCTCGTTCACTTTATCCTGAGCTTCGCCCATTTTTTCCTGAGCTTGCTCGGCATGTTTGGTGGCATCTTGAGCTTTGTCCTCGGATTTTTTATCGCAGGCAGCGAGACCGAGGGAAGCGGTCAACATCAAGGCAATAGCTAAAGTCTTACGCATGGGGTGTTTCTCCTTATGGAAAATATCTACTGGCCTTTCGAGCACAGCGAATAGGGTTAAGTTCCTCAATTCATACAGATATATAAGTTTGTTTTGCTGCGGAACTTTTGCCTTCTAGCCCGCTACTTTGACCAGACACTAAGAAGAGTTTTATCAAATGGCCGAAAATCCCGTTTTTGAGCGTGCGACGCGATTCCTGTCGGCATTGCGCCATTGTCAGGTACTCGGCATGCGTGTTCACAGCGCCAGCAGCGAAGGATTGACGGTGATTTTGCCGTACAGCCCGCAGATCGTCGGTAACCCGCAAACCGGGGTGATTCATGGCGGTGCGCTGACCTCACTGATGGACACCGCCTGCGGTATGGCCACCCTTTGCGTGCTGCCCGAGTTCGAAGTCTGTCCGACGCTCGACTTGCGCATCGACTACATGCACGCCGCCGAGCCGCACAAGGATGTGTACGGCTTCGCCCAATGCTACCGAGTGACCACCGACGTGATCTTCGCGCGCGGTTTTGCCTATCAGGACGACCCCGAACAGCCCATCGCCCATGTGGTGGGCACCTTCATGCGCATGGGCAAGGGCATTAAAGGCACTAAAGGTTTTGGCGGCGCCATTGCTGGAGGTGCGAAATGACCGACACGTTCAAGGAACAACTTCAACAGGCCCATGCGCAGGGGGGCTACGCCTCGCTGCTGGACCTGATTCCCTACGCCAGACTGATTGGCGTCGAATGTTCGCGGGTAGGGGATGAACTGCTGTTTCGTCTGCCGGCCAACAAAGACAACATTGGTAATCCTTTATTGCCGGCGATTCATGGCGGGGTGATTGCCGGGTTCATGGAACTTTCGGCGGCACTGCACCTGCTTATCTTCACCGGCTCGCCCGGTGTGCCGAAGATTATCGACTTTTCCCTCGACTACCTGCGCGCGGGGCAGTTTCGCGATACCTGGGCCAGATGCCAGGTGTGCCGACAGGGGCGTCGGGTGGCAAACGTGGCGATTACCGCCTGGCAAAGCACTGAAGCCGAGCCCATTGCCACGGCCCGCGCTCATTTCAAAATCGAAGAGCCCTTGAAATCCTGATCTCAGCCCCCAACTCTGAGGACAACCCGCCGTCGACCTCAAGGTCGCGGCCACTGCCATCTGATTGGAGTTTGATGACCATGAGTGTGGAAACTCAAAAGGAAACCCTGGGCTTCCAGACCGAGGTGAAGCAACTGCTGCACCTCATGATCCATTCGCTGTATTCCAACAAGGAAATTTTCCTTCGCGAATTGATCTCGAACGCCTCTGACGCTGTCGATAAATTACGCTTTGAAGCCCTCGCCAAGCCTGAATTACTGGAAGGCGGCGCTGAACTGAAAATCCGTGTGAGCTTCGACAAAGACGCTAAAACCGTCACCCTCGAAGACAACGGCATCGGCATGAGCCGTGAAGACGCGGTCACCCATCTGGGCACCATCGCCAAGTCCGGCACTGCCGATTTCATGAAACACCTGTCTGGCGATCAGAAAAAAGACTCACACCTGATCGGTCAGTTCGGTGTCGGTTTTTACTCGGCTTTCATCGTCGCCGATAAAGTTGATGTATTCAGCCGCCGTGCTGGCCTCGCTGCCAGCGAAGGTGTGCACTGGTCGTCCAAGGGCGAAGGCGAATTCGAAATCTCCACTGTCGAGAAAGCCGACCGTGGTACCCGCATCGTTCTGCACCTGAAGTCCGCTGAAGACGAATTCGCCGATGGCTGGCGTCTGCGCAACATCATCAAGAAGTACTCCGACCATATCGCTTTGCCGATCGAGTTGCCGAAAGAAGTGGCAGCCGTTGAAGGCGAAGACAAGCCTGCCATTGAATGGGAAACCGTCAACCGCGCCAGCGCCCTGTGGACTCGCCCTCGTACTGAAGTAAAGGACGAGGAATACCAGGAGTTCTACAAGCACGTCGCTCACGATTTCGAAAACCCGCTGAGCTGGAGCCACAACAAAGTCGAAGGCAAGCTTGAGTACACCTCGCTGCTTTATGTACCGGCCCGTGCTCCGTTCGACCTGTACCAGCGTGAAGCGCCGAAAGGCCTGAAGTTGTACGTGCAGCGTGTGTTCGTCATGGATCAGGCCGAGTCGTTCCTGCCGCTGTACCTGCGCTTCATCAAAGGTGTCGTCGACTCCAACGACCTGTCGCTGAACGTGTCGCGGGAAATCCTGCAGAAAGACCCGATCATCGATTCCATGAAGTCGGCGCTGACCAAGCGCGTTCTGGACATGCTGGAAAAACTGGCGAAGAACGAGCCTGAGCAATACAAAGGCTTCTGGAAGAACTTCGGTCAGGTCATGAAAGAAGGCCCGGCAGAAGACTTCGCCAACAAAGAGAAAATTGCCGGCCTGCTGCGTTTCGCGTCCACTCAGGGCGATGACGGCGAGCAGGTTGTAGGTCTGGCCGACTACCTGGCTCGCGCCAAGGAAGGTCAGGACAAGATCTACTACCTGACTGGCGAAACCTACGCGCAAGTCAAAAACAGCCCGCACCTGGAAGTCTTCCGCAAAAAAGGCATCGAAGTGCTGCTGCTGACCGACCGCATCGACGAGTGGCTGATGAGCTACCTCAGCGACTTCGACGGCAAGAGCTTTGTCGACGTGGCACGCGGTGACCTGGACCTCGGCAACCTGGATTCGGAAGAAGACAAGAAAGCCGCGGAAGAAGTCGCCAAGTCCAAAGAAGGTCTGGTTGAGCGTCTCAAGACCGCTTTGGGTGACTCCGTTGCTGAGGTGCGGGTTTCTCACCGTCTGACCGATTCCCCGGCGATTCTGGCCATCGGCGAGCAGGACCTGGGCCTGCAAATGCGTCAGATCCTGGAAGCCAGCGGTCAGAAGGTTCCGGATTCGAAGCCGATCTTCGAATTCAACCCGGCTCACCCGCTGATCGAGAAACTCGACAACGAGCAGAGCGACGAGCGCTTCGGCGACCTGTCGCACATTCTGTTCGATCAGGCGGCCCTGGCGGCCGGCGACAGCTTGAAAGACCCGGCCGCTTATGTGCGCCGTCTGAACAAGCTGCTGGTTGAACTGTCGGTTTAACCGCGTTGTAAAAAAACCCGCTTCGGCGGGTTTTTTTATTGATCGTTCCCACGCAGAGTGTGGGAACGATCAGCCGATCAGCTACAAGGGAGTTGGCGGGCTTCGGTGTTTCGGCAATTCAATCCGCTCACTTTCCCCCGGCACCGTCGGCCAATCCCCGGCTGCCCAGCGCCGACGCGCTTCATCGATCAATGCCGGATCGCTGGCCACGAAATTCCAGTTTATCCGTCGCGGCCCATCCAGCGGTGCGCCGCCAAATAGCACGGCATGACAGTCGCTCTCGGCGAACAGTGTCATCTCTTCCCCGGCCGGCAATACCACCAGCGAATGCGGCTCCAGCGGCGCGCCATCCAGTTGCGCCTCACCGCTCAGCACATACAGTGCCCGCTCGTCATGCTCGGTGGGAATCAGCAATGTGGTCGCCGTTTGCAGGTTCAATTCGGCGTACAGCGTAGGAGAAAGTACTGGGACCGGCGATTCGAGGCAAAAGCCTGACCCGGCGATCATCCGTATCTTCACGCCAAGGTTATCGCTGACTGGTAGCGTGGCCGCCGGATGGTGACTGTAATGCCCCGGGCCGTGTTCACGATCCTTGGGCGAAGCCAGCCAGATCTGTAAGCCGTGCATCGTAAAGCCGCTGTCTTTCAATGGTTCGGGCGTGCGTTCGACGTGGGCAATTGCGCTACCTGCCGTCATCCAGCTGACATCGCCGGCATTCACCACCTGATCGGAACCGAGGCTGTCCTTGTGCTGGATTTGCCCTTCGAACAGGTAGGTGAGGGTGGACAGGCCGATGTGCGGATGCTGACGGATGTTCATGCCTTTGCCCGCCGGGTAACGGGTTTCGAGCATGTGGTCGAAAAACACGAAAGGCCCGACGTTGCGGCATTTGGCTGACGGCAACGGACGAAGAATCGGCTGGCCTTCGACATCTTCGGCGCGAGGGCGGATCACGAGCGGAGTGTTCATGGTGCATTCCAGGCTGAGCGGGTGACGCAGGGAGCATAACCCGCTTGCGCAGCCCTTGCCGCTATTGGCTGAAGGCACCTTCGGACAGATGGGTTTCGATGCTGATGTCGGAAGTGGTCATCAGCTTGTGTACCGGGCAGCGGTCGGCCACGCGGTGCAGTTCGTCACGCTGGGCGTCGGTGAGCACACCCTTGAGCGTGAGTTCGACGTGCAGGGCGTACTTGCCTTTCTGTTCCTCACTGTTGTCGCGCGTGACTTCAACCTCGACGCCCGTCAGCGGGATGTCCTTTTTCTTGGCATACATTTTCAGCGTCAGTGCCTTGCAGGCACCGAGGGCGGCGTCGAAGTAGTCGTGTGGTTCAGGCGCCGTGCCTTCGCCGCCAGAGGCTTTCGACACATCGGCAAAGAGTTCGTGGTCATCGATCTGGACGCTGTGACGAAAACCTTCGGCGGAGACAGTATTGACGGTAACAGTCATGGGAAACCTCGCAGGCATTAGGAAAAAGTCATTCGATCAAAAATAGAGCCTGAAGTTATAGAGCATTCCTTCACGTTCGCGTTCCGCTTTCTTGACGGGGATTTGACCACAACACCTGTGGTGAGGGGGCAAGCCCCCTCGTCACAGCTCAGAGTTGTCATCGTCCTGTCACCCCGGCGTCATACCCTCGCGCTCATCTCAATCAAGGAGCGCACCATGCACCTCACCCGTTTAGCCGCCCTGGCCACAATGATGTTCGTCAGTGGTCTGGCCAGTGCCGAAGTCCGCATCGAAGGCCCAGTGGAATACGGCGTGTTCGCTGGCCCGAAAGCCGAACTGCAATCGGGCGAGCGGGTTTTACGCCGCAGCAATGAACAGATCCAGCAAACCGAAATCGTCCCTGCCAAACTCGGCACCAAATTCGGTATGCGTTACCAGTTGGCCGGCAAGGTTGCTGAAGACCAGCCGCTGACTTTGCTGTATTTCACGCCGGGCATTCGTACTCCGGATGGCATGCGTCACGACAAACTGGAAGTTACTCAAAAACTGGTACCCGGTGCTCCGCAGGACCTGATGGCCTTCTAGTTCACCGAAAGCCATGAAGTCGTTCCCGGCGAATGGCGTTTCATGGTGTTCCAGGGCGACCGTCTGCTGGCTCAGCAACGCTTTACCGTGCGCTGATCGCTCTCACCCAACCCAATGGCAGACGAAAAAAAGCCCCGCGTTTGCGGGGCTTTCATTTTGTTGCGGATCAGCTGCCTTTGACCGTCTTGCCGTTGACCGTGCCGTCGAGGAGCATGATGTTGTACTCCTTGCCGTCGGTTTCGACCTGTTGCAGACGGACCAGCAAGTAATCCCAATCCTTGGCGAACCACAGCACGGTGATGCGCTTGCTTTGTGTCGGGTCGCGCACGCGTTCGACCTTGATCGCATCGATCTGGCCGGCCTTGGTGTCGACTTTCTCCGAACCCAGCACGCGGAAGTCATAGGTATCGACTTCGCCGTCATCGACGACTTGATAGCTCATGCTTTTCTTGCCGGCGGCCACGTCATGCTGCAGCGCCAGTTGATAGGTGGACTTGTCGACCATGCCGCGGTTGAGCGGGAGCTTGACGGCGTCACCGCGATCGGTGCCGGTGACCATCTTGTTGGTCCAGTCGAAGTCCAGATCAGCTTTCTTGGCTTTGCCCAGACCGCCGCGTTCGAAGTGGTAGGACTGTGGCAGCAGCGTGTCCTTGTCCAGCGTCAGGGTGCTTTCTTCGGTCAGACTGGCGATCATCATCGACGCCTTGAAGCTGAGCTTCCAGGCGCCATTGGCTTGCTTGGTCAGGCTGCGCTCGGCCGTGCCGCTCATGGGCAACTGCTTCCAGTCGGCGGTGTAGCTGGCGGAGAAGGGTTGAAGGTCTGCGGCCTGCGCAAACGGCAGGGCGAGCAGAGCGCAAGCGAAGAGCAGGGCGCGACGCATAAAATCTCCTAGGTTCGAATCAAGTGGCCGCTGGCCGCGAGTAACTGTCCGTCCAGTAAAGCACCTTGTTCACCGAGTGATAAACGACCTTCAGCAAACCAGTGTACGGCCATCGGGTAGATCAGGTGTTCCTGGGTATGGACTCGCTGCGCCAGACTCTGCGGCGAATCGTGCAACTCTACCGGTATTACTGCCTGTACGACCAGTGGTCCGCCATCGAGTTCCTCGGTGACGAAGTGCACGGAACAGCCGTGTTCAGTGTCGCCGGCCTCCAGCGCGCGCTGATGGGTGTGTAACCCTTTGTATTTGGGCAGCAGCGAGGGATGGATATTGAGCAGGCGACCCTGATAGTGGCGCACGAAGTCGGCGCTGAGAATGCGCATGAAACCGGCCAGTACCACGAGTTTTGGGTTGAAGACGTCGATCAGTTCGATCAGCGCGGCATCGAAGGCCTCGCGACCTTCGAAAGCCTTGTGATCCAGGGTGCGGGTATCGATACCCGCGTCCCTGGCGCGTTGCAGGCCGTAGGCGTCGGCGCGGTTGGAAATCACCGCAGCGATGCGGGCCGGGCTGTCGCCGGTCCGCGTGCTGTCGATCAAGGCCTGCAAGTTACTGCCGGTGCCGGACAGCAGCACCACCACATCACAGGTCTGGGACATCAATGAGCCTTGAGGTTCTTCAGTTCAACCTGGGCCGCGCCTTCGGCAGCGGTGGCGATCTGACCGATGACCCAAGGCTGCTCGCCGGCTTCACGCAACACGTTCAGCGCGGTTTCAACGTGCTCTTGAGCGACGCAGATAACCATGCCGACGCCGCAGTTCAGCACGCGGTGCATTTCGTTTTCATCGACGTTGCCTTTCTCTTGCAGCCAGTCGAACACGGCAGGGCGAGTCCAGCTTGCAACGTCAACCACCGCTTGTGCGCCTTTTGGCAGAACGCGCGGGATGTTGTCCAGCAGGCCACCACCGGTGATGTGGGCCATGGCTTTGACGGCGCCGGTGTCTTTGATCAGCTTGAGCAGCGGCTTCACGTAGATGCGGGTCGGGGCCATCAGCAGGTCGGTCAGCGGTTTGCCGTCGAGCTGGATGTTTTCGATGTCTGCACCGGACACTTCGATGATCTTGCGGATCAGCGAGTAGCCGTTGGAGTGCGGGCCGGAGGACGGCAGGGCGAGCAGAGCATCGCCGGCAGCGACTTTGGAACCGTCGATGATTTCGGACTTTTCCACGACGCCGACGCAGAAGCCGGCCAGGTCGTAGTCTTCGCCTTCGTACATGCCAGGCATTTCAGCGGTTTCGCCGCCGACCAGGGAGCAGCCGGACAGTTCACAGCCAGCGCCGATGCCGGTCACGACCTGGGTCGCGGTTTCGACGTTCAGTTTGCCGGTGGCGTAGTAGTCGAGGAAGAACAGCGGCTCGGCGCCGCAGACCACCAGGTCGTTCACGCACATGGCAACCAGATCGATGCCGATGCTGTCGTGCTTGTTCAGGTTCAGCGCCAGGCGCAGCTTGGTGCCGACGCCGTCAGTGCCCGATACCAGCACCGGTTGTTTGTAACCGGCCGGGATTTCGCAGAGGGCGCCGAAACCGCCCAGGCCGCCCATGACTTCCGGGCGCGCAGTGCGCTTGGCGACGCTCTTGATGCGTTCGACCAATGCTTCACCGGCGTCGATGTCTACACCGGCGTCCTTGTAGCTCAGGGAGGGTTGCTTGCTCATGATCCAGGCCTTTAGGGGGGATTCAGGGGTAACGACCGAGTCCAGTGGGGCCACTGAAGCAGGCGAAGGGCAATTGCCATTCGCGAATTTCAGGGCGCCCGGCTGTTGCCGGTCTGCGAAGGCGCGCGATTTTATCAGGCTTGAGGGGCAGCGGCCATCCTCGTGCCGACGGGTAGAGGCATATCGCGTTAAAAAAACCGATATTGCGCGTATTGGTGGCGTCCCACATGGCTGTATAAGGTATTGACGCTAACCGTCTATCGTTATGACAGTGCGAAAACTTAATGTGATCGTGTGAATGTTTTGCTTGAGTGTGTGGTCACAGCCTAGCTCAATCATCTTCATGTTCATGCGGTTTGTTCCAGCCGCTCTTGTCGTCAGGAATCTTTCATGCGTTTTCTTAAATTGTTGTTCGTGGGCTGTTTATCCGTGGTCAGCTTGACCAGCCATGCCGAAACAGTCAAAAACCTCTATCAAGTGCGCGAGCCTGTCAGCAGCCAGACGCCGGAGGAGCGTGATCAGGCGACTCAGCGGGCGCTGGATACGTTGGTGTTGCGCCTGACTGGCGACCCCAAGGCGGTGCAGAGCCCGGGCCTGGCGACCGTGCGTAAAGACCCTCAGCAGATCATCAGTCAGTTCGGCTATGACGCCGGGCCACCGGAGGTGCTGAAAGTCGATTTCGATCCGGCCACCACCGAACAGGCCTTGCGGCGTGCCGGGTTGGCTGTGTGGGGTGCCAATCGGCCTTCGATCCTCGGCTGGTGGTTGAACGATTCCACTGAAGGTTCGAGCCTGGTCGGCGATGGCCAAGCCAGTGCCACGCCACTGCTTCGAGCGGCGCAACATCGTGGGCTGCCGCTGCGTTTGCCGCTGGCGGACCTGAACGAGCAGATTGTCGCCACTGCGCCGAATCTGGAAAGTGCAGACCCGGCACCGCTGCGGGGCGCATCCGACCGTTACAATGCCGACGCTTTGCTGGCGGTGCATGCCCGTGAAGAGGGTGGTCAATGGCAAGCCAAGTGGCGTTTGTGGTTGGGCGATCAGAAAGAAGCCGGTAGCGCGCAGGGCGCCGATACCGCCGCGCTGGCCGATGCGGTGATGCTGGCAGTCAGCCAACGCCTGGCGCCGCGTTTTGCCGCTAAGCCGGGCGCATCGAGCGAGCAATTGCTGGAAGTGCAGGGAATGAGTCTGGAGCGTTATGCGGCGCTTGGGCGTTTGTTGGAGCCTTTTGGCGCACGTCTGCAGAGTGTCGACGGCGACCGCGTGCTTTATCGGGTCAACGGCAGCCCCGATCAGCTGCGGGCGCAGTTGTCTTTGGCCAAGTTGCAGGAAATTCCGGCCGGTGAGACGCCGGCCCCCGCGACGCCTGTTCAACCCGTGGCGGCTGGCTCGACACCGGTCGCAGCACCGGCCCCGGCCCCGACGCCGCAGTTACGTTTTCGCTGGTAGTTTTTCTTTATATAGAAGCAGGAGTGGTACATGGCCGATACACGGCGTTGGTTCTGGCTCGGTGGGGTGGTCCTGCTTTGCGCGTTTGTTTACCTGTTGCACCCGATCCTGACGCCGTTCCTGGTGGCGCTGTTGCTGGCCTATCTGTTCGACCCGCTGGTGGATCGGCTGGAAAAGTACGGTCTGTCACGGACCTGGGGCGTGGTGGCGGTGTTTGCGTTGTTCACATTGATCGTCACCGCGTTGCTGTTGGTGTTGGTGCCGATGCTCGCCAGGCAGCTGTTTCGTTTGTATGAACTGGCGCCGCAAATGCTCGACTGGTTGCAGCACACCGCCGTGCCGTGGGCGCAATCGAAGATCGGGTTGTCGGACGGCTTCTGGAAGTTCGACAAGCTCAAGGCGGCGTTCAGCGAGCACATGGGCCAGACCACCGATGTGGTCGGCGTGGTGCTGAGTCAGGCGACAGCTTCAGGTCTTGCGCTGATTGGCTGGCTGGCCAACCTGGTGCTGATTCCGGTGGTGAGTTTTTATCTGCTGCGCGACTGGGACCTGATGATGGCCAAGATCCGCAGCCTGCTGCCGCGTGATCGTGAAGAGCGCGTCATGTCCCTGGCGGGAGAATGCCATGAAGTGCTCGGGGCGTTCGTGCGCGGGCAGTTGCTGGTGATGTTGGCGCTGGGCGTGATCTACGCCGCAGGCTTGATGATCGTCGGGCTGGAGCTGGGTCTGTTGATCGGTCTGATTGCCGGGTTGGCGGCGATCGTGCCGTACATGGGGTTCGTCATCGGGATTGGTGCGGCATTGATTGCCGGACTGTTCCAGTTCGGTGGTGATTTGTATCCCATGATCGGTATTGTCGCGGTGTTCATGGTCGGCCAGGCGCTGGAAGGCATGGTCCTGACGCCGCTGCTGGTGGGCGACCGTATTGGTCTGCACCCGGTGGCGGTGATCTTCGCGATCCTGGCCGGCGGAGAGCTGTTCGGTTTTACCGGTGTGTTGCTGGCGTTGCCGGTGGCGGCGGTGATCATGGTCCTGGTGCGTCACGTACACGATTTGTATAAGGATTCAGATATCTATGGCGGTGTCGACGAATCCGAGCTGTAGTTTTTAATCGCTCGTAGCGGGCAGTCTGGTTTCATGCCAGGTTTGCCCGTATCGCTCGCGTGGCTGTCACATGCGCCGTCAAAGAAACTGTCATAAAACCAGTGCGTTAACGCAAACCTTTGATTTTGCTTGTGGTCTGTCGCATTGTGCGGTCAGCCTCACGGGTATAAACTTCGCAAACTTTACACAGAGGCCACTAACGGTTCCTTTGGAACTGTTCAGTCAGCATGAAACCGATTCAGCTGCCCCTAGGTGTGCGTCTGCGTGATGACGCTACCTTTATCAATTACTACCCAGGCGCCAATGCCGCTGCACTCGGCTATGTCGAGCGGCTCTGCGAAGCCGACGCCGGCTGGACGGAAAGCCTGATTTACCTCTGGGGCAAGGACGGGGTAGGGCGCACGCATTTGTTGCAGGCAGCGTGTCTGCGCTTCGAACAACTGGGGGAGCCGGCGGTGTACCTGCCATTGGCCGAGTTGTTGGACCGCGGCATCGAAATCCTCGACAACCTCGAACAATACGAACTGGTCTGCCTGGACGATCTGCAGGCGGTCGCCGGCAAGGCGGATTGGGAAGAGGCGTTGTTCCATCTGTTCAATCGTCTGCGTGACAGTGGCCGGCGTCTGCTGATCGCGGCCTCGACATCCCCGCGCGAACTGCCGGTGAAGCTGGCGGATCTCAAGTCGCGGCTGACACTGGCACTCATCTTCCAGATGCGCCCGCTCTCTGACGAAGACAAATTGCGTGCCTTGCAGTTACGCGCATCCCGTCGCGGCCTGCACCTGACCGACGAGGTCGGGCATTTTATTTTGACCCGCGGTACCCGCAGCATGAGTGCGCTTTTCGAGCTGCTTGAACGCCTCGATCAGGCCTCCCTCCAAGCTCAGCGCAAGCTGACAATCCCGTTCCTGAAAGAAACCCTTGGTTGGTAAAAAACCTGATCAAGCTCAGGTTTTACGCGGGCTTCGGCAAATTTCAGGCGGCAACAAATCCGCTTTCCTGCAAGATGGCAGGCAGCGCAAAAGTTCAAAATGGGCTTAAGCGCTTAGATGTAAACGAGAAACCGATAAGTCACATAAAGATCGATTGAATTTGCAAATGAGGTTGATAGCGGGCATAGTCTCGGCTTCTTTAGAAACTATCAGCCACGGTCGTGCCCATGCTAAATCGCTTCGCACCCCTCGTGCCTCTCGCACTCGTCACCCTGTTGTTTGGTTGCGCTGCCCACTCTCCAGTGTCCCAGCAAGCGCCAAAACAGCAGGTTTCAAATTCAGTTACCGCGCAGTCTTCTTCCGTTCTTTTCCAGGAAGAGCTGGCCACCGATAAAGAATTGGCAGACTTCGCCGGCGGCAAGTCGTACCAGCTTCCGGTTCTGGCCGACAGCATCCTCGAACGTGGCATGTCCCTGATTGGTACCCGTTACCGTTTCGGCGGCACCTCCGAGGCTGGTTTCGACTGCAGTGGCTTCATCGGTTATCTGTTTCGTGAAGAGGCCGGCATGAACCTGCCGCGCTCCACTCGCGAAATGATCAACGTTGACGCTCCTCTGGTTGCTCGCAGCGCCCTCAAGCCGGGTGACCTGCTGTTCTTCGCCACCAATGGTCGTCGCGGTCGTGTCAGTCACGCCGGGATCTACCTGGGTGATAACCAGTTCATCCACTCCAGCAGCCGCAAAAGCGGTGGTGTCCGGATCGATAGCCTGGGCGACAGCTACTGGAACAAGACCTTCATCGAAGCCAAGCGCGCACTCGCGATGGCGCCGAATACGGCACCGGCTATCGTCACTGCACGTAAGTAAGCGGACAGTTTGTAAGGCGAACTTAAAGTCTTACTTGAAGTTTGCCGCGTAGCCGCTAGAATCCTGATCTATTATTGATGGCAAACCGCCTGCGTTCTACGCAGGCGGTTTTCTTTTCTGTCTTAGTGGCAGAAAAAGCCGCAGCCAGATCAGGATGTTCTGCTTATGACGATGTCGGCCCGCCTCGCACTCATGTTCTTCGCAGCGCTGCTCAGCGCCTGCGCCAGCCGCACACCGCCACCTGCGCCGGTAGTCCGCGCTCCAATTGTTTTCGGTCCTTCCCAAGCCTTTTCCCCTGCGGCAGAAGACGTGCTGTTTCGCGCGCTGGGTCTGGTGGGAACGCCTTATCGTTGGGGTGGCAACACGCCAGATTCCGGGTTCGATTGCAGCGGTCTGATCGGTTACGTGTATCGCGATGTCGCAGGCATTTCCTTGCCTCGCTCCACCCGCGAGATGATCGGCATGCAGGCCCCCAATATCGGCAAGGAAGGCCTGCAAACCGGTGACCTGATTTTCTTCGCCACCAATGGCGGCTCCCAGGTCAGCCACGCCGGGATCTATGTCGGCGAAGGCCGCTTCGTCCACGCGCCAGCCACGGGCGGCACGGTCAAGCTGGACAGCTTGTCCAAAGCTTACTGGCAGAGAGCCTATCTGAGCGCCAAGCGCGTCTTGCAGCCCGAGCACTTGGCACATAATCCGTAGCGGAGGTTGTCATGACCGCTCGCACGCTCTGTCGTAAACGCTGATCTCCTGTGGGAGCGGGCTTGCCCGCGATGACGTCGGCACATTCAACATCGATGTAGTCTGGGCTGCCGCTATCGCGGGCAAGCCCGCTCCCACAGGGTTTTCGTCTGGCAGTAATCGCATTATTTAGCCGCGGAAACGCGCCACACCTTGTTCCCCACATCATCCGCCACCAGCAAGCCACCCTGCTGATCGATCACCACGCCCACCGGCCGGCCCATGGCTTTTTCCTCGTCATTGAGGAAACCAGTGAGCACATCCACCGGCTGTCCGGTCGGTTTGCCGGCGCTGAATGGCACGAAAATCACTTTGTAGCCACTGAGCGGCTTGCGGTTCCACGAGCCATGTTGGCCGATGAAAGCGCCTTGAGTGAACGGTGCAGGCAGTTTACTGCCTTCGGCAAACGTCAGGCCCAGTGACGCGGTATGTGGCCCAACTGCATAGTCTGGCGCAATGGCCTTGGCCACCAGCTCAGGGTTTTGCGGCTCGACGCGAATGTCGACGTGCTGGCCGTAATAGCTGTAAGGCCAGCCGTAGAACCCACCGTCCTTCACGGATGTGATGTAGTCCGGCACCAGGTCGCTGCCGATTTCGTCACGCTCGTTGACGGCGGTCCACAGTGCGCCGCTCTGAGGCTCCCAGGCCAAACCGTTTGGATTACGAATCCCCGAGGCAAAGATCCGATGGTTGCCGGTGGCGCGGTCCACTTCCCAGATCGCCGCGCGTCCTTCCTCCTGATCCATGCCGTTTTCACCGACGTTGCTGTTCGAGCCCACGGTGACGTATAGCTTGCTGCCATCCTTGCTGGCGATGACGTTTTTGGTCCAGTGGTGATTCAGCGTGCCGCCCGGCAGATCGACCACCTTGATCGGCTGCGACTTGATCGCCGTCTCGCCATTTTCGTAGTGGAAACGCAGCAGGCGGTCGGTGTCGGCGACATACAAGTCATTGCCGACCAGGGTCATGCCGAACGGCGAGTTGAGGTTTTCCAGAAACACCGTGCGGGTTTCGGCGACACCGTCGTGGTCTTTGTCCCGCAGCAGGGTGATGCGGTTCGGGCTGGGGACTCCGGCGCCGGCGCGGCCCATGACTTTGCCCATGACCCAGCCGCGAATGCCTGTGCCATCATCGGGTTTGGGCGGCGCGTTGGTTTCGGCTACCAGCACATCGCCGTTGGGCAGCACATAGAGCCAGCGCGGATGATCGAGGCCTTCGGCAAACGCCGCCACTTGAGTCCCGGCCGCGGCGACGGGTTTCTTGCCTTCAGGCCAGCCGATCGCCGGGGCGATGTTCACTGTCGGGATCAGGGTTTTATTCGGCTCTGGCAGCTTGGGCGACGGTCCGGTTCCGTCCGAGACTTGCAGGCTGGAGGTTTCACCACAGGCGGCGAGCCCTCCGGCGAGCGCGATGATGAAAACGAGCTGGGGTTTGTGCATTACTGATCTTCCCTATGAATGCATTGACGTAATCATAGAGAAGCGTAGACGTTCGATGGTTCAACCCGTCAGCCGCGGGCTTCCTTGAGCAATACGGCGATCCCTGGATGATAGTTGCCGGCTTCATTGCGCAACTTGCGGTAGGCATAAGGGAAATACCAGGCCACGGCGCAGGTGTGTGCCTTTTGCAGGTCGTCGACCATGTCCTGGAGTTCTTCTGGGGTGGCGCTGTGTTGGGCTTTTTGTGGCGCGACAAACAGACAACCGAGTTTCAGATCGCTGGCGTAGCTGATTCGCTTCGCGTCACTGGTGATGTCCGCCAGTGCCTGGGTCAGGTTCAGGCTATTGACTCGCGGCCAGCGCTGGGTGGCCTGGAGATATGCGCGTTCTTCGCTGCTGGCGATAAACAGATCGGCGCGGGCGTTGCGTTCGCCTTCTTCGGTCTGTTTGCGCGTCGACGTTTGTTGCAGCGTGATCATTTCTGCCATCCAGGCCGCGGCGGAGAGCAGGCCGAGGTTGGCGTTTTCGTCGTACCAGTAAGGTGTATCGTTATCGCCGCGCACGGCGTTGTAGCGGTCGATACAGTCAAACCAGCGTTCCAGCACCGGCCGCAGGAATTCCAGCTTCGGATTGCTGATGATCATGCCTTGCATGTGGCTCACCCTTGTTATTGTGTTGTCAGGTTGTGGCTCTTTGATATCACTGCTGGCAGTGTGGCACAAGATTGGCGTCAGTTAATTGATCGACGGCAGTTATTCGCTCAGCGACGCCCCGGCTTTAATTGACGCTCCATCCCCAACCCTCTAACCTTCGCGGCTTGTTTCAGGTGCTCTGTGACCTTGGTCGACAGAGTGAAACAGGGAAACCGGTGAGTGACTATCTTCAAGCAACGAAGAGTCATGATCCCGGCGCTGCCCCCGCAACGGTAAATGAGTGAAGACTGCGCCGAGAGCCACTGTGTCGACTGTCGACATGGGAAGGCGCGCAGTCAGGCGCAAGCCGCTCATGAGCCCGGAGACCGGCCTGATTCATCCAACGGCATCACGGTGGGCGATGCCAGGCTTCTTGCCGTCTATTCTTGTGCCTGCCCGCCGTTATCCAGCCTCAACGGAGAGCTCCCCCATGACTGATACCCCCGATCGTGACGAACGCCACCTGGCGCGCATGCTGCGAAAAAAAGCGGTGATCGACGAACGCATCGCCAACTCGCCGAATGAATGCGGTTTGCTGCTGGTGCTCTCCGGCAACGGCAAAGGCAAAAGCAGCTCGGCGTTCGGCATGCTTGCGCGGTCCATGGGCCACGGTATGCAGTGCGGCGTGGTGCAGTTCATCAAGGGTCGCACCAGCACCGGCGAGGAGCTGTTCTTCCGGCGCTTCCCGGAGCAAGTGCGTTTTCATGTGATGGGCGAGGGCTTTACCTGGGAAACCCAGGACCGCCAGCGCGACATCGCCGCCGCCGAAGCCGCGTGGGCGGTGTCCCGCGAATTGTTGCGTGATCCGGCCATTGGCCTGGTGGTGCTTGATGAATTGAACATCGCCCTCAAGCACGGCTACCTCGATCTCGATCAGGTGCTCAGCGACTTGCAGGCCCGTCCGCCGATGCAGCACGTGGTGGTCACCGGTCGTGGCGCCAAGCCGGAGATGATCGAGCTGGCCGACACCGTCACTGAAATGGGCATGATCAAGCACGCCTTCCAAGCCGGAATCAAAGCGCAAAAAGGCGTTGAGCTGTGAACTGCACTTTATGAATAGCCATCGTCAATGCCCGGCGGTACTGATCGCCGCGCCGGCCTCCGGTCAGGGCAAGACCACTGTCACTGCCGCGCTCGCCCGTTTGCATCGCAATCAGGGGCGCAAGGTTCGCGTGTTCAAATGCGGCCCGGATTTTCTCGATCCGATGATTCTTGAGCGCGCCAGCGGTGCACCGGTCTATCAACTCGACATGTGGATGGTCGGCGAGCAGGAAAGTCGGCGGCTATTGTGGGAGGCCGCTGGCGATGCCGATTTGATCCTCATCGAAGGCGTCATGGGGCTGTTCGACGGTACGCCGTCCAGCGCCGACCTGGCGCGGCACTTTGGTGTGCCGGTGCTCGGCGTGATCGACGGCACTGCCATGGCGCAGACGTTTGGTGCGCTGGCCTTGGGCCTTGCGCGCTATCAGCCGGATTTGCCGTTTGCCGGTGTGTTGGCCAACCGGGTCGGCACCGTGCGCCATGCGCAGTTGCTCGAAGGCAGCCTGACTGAAGGCTTGCGCTGGTACGGCGCGTTGTCCCGGGAGACCGGGATCGAATTACCGAGTCGGCATCTGGGCCTGGTTCAGGCCAGCGAACTGAATGATCTCGACCTGCGTCTCGATGCGGCGGCCGATTCACTGGCCAGCAGTTGCGATGTGACCCTACCGCCGGCCGTGGAATTCGCCGCGCCTGAAATGATTGCAGCCGAACCGTTGCTGGCCGGTGTGCGAATTGCCGTGGCCCGGGACGAAGCTTTCGCATTTACCTACGGCGCGAGCCTGGATCTGCTGCGGGCCATGGGCGCCGAATTGTCTTTCTTTTCGCCGATCCGCGACACTGAATTGCCGGAGGCAGACAGCCTTTATCTGCCCGGAGGTTACCCCGAATTGCACCATGTGGCGTTGTCGCAAAACACGCCGATGCTGACCGCGATCCGCGCTCACCACGCAGCGGGCAAACCGTTGTTGGCCGAGTGTGGCGGCATGCTGTACCTGCTGGATTCCTTGACTGATGTCGAGGGCACTCGCGCTGAACTGGTTGGCCTGCTGGCTGGTGATGCGGTGATGCAGAAGCGTCTTGCCGCGTTGGCTTTGCAGGCGGTTGAATTGCCGGAAGGTTTGCTGCGTGGGCACACCTATCACCACTCATTGACCAGCACCGAACTTGAGCCGATTGCTCGTGGGCTGAGCCCGAATGGCGGGCGAGGGGCTGAGGCGGTTTATCGGGAAGGGCGGATGACGGCGTCCTACGTGCATTTCTATTTCCCATCTAATCCATCGGCGATTGCCGCGCTGTTTGTGCCAGACCTTGAGGTCGCCTTCGCGAGCAGGCCATGACGGACAACGCATTTTCCGAAGCCGAACGCGAAGCTGTTTATCGCGCGATTGCCGAGCGCCGCGACATGCGGCACTTCAGCGGCGGCACCGTCGAACCCGAGTTACTGAGGCGTCTGCTCGAAGCCGCGCATCAGGCGCCAAGTGTCGGCCTGATGCAGCCTTGGCGTTTCATCCGCATCAGCGACCGGGCACTGCGCGGCAAGATCCAGCAGCTGGTGGAAGAAGAACGCATCCGCACCGCCGAAGCCCTCGGCGAACGCTCCGACGAATTCATGAAGCTCAAGGTCGAAGGCATCAACGACTGCGCCGAGGTGCTGGTTGCCGCGCTGATGGACGATCGTGAACGGCATATCTTCGGCCGTCGTACGCTACCGGAAATGGACATGGCCTCATTGTCCTGCGCCATCCAGAACCTTTGGCTGGCGTCCCGAGCCGAAGGCCTGGGCATGGGCTGGGTGTCATTGTTCGAGCCGCAAGCGCTGGCGGACTTGCTGGGTTTACCGAGCGGGGCCAAACCTTTGGCCGTTCTTTGCCTGGGGCCGGTCAAGGAATTCTATCCGGCGCCGATGTTGGTACTCGAAGGCTGGGCGCAAGCGCGCCCACTCAACGAGTTGCTGTATGAAAATTATTGGGGAGTGAGTCAATGAGTGTGGCGTTGTTGAGTGTCGCCGCGGTCGCGCTGGATGCGCTGCTGGGTGAACCCAAACGCTGGCATCCGCTGGTGGCGTTCGGTCGTTTTGCCGATCGCATTGAACAACGTTTCAACTCCGGTGGCCGCGGCTGGCGCAGTCATGGCGTTACGGCCTGGGTGATGGCGGTCGTGCCGCTGACCTTGCTGGCCACCGCACTGTCCTGGGCGCCTTACGTTGGCTGGATCGTCGAGATTCTCGTGCTCTATTGCGCCCTCGGTATGCGCAGCCTTGGTGAGCACGTCGAGCCGGTGGCCAAGGCCCTGCGCAGCGATGATCTGATCGAGGCGCGCAACCGCGTCGGCTATCTGGTCAGCCGTCAGACCAGCGAGCTGGATGAAACCGAAGTCGCCCGCGCCGCCACCGAATCGGTGCTGGAGAACGGCAGCGATGCGGTATTCGCCGCGCTGTTCTGGTTTGCCGTGGCGGGTGCGCCCGGCGTGGTGCTCTATCGTCTGAGCAACACGCTCGATGCGATGTGGGGTTATCGCAACGAACGCTTCGAGCGTTTCGGTTGGGCGGCGGCGAAGATCGATGATGTTCTGAACTACATTCCCGCACGTCTGGTGGCGTTGACCTACGCGCTGCTGGGAAAAACCCGACTGGCGCTGAAGTGCTGGCGTACCCAGGGGCCGACCTGGGACAGCCCGAATGCCGGGCCGGTGATGGCCGCCGGTGCCGGCGCGCTGGGCGTCGAGTTGGGCGGGGCGGCGATCTATCACGGTGAACTGCATCAGCGTCCGCAGTTGGGCGAAGGCGTGCCGGCGGATGCCGATTCCATCGACCGTGGCTGGCAATTGGTCCAGCGCGGGGTATGGTTATGGCTGCTGATTCTCTGCGTGGGGGCTGAGTTCTATGCTTGAGCACGGTGGTCGCTTGCGCAAGGCGGCGCTTGAATATGGCATTGCCGAAGCCGATTGGCTCGACCTGTCCAGTGGCCTGGCGCCTTGGCCGTTCCCGATCCCGGACATCCCGCTGCGGGCCTGGGCGCGGTTGCCGGAAACCGATGATGGCCTGGAGCAGGCTGCCTGCGACTATTACGGTGCGGCCCAAGTGTTGCCGGTGGCCGGCTCGCAAATGGCAATCCAGTTGCTGCCGCGCTTGCGCCGGGCCGGCAAGGTCGGCGTGCTGTCGCCGTGTTACGCCGAGCACGCTGAAGCCTGGCGTCGCAACGGTTACATCGTGCGTGAAGTGCTGGAGTCGGAAGTCGATTTCTTTCTCGACAGCCTCGACGTGCTGGTGGTGGTCAACCCGAACAATCCCACGGGGTTGAGCCTGACCCCGGCTCGCCTGCTGGATTGGCATTCTCGGCTGGCTCAGCGCGGTGGCTGGCTGGTGGTGGACGAGGCGTTCATGGACAACACCCCGCATTTGAGTCTGGCGCCATTCACCCATCAGATCGGTTTGATCGTGCTGCGCTCCTTCGGCAAATTCTTCGGCCTGGCCGGTGTACGGCTGGGGTTTGTGCTGGCCGAGCGCAAGTTGCTCAAGCTGCTGGCCGAACAGGTCGGACCTTGGGCGGTCAGCGGTCCGACCCGAGTGCTGGGCCAGGCGTGCTTGACGGATACCGAGGGGCACACGCGACAGCGCATTCGCACTGACGAAGCCGGCGAGCGTCTGGCGTTGCTGCTTGAACAGTACGGTTTCAAGCCTCAGGGCGGTTGCGCATTGTTCCAATGGCTGATCACCGAGCGCGCTGAAGCGCTGCGTGAATTCATGGCCCGGCGCGGCATTCTGCTGCGGTTGTTCACTCACAACAGTAGCGTGCGGTTTGGCTTGCCCGCCGATGAAGCGGATTGGCTGCGTCTCGAGCAAGCGCTTGAAGCCTACGTTAAGGAAGCGCAATGACTACGTTGAGGGTGCAGGGCGCCACTTTAATGGTACAGGGCACCACATCGGACGCCGGTAAAAGCACACTGGTGACGGCGCTGTGTCGCTGGGTGACGCGCCAAGGCGTGCGCGTCGTGCCTTTCAAGCCGCAGAACATGGCCCTCAACAGTGCGGTGACCGCCGACGGCGGCGAGATCGGTCGCGCTCAAGCGGTGCAGGCCCAGGCCGCCCACCTCGAGCCGCACACCGACATGAACCCGGTGCTGCTCAAGCCCAATAGCGATACCGGCGCTCAAGTAATCATTCATGGGCGCGCGGTCACCACCATGAATGCCGTCGCCTATCACGACTACAAAGCCATCGCCATGCAGGCGGTACTGGCCTCCCACGAACGGCTGAGCGCGGCGTATCCAGTGGTGATGGTCGAAGGGGCGGGTTCGCCAGCCGAGATCAACCTGCGCGCCGGCGACATCGCCAACATGGGGTTTGCCGAGGCGGTGGACTGCCCGGTGGTGTTGATTGCCGACATCAATCGCGGTGGAGTTTTCGCGCATTTGGTCGGTACGCTGGAGCTGCTGTCGCCCAGCGAACAGGCGCGGGTCAAAGGCTTCATCATCAACCGTTTTCGCGGCGACATCGCCTTGCTGCAGCCGGGGCTGGACTGGCTGGAGGCGCGCACCGGCAAACCGGTGATCGGCGTCTTGCCGTATGTGATGGACCTGCATCTTGAGGCCGAGGACGGTCTCGATCAGCGGCAGACCGACAAGGCCGATCAGGTGCTCAACGTGGTGGTGCCGGTACTGCCGCGCATCAGCAACCACACCGATTTCGACCCGCTGCGCCTGCATCCGCAAGTGGACCTGCAATTCATCGGCCCCGGTCAGGCGATTCCGCCGGCCGACCTGATCATTCTTCCCGGCTCGAAAAGCGTGCGCAGTGACCTTGCGTACCTGCGGGCCAACGGCTGGGACACGGCCATCTCGCGGCATTTGCGCTACGGCGGAAAAGTGCTGGGGATCTGCGGCGGTCTGCAAATGCTCGGCGAGCAGGTGCACGATCCGCTGGGCCTCGAAGGCGCGCTGGGCTCCAGTGCCGGTTTGGGCTTGCTGGCGTTCGAAACGCAGCTCGAAGAAGAGAAGCAGTTGCGCAATGTACGTGGGCGTCTGGTGCTGGAGGATGCAGAGGTCAGCGGCTATGAAATTCATGCCGGCGTAACCACCGGGCCGGCCCTGGAAAATGCCGCGGTGCAGCTCGACGATGGTCGCTGCGATGGCGCGCAAAGTGTCGATGGGCAGATTTTCGGCACGTATCTGCATGGCCTGTTCGAATCACCGGCAGCGTGCAGTGCGCTGTTGCGCTGGGCTGGTTTGCAGGATGTGCAGGCGGTCGATTACCACGCCTTGCGTGAGCGCGATATCGAGCGGCTGGCGGATCTGGTGGAGAAGCATCTGGATACTTCGTTGCTGCGTGAGCTCTGTGGGATTTGAGGTGGCTGCACAGGCCTCATCGCGGGCAAGCCCGCTCCCACAGGTTTCGTGGGTGGACAAAAATCTGTGAACAGCCTCGATCCTTGTGGGGGCGGCGATGCGGCGATCCGACTTGCCCGCGATGAGGCCCGTCCCGACACCGAAGATTTTAAGGAATAAACCATGCTGCAACTGATCCTCGGCGGCGCCCGCTCCGGCAAAAGTCGCCTGGCTGAAAAACTGGCGACAGACAGTCTGCTCCAAGTCATTTACATCGCCACCAGCCAACCCCTGGACGGTGAAATGAACGAACGGGTGGCCCATCATCGCGCCCGTCGTCCGGCCGAATGGGCGTTGATCGAAGAACCGCTGGAACTGGCCCGCGTGCTGCGCGAAACCGCCAGTGCCGACCGTTGCTTGCTGGTGGATTGCCTGACGCTGTGGCTGACCAATCTGCTGATGCTCGACGATGCCGAGCGCTTGTCGGCCGAACGCGAAGCTTTGCTGGACTGCCTGGCGTCATTGCCGGGTGAAATCATTTTTGTCAGCAACGAGACCGGGATGGGTGTCGTACCGCTGGGCGAATTGACTCGCCGCTACGTCGATGAAGCCGGTTGGCTGCATCAAGCCTTGGCCGAGCGCTGTCAGCGAGTCGTCCTGACCGTCGCCGGCCTGCCCCTGACTTTGAAAGGAACTGCGTTATGACTCACTCCTGGTGGCTGAACCCGTGCAAGCCAATCGACGCGCAAGCGGTCGAACAGGCGCAGGCGCGTCAACAGCAACTGACCAAGCCTGCCGGCTCGCTCGGCCAGCTCGAATCGGTGGCGGTGCAATTGGCCGGGTTGCAGGGGCAAGTCAAACCGACGCTCGATCAGCTGTGGATCGCGATTTTTGCCGGTGACCATGGTGTGGTCGTCGAAGGAGTGTCGGCGTTTCCGCAGGAAGTCACCGGGCAGATGCTGCACAACTTTGTCAGCGGCGGCGCGGCGATCAGTGTGTTGGCGCGGCAGTTGGGTGCTTCCCTGGAAGTGGTCGATCTTGGCACCGTCACGCCGTCGTTGAATCTGCCGGGTGTGCGTCACCTGAACATCGGTCCGGGCACGGCGAATTTCGTCCAGGGTCCGGCGATGACCCAGGCTCAGGGCGAACTCGCCTTGCAGGCCGGCCGCGACAGTGTGCAGCGCGCCGTCGCAGTCGGCGCGCAGTTGTTCATCGGTGGCGAAATGGGCATCGGCAACACCACCGCGGCCAGCGCGCTGGCGTGTGCGTTGCTCGATTGTCCGGTGGTGCATTTGACCGGGCCGGGTACCGGTTTGAACGCGGCGGGTGTCAGCCATAAAGCTCAAGTCATCGAGCGTGCCCTGGCGTTGCATGGCGCTCAGCGTAGCGATGCGCTGCAGACCTTGTTCAACCTCGGCGGATTCGAAATCGCTGCGCTGGTCGGTGCGTACCTGGCCTGTGCTCAGGAAGGCGTCGCGGTGTTGGTCGACGGGTTTATTTGTAGCGTCGCTGCGTTAGTGGCGGTGCGTTTGAATCCAGCCTGCCGTGAGTGGTTGCTGTTCGGTCATCGCGGCGCCGAGCCGGGTCATCGCCATGTGCTCGAAACCCTGAACGCCGAACCGTTGCTGGACCTCGGCCTGCGACTGGGCGAGGGCAGTGGTGCGGCATTGGCCGTGCCATTGTTGCGTCTGGCCTGCGACCTGCACGGGCAGATGGCGACGTTCGCCGAAGCCGCGGTGGCGGATCGCCCGGCATGATCTTGCGCCTGGACCTGTTGCGCCATGGCGAAACCGAACTCGGCGGCGGTTTGCGCGGCAGCCTCGACGATGCGCTGACCGGCAAAGGCTGGGAGCAAATGTACGCCGCGGTGATCGAGCAAGGGCCCTGGGATCGACTGGTCAGTTCGCCGTTGCAGCGTTGTGCGCGTTTTGCTGAAAAGCTTGGAACGCAACTGGGTTTGCCGGTGCAGCTGGATAAGGATCTGCAAGAGCTGCACTTTGGTGCCTGGGAAGGGCAGAGCGCGGCGGCGTTGATGGAAACCAGTGCCGAGGCGTTGGGCTTGTTCTGGGCCGATCCCTATTCATTCACGCCGCCTGACGGTGAGCCGGTAGCGGATTTTTCCGCGCGAGTGTTTGCGGCCGTCGAGCGGCTGCACACGGCCTATGCGGGTGAGCGAATCCTGCTGATCAGCCATGGCGGCGTCATGCGTTTGTTGCTGGCTCAAGCGCGCGGATTGCCGCGTGAGCAGTTGCTCAACGTTGAAGTCGGCCATGGCGCGCTGTTCTCGTTGTCGGTCGAATCCGGTGTCTTGTTGAGGGAAGCGATCTGACCATGTTGCCATTCTGGATCGCCCTGCAATTTTTGAGCAGCCTGCCGATTCGTCTGCCGGGCATGCCGACGCCCGAGGAACTGGGTCGGTCGCTGCTGTTTTATCCGCTGGTCGGTTTGCTGTTCGGCGCGATTCTGTGGGGGCTGAACGGGCTATTGCTGGGCACGCCATTATTGCTTCACGCCGCACTGCTGCTCTGTGTTTGGGTCGTACTCAGCGGCGCGTTGCACCTGGATGGCCTGGCCGATAGCGCCGATGCGTGGCTCGGTGGCTACGGCGATCGTGAACGCACCCTGACCATCATGAAAGACCCGCGTAGCGGGCCGATCGCCGTGGTGACGCTGGTCCTGGTATTGCTGCTCAAGTTTGCCGCGTTGCTGGCGTTGATCGAGCAGCAACACAGCGTGGTCCTGATTATCGTTCCATTGATTAGTCGTAGCGCGTTACTGGGGTTATTCCTCACCACGCCTTACGTGCGTCCCGGTGGATTGGGGCAGGCGCTGGCCGATCATCTGCCGCGTTTGGCCGGGAAACAGGTGTTGGTGATCAGTGCCGTGGCTTGTGTGTTGATCGCGGGCCTCAGCGGTGTATGGGCGCTTGCGCTGGCTGCTGTGGTATTTGTCTGGTTGCGGCAAGTAATGATTCGGCGATTAGGCGGGACGACTGGCGACACTGCCGGGGCGTTGGTGGAATTGCTGGAAGTGACACTGCTGGTGGGATTGGCGCTGCTCTGAATCCCGGGCGAGGCAAGCCCGCTCCCACAGGTAATATGTATCAATAAATTTGCTTTCATTTAACCGCGGGTATATACACGCACTATGCTTCCTTCTCAATGTTTGTGTACCAACCTGCGTCGCGCCGCTCGTGGCGTCAGCAGGCATTACGACGGCGCCCTCGACGGCTTCGGGATCAACGTTGCCCAGTATTCTCTGCTGTGCAATCTGCAGCGTCTGGACCAGCCGAGCATCTCGTCTCTGGCCGAAGCCATGGGCCTGGATCGCAGCACCCTCGGACGTAATCTGCGGGTGCTGGAAGGTGAAGGCCTGGTGACGCTGGTCGAAGGCGAGGACATGCGAAATCGCATCGTCCTGCTCACCGAAACGGGTCGTGAACGCCTGGCAGCGGCCTTGCCGGCCTGGGAAGCGGCGCAGCAGCGGTTGATCGACCGTCTGGGTGCCGAGAAGCGTGAAACCTTGCTGAAATTGCTGGACGAACTGGCTTGAGGCCAGTTTGTTCGATCTTAAGCGGGTATATACCCGCTACCGGAGAACAAGAATGACATCAATGTGGCGTACATGCGGTTGGGTGCTGTTGGGGAGTGCGCTGATTCTGGCGTTGTCCCTGGGTGTGCGACATGGCTTCGGGCTGTTTCTGGCGCCAATGAGTGCCGAGTTCGGCTGGGGCCGCGAAGTGTTTGCCTTCGCCATTGCTTTGCAGAACCTGATCTGGGGCCTGGCGCAGCCGTTCACCGGCGCGCTGGCCGACCGCTTTGGCGCCGCGAAGGTGGTGTTGATCGGGGGTGTTTTGTACGCCTTGGGCCTGGTGTTCATGGGGCTGTCCGATTCACCGATGACCTTGTCCTTGAGCGCCGGGCTGTTGATCGGTATAGGTCTGTCCGGCACCTCGTTCTCGGTGATCCTCGGTGTGGTCGGTCGTGCCGTGCCGCCGGAAAAACGCAGCATGGGCATGGGGATCGCCAGCGCTGCCGGTTCTTTCGGTCAATTCGCCATGTTACCCGGCACGCTGGGGCTGATCGGCTGGCTTGGCTGGTCTGCGGCATTGCTGGTGTTGGGCCTGGTGGTGGCGCTGATCGTGCCGCTGGTGAGCATGCTCAAGGACAAGCCGCTGCCGGTCCTCGGGCACGAGCAAACCCTCTCTGAAGCGCTACGCGAAGCCTGTTCCCATTCAGGCTTCTGGCTGTTGGCGTTCGGTTTTTTTGTCTGCGGTTTTCAAGTGGTGTTCATCGGCGTGCACCTGCCGGCCTATCTGGTGGACCAACACTTGCCAGCCACTGTCGGCACCACGGTGCTGGCGCTGATCGGGCTGTTCAATATCTTCGGTACCTACACAGCAGGCTGGCTCGGCGGGCGGATATCCAAACCGCGCCTGCTCACCGGTTTGTATTTGTTGCGGGCGGTGGTGATTGTGCTGTTCCTCTGGGCGCCGGTCACTCAGGTCACGGCTTATATGTTCGGCATGGCCATGGGGTTTCTCTGGTTGTCGACGGTGCCCTTGACCAACGGCACGGTGGCGACCTTGTTCGGTGTACGAAATTTGTCCATGCTCGGAGGGATCGTTTTCCTCTTCCACCAGCTCGGCTCGTTCCTCGGTGGTTGGTTGGGTGGGGTGGTGTATGACCGAACCGGGAGTTACGACTTGATCTGGCAGGTGGCGATTCTCTTGAGTCTGGTGGCCGCAGCCCTGAACTGGCCGGTGCGCGAGCAGCCGGTGGCACGTCTGCAAACCCGGATGAGTGCAGCATGAACAGTCTCTGGCCGCGGATGGCTGTAATCGCCATCGGCGTACTGCTGCTGGCCCTGGCATGGTGGGGCTGGCGTCAGGGTGGCCTGGCGTTGATGCAGTTGGGCATGGGTGCTTGCTAGCGAGCGGCGAAGGCGAGTAATTTCGTTTTCTGACGATTGTTCAAGGATGCACCGACATGCTGATGCGCTGGCTTGCAGTCCCCGCGTTGCTGACGGCTTTTACCGGGTTGGTCCAGGCGGCAGAATGCCCGGAGTTGTTACAAGGTTCATTGCCCAAGCTGCGGGCCAAGGAATCCATCGATCTGTGCCAGCGCTTCGCCGGCAAGCCATTGGTGGTGGTCAATACCGCGAGCTTCTGTGGCTTCGCCCCGCAGTTCAAAGGCCTTGAGGCGCTGTATCAGCGTTACAAGGATCAAGGGCTTGAGGTGATTGGTGTTCCATCCAATGATTTCAAACAAGAATCCAAAGATGGCGCAGAGACTGCCAAAGTCTGTTACGTGAACTACGGCGTCACTTTCACCATGACCGAACCGCAGAAAGTCCGCGGCGATGACGCAACGCATTTGTTCAAGGTCCTTGCTGAACAAAGCAGTTCGCCGAAGTGGAATTTCTACAAATACGTGGTCGATCGCCAAGGCAAGGTGGTCGACAATTTCTCCAGCCTGACCAAACCGGATAATCCCGAGTTCATCGAGGCTGTGGAGAAAGCCCTGGCATCGAAGCCCTGATCGATGCGCACTAAAAAGCCCCGGCTCTATACAAGAGTGCGGGGCTTTTTCAATTCAGGCGGCGAGGGAGGAGCCGTTAGAAACGGTAGGTCGCGCCTACACCGAAACCGTTCGCCCAGTTTTCATACTCGGCGTTGTAGCTCTGGCCACGGTTGTTGCTGTTGTTGACCTTGACCGACTCTTCGCGCAGGTACGAGTACGCCACGTCGATGGTCAGGTCGTCGGTCGGGCTCCAGCCGGCGCCCAGGCTGAAAATCTTGCGATCGCCTGTCGGGATGCGTGGGGAGCGGTTGACGTTGTTGGTCGGTGCCTGGTCGAAGGACAGGCCGGTACGCAATACCCATTCCTTATTCAACTGGTAGGACGCGCCGATGGCGTGAGCCCAGGTGTCGTGCCAGTTCTGCTCTTCGGTGATGGTACCGAACTGGCCATTCAGGATGCGTGGAACGCCTTGGTTTTCGACGGTGATGTCTTTCAGGCGGCTCCAGCGAGTCCAGGTGCTGCCTGCGTAGAGGGTCCACTTGTCGTTCAGTGCGTGAGTGACCGAGAAGTCGACCGACTCAGGCGTAGTTACGTCCAGCGAAGCGTCGTACTTCTGGCTTGGGTTCTGGCCCACCGCTGCGAGGACGTTGTAGTTGACCTTGGTGTCGCCTTCGAGCTTGTACTTCACTTTCGAGTGGTAGGTCAGGCCAACGCGCGTGCTGTCGGTGGCTTGAACCAGCACGCCGATGTTGTAGCCCAGCGCGGTGTCGTCGCCCTTGATCTTGACCTTGCCGTCCGGCGCGGCCTGGGTGATCGACAGGTTCGATTCCAGGGTCCCTTCAATGCGGTTGATGGTCGGACCGAAGCCGATCGACACCTTGTCGTTGAAGGCATAGCTGACGGTCGGTTGCAAGGTGATGACTTTCACTTCGCTCTTGCTGCCGAAGTAACGGCCGGCAAAGCCGTTCTCGTAGTCGGTCACCAGACCGAACGGGGCGTACATGCCAATGCCGAATGCCCAATGCTCATCGATTGGTTTGACGTAATAGCCCATCGGTACGGCAACGAGGGGAACCATATCGCCATCGTTGCTGCCGCTGTTGGGTCTGGAGCTCGCGTCGCTGATGTCGGTATGTGCGTCAAGCAGTGCAGCGCCGCCGGTCACTTGTTCGCGCTTGAGGCGAGACATGCCGGCAGGGTTGCCGAAAATGGTGCTTGCGTCGTCGGCAGAAGAAGATCGCCCGGCAAAACCTGTGCCCATCCCGCTGATGCTTTGTTCGTTGATGGCAAAGCCACTTGCGAAGATCTGGGTGGATGCCAAGGCAACGGCGAGGCTAAGGGTGGTTTTGAGCATTACTTTTTTCATTATTAGAACTCCTGGTGATCACCGGGGCGAAAATTACCAACATTTTCGTCCGGGCGCCATAGCCTGTATCGCTTGAGTTAGAGCGGTTTTGTAGGACAATCCGACCAAAATCGCGACAAGTTGTGCGATGTTCGGAAATGGGAGGGTCAGCAGGCGACCTGATTCAACGATGAAACACAGGTTTGCCAGGCGTAGGTGAAATCTCGCAGACGACCTTGGGGCTGGAAAGTCTGGCGCCAGATTCGGGCCATTCCCAGCAGGTCATCGGAGGCGGGGAGGGGAGTGTTCTGTTCTTCTACCAGCAGCCAGGCGATGGCAGTGGCGTAACGCAGGTTGACGGTCAATTCCAGATGCGGCCCGCTGAGAAAAGCATGCTGGCTGGCCAGGCCGCGGACCAGGCTCGCCCGATCCGGGTCCAGGGCCAAATAGTGATCCCATAAGGCCTGGTGGCGGGGTTCGGCGATTCGGTACAGGCCGTGTCCACGGCGGTCATGCAGGGCTGAACCAAGGGCTGACTGACTGGCGGCAATGCCCAGCAGCAGGGATTCGGCAGTTGCGCTATGGCGTCCGAGGTAGATCAACGTCGGACGGATCACATAACGACACAGTTCGCTGGCAGCGATACCCATAAAGCCCTCGAAACCTGAAGTGGTCGGCGAGACCTGAAGGGGGCCTTGGCAGCAATGGATCGATTCAGTCTCGCCGGAAGCGGATCAAGCCGCTTGAGTTGAAGTGTAGTGTCATTATTTCGCTGTAAAGGACTGTTTTTAAAATATTTCCGGCTTCGAGTTATAACCGTTATACCGGTTGGTGCTTAGCCGTAGGCCCGGGAATGAGAAATGTCGGGCAATAAAAAGCCCCGCTTTTCAGCAGGGCTTTTGAGGTTTTCAGCCTTTCTGGCGTCTCAGGCAACCAGTGCCTGGCGAGTACGCTCGATCACAGCCTGCAGCGGTTCTGCGCTGGAGTATTGATCAGGGTACAGGCGTTCGCTGTGACGAGCGATGCCGTGTTCGTTGACCAGAGTGAAGCTGAAGCAGCCTTTGCGAGCGGCCATGATAAGGCAGTTCATTGGAGCAAAAGCGTTGGTTAGGGTGCGAATGGCATCCTGAGTGTGGATTTGAGTGGACATAGTTGGTGTTCCTACAAGCGACACGGATAAGAACCGTGCAAAGTTAAAACGTTCCAGTGACGACGACCACCATTGGTCGAACGAAGAACCCGACTGGAACAAAGCAGCCAGTTTGAAGCGCTGATAAATTGGCGCGCTTGGGCTGGCAGGTAGGTACTTAGGAGGGCAGGCAACACATCAAGGGCAAAGGTTCTGGGCCCGGGGTGAAGATCCTGATCAATTTGCAGGCTGGTTCGGTCAGAGTAAGTGAGCTTGGCAACACCCTTTGCTTTCGATTCAAAGGCTGTGTTGGTGCAAGATTTACCTGGAAACCATCGAGGTGGTCGATCCCGTTTTGTCGGTGGAGGCTTCTCTCAGAGAAGGCTGACCGGGGGATTTGTTCGACCAGAATTGACTTTCAGCTTGGTACTAACGCCGCGGATACTAACGGATTGAAATGCCAAAGGGAAGTCTGTTCGCAAAAAAGATCGCTGGAGTGCCTGCCGACAAGTCCCGGCTGAGCGATGGGAAGAGCCACCTGCAAACCCAGCGCCCCGAAATAGCCCGGAACCCGACCGTTGATCCGAGAAGACGATCGAGCCAGGATCAATCGTTGCGCGGGTTGCCCAGGTTTATTCCCAGACTTTACGGAAAAACGCGCCGAAAAAGCGCATCGATATAACCGCCTCTAAGGTACTTGTGCACATAAGTTGCGCGGACTGTCATCTCACTGTCATCCATGCTTCAACGAGAGTGGGTGCCTGCAACGAAAATTTAAGTCAATGAAAAACATCGCTTTTTTTTACTGGTGAAAAAATCGTCAGTTTGACTGCGAGCCCCATTCCACAGGGCTTTGCGCGAGTTCAAAGGCGGTTGTCCACTGAGTTATCCACAGCTTCTGTGGATTGTCCCAAGCGCTTGCTCTAGGACGGGCGTGCAGGCTTTTTTCGGCTTTACCTGTACGAAAAAAAGAGTAGAGTGGCGCGCCTTCCGATCTGCCCCACAGTGCTTTATGAAGTTTCGCTCAGTATCAATCTCTGCTGCCTCAACACCCGCCAGTGTTACCCCACCCAAGCGCTTTTCGATGCGCGTGGCCGAGTGGCTGCTGGACAGCCCGCGCCTGGGCGAAAACTCCAACGTCAAACACTTCGCCGGACGCTTGCTCAAGCAGCCTGCCCGTGAAGGCGTGGTGGCCGCGCAAAGCCGTCTCGGCCAGCTGATGTGCCGCGAATGCGGTAACGCCCGGGATCGCCGAATTGGCCAGGAACTGTTGCGTCAGGCCGCGCGTGCGGGCGACCGACGCGCGCAACAGGAACTCGGTCTGACCGAAGACTGAGCTGTCCAAGACCTGACGCCTTGGTTAACCTTCACGCTTTAACTAATCGGCAGGAGTAGCTATGGCGATGGACTTGACCAGCGCATTGCTGGGTCTGGCGGGCGCTGCACTGCCGTTACTGGTACTGGCCTGGCAACTTCAGCGTCGGGCGAGTGCGGGGCAGGCCGAGCTGGCGTTGCTGGAAGAGCGTCTTGCCATCGCCCAGCTGACGCAGGACGGCTTGAATGCTCAGCTTGACACCTGCCGTGATGAAATCGCCGACCTGAGCCAGGCCAACTCCGCCAAGCAGGCCGATCTGGCCGCCGTGCGCCGTGAAGTCGAACTGCTGCAGATCGAACGCGACGACGCCCGCGACGCGGCCCACGCCTGGAACATCGAACGCGCCGGCAAAGAGGCTGAGTTGCGTCGTCTCGACGCTCAGGCCGCTTCCCTTAACGCCGAGCTGCGTGAGCAGCAGGAAAGCCATCAGCAGCGCCTCAACGACCTGCAAGGCTCCCGAGATGAGCTGCGCGCGCAATTCGCCGAGTTGGCGGGCAAGATCTTCGACGAGCGTGAGCAGCGCTTTGCCGAAACCAGTCAGCAACGTTTGGGGCAATTGCTCGATCCGTTGAAGGAACGTATCCAGTCGTTCGAAAAACGCGTTGAAGAAAGCTATCAGGCTGAAGCTCGCGAGCGTTTTTCCTTGGCCAAGGAGCTGGAGCGGCTGCAACAACTGAACCTGCGCCTGAGCGACGAAGCCACTAACCTGACGCGGGCCTTGAAAGGGCAGAAAACCCAGGGCAACTGGGGCGAGCTGATTCTCGAGCGAGTGCTCGAGCATGCGGGCCTGGAGAAGGGGCGTGAGTACCAGACCCAAGTCAATCTCAAGGGGCCGGACGGTGAGCGTTTCCAGCCGGATGTGATTATTTACCTGCCCGGCGACAAGCAGGTCGTGGTCGATTCCAAGGTCAGCCTCACGGCCTATCAGCAATATGTGGCGGCCGAGGACGATGCCATCGGCCAGATCGCCATCAAGCAGCATGTGCTGTCCCTGCGCAGTCACGTCAAAGGCTTGGCCGGCAAGGACTACAAGCGGCTCGACGGTTTGCACAGCCTGGATTTCGTTTTGCTTTTCGTCCCGATCGAAGCGGCGTTTTCTGCGGCGTTGCAGGCTGAGCCAACGCTTTTTCAGGAGGCATTCGACCGCAATATCGTGATCGTCAGCCCAACCACGTTGCTGGCCACTTTGCGGGTCATCGACAGCCTGTGGAAGCAGGAGCGCCAGAGCCAGAACGCCCGGGAAATCGCCGAGCGCGCCGGTTGGCTGTACGACAAGTTCGTGTTGTTTATTCAGGATCTGGATGAAGTCGGCAATCGCCTGCAGCAACTGGACAAGGCCTACAGCTCTGCACGCAATAAGCTGACAGAAGGCCGCGGCAACCTGGTAAGTCGCAGCGAGCAGCTCAAGTTACTTGGGGCGCGGGCCAGCAAAAGCTTGCCGGCGGAGCTGCTGGAGCGGGCGATGACGGATGTCGATGGTTTGGCCGAACTTCCCGAGTAAGCCTCTGGTTTCCGATGACATTTGTGGCGAGGGAACTTTGTGGCGAGGGAGCTTGCTCCCGTTGGGCTGCGCAGCAGCCCCCGTTTCCCGTAAGGCAATCCGCGTTGCGTGTTTTGCGACTGCTTCGCAGTCGAGCGGGAGCAAGCTCCCTCGCCACAGGTTCTGGGCTAGCCAGACGCATTTATTACAACGGCAAATGCCGACTCAACAACGCCCGCAACGCCGCCGGTTTCACCGGTTTGGCCAGGTAATCCAGGCCCGCGGCATGCACTTGGGCAACCGTCTCCGGCCGTCCATCGGCACTGATCACCACCCCCGGCACCGGTTCGCCCAGTTGCGTGCGCAACCACGCCATCAATTCGGTCCCTGTCTCGCCATCGTCCAGGTGGTAATCCACCAGTGCCAATTGCGGACGCATTCCATCACCGAGCAACGCCGCGCATTCATCACGGTTGCGCGCGGTCCAGACCTGGCAACCCCAGCGTGTCAGCAAACTGTTCATGCCAATCAAAATGCTGTCTTCGTTATCGATACACAGCACCTGCGCGCCGCTGAGCAAATGGCCATTGAGTTCGGCAGCCTTGGCCGGCGCCGCGGTCTGTGCCCGAGCCAGCGGTACGCTGACACTGAACACGCTGCCGCGACCCGGCCAGGAGCGCACGCGCAAGGTATGACCCAGCACACGACACAGCCCATCGGCAATCGCCAGGCCCAGGCCCAGACCTTTCTCGGCCCGGGTCTGGTGGCTGTCGAGGCGTTTGAACTCTTCGAAAATCACCTGCAGTTTGTCTTCCGGAATGCCCGGTCCACGGTCCCAGACCTCCAGGCACAATTCGCCGTTGCGCCGCCGGACGCCGAGCAGCACCGGCCCTTTGGCGTAGCGGAAGGCATTGGTCAGGAAGTTCTGCAAAATCCGCCGAAGCAGTTTGATGTCGCTGTCGACCCGTAACGCGCTGCCCCTGACGCGGAATTTAAGTCCCTGTTCCTGGGCCAGTGCCTTGAACTCGGCGCCCAGCGTATGGAACAACTCATTGAGCTCGAAGGGTTTGCGATCAGGGTTGATCTTGCCGTTTTCCAGGCGGGAAATGTCCAGCAGGTCGCTGATCAGGTCCTCGGCCGAGCGCAGTGAACTGTCCAGGTGATGAACCAGTTTCTGCGCCTCACTGGATAAACTGTCTTCCTGATGGGAGAGGGCGGCAGAGAACAATCGCGCCGCATTTAGCGGTTGCATCAAGTCATGGCTGACGGCTGCCAGGAAACGGGTTTTCGACTGGTTGGCTGATTCTGCAGTGCCCTTGGCTTCGGTCAGGGCAACGTTGAGTTGCGACAGCTCGTGAGTCCGTTCGATGACCCGTTGTTCGAGACCTTCATTGGCTTCTGTCAGCGCTTGCTCGGCCTCGCGGAACGCGGTGATGTCGGTGAAACTCATGACGAAACCGCCGCCGGGCATCGGGTTACCGATCAGTTCGATCACTCGACCATTGGGGAACAACCGTTCGGAGGTATGGGCCCGGCCCTGACGCATCCAGTGCAAACGACGGGCGACGTGCACTTCCGCTTCGCCGGGGCCGCACAGACCGCGCTCGGCGTTGTAGCGAATGATGTCGGCTATCGGCCGGCCAACGCTGATCAAGCCGTCGGGGTAGTTGAATAACTCAAGGTAGCGCCGGTTCCAGGCCACCAGTTTCAGCGACTGGTCGACCACGCTGATGCCCTGGGTGATGTTCTCGATGGCGCCTTGCAGCAGGGCGCGGTTGAACTGCAGCACTTCTGAAGTTTCGTCGGCGATCCGCACGACATCCTCGAGCTGCATTTCCCGACCTTCGATGGCGGCTTTTACCACTGCCCGGGTTGAAGATGCACCGAGTACACCGGCCAGCAAGCGTTCGGTATGGGCGATCCATTCCCCGTCCGCATTCTGGTTCGGGTTGAAGCCTTTGCCCTGACGGTAGGCGAAACGGATGAAACTCTGACGAGCCCGCTCTTCGCCGACAAAACGGGCGGCCAGTTGCAGCAAGTCGTTGATCTGTACCGCCAGCATCGAACGGGCGCTCGGGCGGGCGCTGATTTCCTGGCCGATGAAGCGGCCGGCCTGCCAATGCTCCGAAACCCGCGTGCGTGACAGTAGCGAGACCCAGGCGAACAAGGTGAAGTTGCCCGCCAGGGACAGCACCACGCCTTGAGTCAGCGGTGTGATCGGCAGGTTCAACGGGTTGCCTTGCAACCAGGCCAGGCCCGGAAAACTGCTCAGGGGCAAGCCGAGACTGTTGGCGGCGATCGGCAGCACCAGGGTGTAGAACCAGAGGAACGTCCCGGCGGCCAGCCCCGCAAACACCCCGCGGCGGTTAGCCTGTTTCCAGTACAGCGCGCCAAGCATGGCCGGGGCCAGTTGGGTTACGGCAGCGAAGGCGATCTGGCCGATGGTTGCCAGGCTTGCGGTCGAACCCAGCAGTCGATAACTGACATAGGCCAACAGCAGAATGACCACAATGCTCACCCGACGCACCGACAGCATCCACTGGCGGAACACTTCGAACGGCCGCTCGGCGTTGTTACGCCGCAGCAACCACGGCAGCAACATGTCGTTGGAAAGCATCGTCGACAGCGCCACGCTGGCCACGATCACCATACCGGTCGCCGCGGAAGCGCCGCCGATAAACGCCAGCATCGCCAGGGCAGGGTGAGATTGGGCCAGGGGCAGGCTGATGACGAATGAGTCCGGCAGCACCGAACTGGGCAGCATCATCTGACCGGCCAGTGCGATTGGCACGACAAACAATGCCGCCAGCGCCAGATAGGCCGGGAACACCCACTTGGCCAAACGCAGGTCCTGGGGCTCGATGTTTTCCACCACGGTCACATGGAACTGCCGGGGCAGACAGATGATTGCCATCATCGCCACACCGGTTTGCACCACCATGGACGGCCAGTTGATGGTTTCTTTCCAGTACGCTTCGAGGCGCGGGGCGAGCATGGCCTGGTCGAACAGGTCGTCGAAACCGTCGTACAGGCCGTAGGTCACGAACGCGCCGACGGCGAGAAAAGCGAACAGCTTGACCAGCGACTCAAAGGCAATCGCCAGCACCATGCCGCGGTGGTGCTCCGTGGCGTCGAGGTTGCGGGTACCGAAAACGATGGTGAACAGCGCCAGTACCAAGGAGACGATCAGCGCCGTGTCCTGCGCGCGCGTGCCCATGGCGTCGGCACCGGCGCCGATCAGCAGGTTCACGCCGAGCACGATGCCCTTGAGCTGCAAGGCGATGTACGGCAGCACCCCGACCAGACAGATCAGCGCCACCACCACCGCCAGCGACTGGGATTTGCCGTAGCGGGCGGCGATGAAGTCAGCGATGGAGGTGATGTTCTCCTGTTTGCTGATCATCACCATTTTTTGCAGGACCCACGGCGCGCACACCAGCAGCAGGATCGGCCCGAGGTAGATCGGCAGGAATGACCAGAGTTGTTCGGCCGCCTGGCCCACGGCACCAAAGAATGTCCAACTGGTGCAATAAACGGCCAGCGACAGGCTGTACACCCACGCACGCACCCGTGGCGGCAACGGCGCGCTGCGCCGATCACCGTAAAAGGCGATAGCGAACAGGATGGCCATATAGGCCAGGGCGACGGTGGCGATCAGCCCGATGGACAGCGACATGGGAACTCCAGACAAAAGACATCCGGGACTCCGCCCGGTCAGGACAGTCTCGCATGACCGCTTGAGTTAGTCAGTGTCGACCAAGGTCGTGGCGTGGTGGGGTGTCGCAGGTTGGGAGTCAGTTGGATTTTTGGTGTGCTTTCGGGCCTCTTCGCGGGCAAGCCCGCTCCCACTCACCGCTCTCACCCTCAGTCTAATTCCTGCCCAAGACACAAGCGGGCTTGCTCGCGAAGGCGGCGTTACTGACTCAACGCAATATCGATCAACCGATGCAACTCTCCAACCTCCAGCGCCTGAGCGGCAAACAGGATGCGAAACACCGTCGGCGCCACCACCATATTGATCAGCCGGTCGACACTCGGCTGCGGCTGGTCGGGATAGCGATTCAGAATCGTCTGCAACTGCCCGCCAATGATCGTTACGCAATAGCCGGGTGTGGCGCTGGATTGCACGTCGCGCATCATGTTGCGCCCGGGCTCGGAACTCATCTCGTCCAGATACTGCTCGGCCCAGGCCCGCACGTCACCGCGCAGGCTGCCGGTGTTCGCCGGTTCGCTGTCGGGGCGCATGCGGGCGAGGGCGACGTCGGCCAGTAGCGCCGACAGATCACCCCAGCGCCGGTAAATGGTCGACGGCGTCACCCCGGCCCGGGCAGCGATTTGCGGCACGGTCACGCTCGCGCGATCCTGTTCTTCGAGGAGCGCGCGGACTGCCGAATGAATCGACTCTTGCACCCTGGCGCTGCGGCCACCAGGACGTAAACCTTCTTTAATAGCCATACGGCGGACCTTAACACAAAGAATTTGCTTTAAGCGTTTGTCAGTAGCACACTCCGCAAAAGCAAAAAGTTAGCTTTTGCGGAGTGTGCTTATGTCCCGTCTAACGTCAAACCGTTCCAGCCTGTGGTTTCTGGCGATCACCTTACTCAGTTTTCTCGCCGCTTCCACCGCGCCAACGCCGTTGTATCACTTGTATCAGGAACACCTGCAGTTCTCGGCGGCGACCCTGACCCTGATTTTCGGCGTCTACGCCCTCAGCTTGCTGGCGGCGTTGCTCACGGTCGGTTCGCTTTCGGACTATCTGGGGCGCAAACCGGTGATTTTCACCGCCGTATTGCTGAACATGCTGGCGATGTTGCTGTTCATCAACGCCGACAGCGTCGCCTGGCTGATCAGTGCGCGGGTCCTGCAGGGTTTTGCCACGGGCATGGCCACCGCCGTTTTAAGTGCGGCGCTGCTGGACACCGACCGTCAGCAAGGGCCGATGGTCAACAGTGTTGCGCCGTTGTTGGGCATGGCGCTGGGTGCCATGGGCTGCGGTTTATTGGTCGAGTTCGCGCCGCTGCCGCTGCAATTGATCTATTGGGTGCTGTTCGCGCTGTTTGTGATGCAAGCGCTGTACGTCTGGCGCCTGCCGGAAAGCGTCACCCGACAACCGGGCGCATGGGCCTCGTTGCGCCCGAGCCTGCATGTGCCGATTCAGGCGCGACGTATGCTGTGGCGGGTGATGCCGATAGATCTGGCGGTGTGGGCGCTTGGTGGTTTTTTCGCTTCCCTGGCGCCGTCTCTGGTGCGGACCGCCACCGGGTCCACGTCGAATCTGATTGGCGGGGCGACGGTGGCCGTGTTGACGGTGACCGGCGCCTTGATGATCTACACCTTGCGCAATCGGCCGGCCGACAAAGTCTTGCTGTTGGGCGCCGGCCTGCTGCCTGCAGGCGTTGCGCTGATTCTGCTGGCGGTACACAGCGCCAGCCTGCCGTTGTTTTTCCTTGGCACCCTGGTGGCGGGCGGCGGTTTTGGCGCGGGCTTCCTGGGTGCCTTGCGTAGCATCGTTCCGTTGGCTTTGCCTCATGAGCGGGCGGGTTTGATGTCGGCGTTTTATGTGCTCAGTTACCTGGCTTTCTGCTTGCCGTCGTTGCTGGCTGGCAGTCTGACGCGGACCTTTGGGCTGGTGGCAACCACCGATGGTTATGGCGCGGTGCTGATCATTCTGTCGCTTGGTGCGCTGGTCGGGTTGATGCGTGAGCAGACTGTCAAAGCCTGTGGCGTCGATGTTCGATGACCGTTAGCCTTGGCACCGTCATTCATTTCGACGGACCGACCCATGAAGATCATCCGCAGCAAATCCTTCACCGGTGACCGCGCCTGGGCGGCGCTGGATATCGCCAGCATGAACGGCATCACCACCCGTTTGCACTGGACCGATCAGCCCTATAAATGGCACATCAACGACGGTCAGGAAGTGTTCGTGGTGCTCGATGGGCAGGTGCAGATGCGTTATCGCGAAGAAGGCCTGGAAAAAGAAACGCTACTCGAGATCGGCGATATCTTTTATGCCTCGGTGGGCACCGAGCATGTGGCTCATCCACTGGGTGTGGCTAGGATATTGGTGATCGAGACCGAAGGCAGCATTTGATGCAATATCGGTAAAGCAGATAACGGTTAGAGATATTACCCGTTATATCGATATTCGATTCGGATCTACCATGAGCTCCACCTCACGAGAGGACAGGAGTTCACCATGACCTGCACCCATAGCGTTAAACCCGGTATCAAACCACTCAGTCATTTGCAGCACCCACGAGAGGCCATCCGCCAATTCACTCCCAACTGGTTCGCGGCGACCATGGGCACGGGTGTATTGGCGCTGGCGCTTGCGCAATTGCCGGTGTCGAATCCCGGTCTGCATGCGTTTGCCGAAGGACTGTGGCTATTCAACATTGCTTTGTTTGTGGTGTTCACGGCCATGTACGCCGCCCGTTGGGTCATGTTCTTCGACGAGGCGCGACGGATTTTCGGCCATTCCACGGTTTCGATGTTTTTCGGCACCATTCCCATGGGCCTTGCGACCATCATCAATGGCTTTCTGTTGTTCGGTTTGCCGCGCTGGGGCGACGGTGTGATTCATCTCGCCGAAGTGCTGTGGTGGCTGGACGTAGCGATGTCGCTGGCCTGCGGCGTATTGATTCCCTACATGATGTTCACCCGTCAGGAGCACAGCATCGACCAGATGACTGCCGTCTGGTTGTTGCCAGTGGTGGCGGCGGAAGTGGCGGCTGCCAGCGGTGGCTTGCTGGCGCCGCACTTGGCCGATGCTCATTCACAACTGGTGGTGTTGGTGACCAGCTACGTGCTCTGGGCCTTTTCCCTACCGGTCGCGTTCAGCATTCTGACCATCCTGTTGCTGCGCATGGCGTTGCATAAATTGCCCCATGAAAACATGGCTGCCTCGAGCTGGCTGGCCCTCGGTCCCATCGGTACCGGCGCATTGGGCATGTTGCTGTTGGGCGCCGACGCGCCGGCGATTTTCACCGCCAACGGTTTGCCGGGTATCGGTGAAATTGCTGCGGGGCTTGGCTTGGTGGCCGGCATCACGCTGTGGGGCTTCGGGCTCTGGTGGATGCTGATAGCGCTGTTGATCACCGTGCGTTACTTGCGCGCCGGTATTCCGTTCAACCTCGGCTGGTGGGGCTTCACTTTCCCGCTGGGTGTTTATTCCCTGGCTACGCTGAAACTGGCCAGCACCTTGAACCTGACGTTTTTCAGTGTCTTTGGTTGCGTGTTGGTGGCAATGCTGGCGGTGATGTGGCTGCTTGTCGCCAAACGGACGGTGCAGGGTGCGTGGCGAGGTGAGCTATTTGTCTCGCCGTGCATTGCAGGATTAAAGAAATAACCTGCCAAGATTAGGTAGTCTGTGGCCTGGATCGACGTTCGACATTCCAATAACAGTACCCACGCCACTCTCTACCTAACATCAGGGACACATGGAAGATGAGTCACCCCTCGCAGTTCACCTTGCTTCGCACTCGGCGCTTCCTGCCGTTTTTTGTCACGCAGTCCCTCGGGGCCTTCAATGACAACATCTTCAAGCAATCGCTGATCCTTGCCATTTTGTACAGGCTGACCATCGAGGGTGACCGTTCGATCTGGGTCAACTTGTGTGCGTTGCTGTTTATCTTGCCGTTTTTCCTGTTCTCGGCGCTGGCCGGGCAATTCGGGGAAAAGTTCGCCAAGGACGCGCTGATCCGTCTGATCAAGCTCGGGGAAATCGTCATCATGACGGTGGGAGCGGTCGGTTTCATGTTCGATCACCTGTCGCTGATGCTGGTCGCGCTGTTTGCCATGGGCACCCATTCGGCGCTGTTCGGGCCGGTGAAGTACTCGATACTGCCGCAGGCCTTGCGCGAAGAGGAGCTGGTGGGCGGCAACGGTCTGGTGGAAATGGGTACCTTCCTGGCGATTCTCGCCGGGACGATTGGTGCCGGGATCATGATGTCCACCAGCAACTATGCGCCGGTGGTGTCCACGGCGATCATCGGTATTGCGGTGCTCGGTTACCTGGCCAGCCGCAGCATTCCCCGGGCCGCAGCGGCATCGCCGGAAATGCGTTTGAACTGGAACATTTTCAGCCAATCCTGGGCCACCTTGAAGCTGGGCCTTGGGCAAACGCCCGCGGTATCGCGTTCGATCGTCGGCAACTCATGGTTCTGGTTTGTCGGGGCGATTTATCTGACGCAAATCCCGGCGTATGCCAAGGAATGGATGCACGGCGACGAGACCGTGGTGACGCTGATTCTTACGGTGTTCTCGGTCGGTATCGCACTGGGTTCGATGCTCTGCGAGAAGCTCTCCGGGCGCAAAGTCGAGATCGGTCTGGTGCCGTTCGGTTCATTCGGTCTGACGGTGTTTGGCTTGCTGTTGTGGTGGCATTCCGGCGGAATCCCAGACAGCGTTGCTGGCCATGGCTGGATCGAAGTCCTTGGGTTCGGTCACGCCTGGCTGGTGTTGATCGATATTCTGGGGCTTGGGATCTTCGGCGGTTTCTACATCGTGCCGCTGTATGCGCTGATCCAGTCGCGCACTGTCGAGAACGAGCGTGCGCGGGTGATTGCCGCCAACAACATTCTTAACGCCCTGTTCATGGTGGTCTCGGCGATTGTATCGATCGTCTTGCTGAGCCTCGCCAAGCTGTCGATCCCGCAGCTGTTTTTGGTGGTGTCGTTGCTGAACATCGGCGTCAATGCATACATCTTCAAAATCGTCCCCGAGTTCAGCATGCGCTTCATGATCTGGCTGCTCGGCCATTCCATGTACCGCGTCGAGCATCGCAACCTGGAACTGATTCCCGATGAAGGCGCAGCACTGCTGGTTTGCAATCATGTGTCGTTCGTCGACGCGTTGCTGATTGGCGGCGCAGTGCGTCGGCCGATTCGCTTTGTGATGTATTACAAAATCTACAACTTGCCGGTGCTGAACTTCATCTTCCGTACGGCGGGGACGATTCCGATTGCCGGGCGTCAGGAAGACATTCAGATTTACGAAAAAGCCTTCACCCGCATCGCCCAATACCTGAAGGATGGTGAGTTGGTGTGCATTTTCCCTGAAGGCAAGTTGACCGCCGATGGCGAGATCAATGAATTCAAGGGCGGGCTGACGCGGATTCTCGAAGAAACGCCGGTGCCGGTGATTCCGCTGGCGTTGCAGGGTTTGTGGGGGAGTTTCTTCAGCCGTGATCCGGACAAGGGCGTGTTTCGCAGGCTGTGGTCGCGGGTGACCCTGGTGGCGGGGCCGGCGGTGGCCGTTGAAGTGGCTGAGCCGGCGACATTGCAAGGGTTGGTGGGGGAATTGCGTGGGGCCGTTAGATAGTCGGTGATCGGGCGGGCCTCATCGCGGGCAAGCCCGGCTCCCACAGGTTCTGTGTTGTGCCACATATTGTGGACACACCATCAATCCCTGTGGGCGCCGGGCTTGCCCGCGATGGCTTCAGAGGCCTAAGCGCTAACCTTGAGCCCAATCAACCCGGCAATGATCAACGCCACACTGGCCAGCCGAAACAGCGCCATGGATTCACCAAATAAAATGATCCCGGCGATCACCGTGCCCACCGCACCCACGCCAGTCCAGATCGCATAGGCTGTGCCCAGTGGCAATTCCTTCATGGCAAGGCCCAGCAGGCCAAGGCTGATCGCCATGGCGGCAATGGTCAGTGCGGTAGGAAGAGGGCGGCTGAAACCGTCGGTGTATTTCAGGCCGACGGCCCAGCCGACTTCGAACAGGCCAGCGAAAAACAGAATGATCCAGGACATCAAAGACCTCCATCAATGGATGGGGTCGTCCCCGGAATAATCACTCGATCGAGCCGCGAGGTCGTCCCCGCGTTGCGTAATAGAGTGCCCATCATTAATCCGAGGATCAAGTTTGCGGCTTAATCGGCCGCCTGCTGAGCAGCGACTTGCCGATCTTCTTTCTCGCTCATACGACGGAAATACGTCGAGAGCAGCGCCCCGGAAATGTTGTGCCAGACGCTGAACAACGCGCTTGGCACCGCCGCCAGCGGCGAGAAGTGCGCACTGGCCAGCGCCGCGCCCAGGCCGGAGTTCTGCATGCCGACTTCCAGTGCCAGGGATTTGCGCTGGGCCAGCGGCAGGTTGAACAGGCGCCCGGTGAAATAACCCAGCAAGTAGCCGAAGCTGTTGTGCAACATCACCACGGCCATGATCAGCAGGCCGGATTCGGCAATCTTCGCCTGGCTGGCAGCCACCACGGCAGTGACGATGAGCACGATGCTCACCACCGACACCAGTGGCAACACGTCTACGGCGTGACGCACCCGATCACCGAGCACGCGCTGGGCAACTACGCCGAGTACGATCGGCAGCAGCACGACTTGCAGGATCGACCAGAACAGCTCCATGAACGACACCGGCAACCAGGCCGAGGCCAGCAACCAGATCAGCGCCGGTGTCAACAGCGGAGCGAGGAGGGTAGTGACGGCGGCAATGGCCACCGACAACGCCAGATCGCCGCGCGCCAGCCAGGTCATCACGTTCGACGAGGTGCCGCTTGGGCAGCAGCCGACCAGAATCACACCGACGGCGATCTCTGGCGGCAGGTGGAAAACCTGGCAGAGCAACCACGCCACACCGGGCATGATCACGAAATGGGCGACCACGCCCAAAGCCACACGCCATGGATGACGAGCGACTTCGGCGAAGTCTTCGAGCTTGAGGGTCAGGCCCATGCCGAACATCACCAACCCCAGCAGCGGCACGATGGCGCCTTTCAAGCCGATGAACCAGACTGGCTGCAGAAACGCCACAACGGCGAAAATCAGTACCCAGTAGGCGAAGGTGTTGCCGACAAAACGACTCAATGCAGCCAGTGCGCGCATGGCCTGATCCTTGTTATTAAGTAGCACCACAAAACCAATGTGGGAGCGAGCCTGCTCGCGATGAGGGACTGACATTCAACAATGATGTTGACTGAAACTCCGCTATCGCGAGCAGGCTCGCTCCCACAGGGACAATCATTTGCCTTTAAATGCCTTGCGGAGTCTCTTCACCACCCAACGCTTCAACCATCGCCGGCAGGAAGTCGCCGAAGGTCAGCATCATCAGGGTGAAGCTGGCATCCAGTTGGCCCAGGGCTTCGTCGCCACCGTCCTGTTCTGCCTGATCTTGCAGCAGGTCTTCGAACTTCAGGCGCTTGACCACCATTTTGTCGTCAAGTACGAACGACAGTTTGTCCTGCCAGGCCAACGACAATTGAGTGACCACTTTGCCGGTGCTCAGGTGTAGCTGGATTTCTTCGCTGGTCAGGTCCTGACGCTTGCAGCGCACGATGCCGCCGTCTTCGTGGGTGTCGCGCAGTTCGCACTCGTCCAGCACGAAGAAATCATCCGCGGCTTTCTGGGTGGTGACCCATTCGGTCATGGTGGCGGTCGGCGACATCTTCACCGTCAGCGGACGCACCGGCAGCGAGCCGATCACTTCGCGCAGGGTAGACAGCAGGTCTTCGGCACGTTTCGGGCTTGCCGAGTTAACCAGGATCAGGCCCTGTTTCGGCGCGATGGCGGCGAAGGTCGACGAGCGACGAATAAAGGCGCGGGGCAGGAAGGCCTGGATGATTTCATCCTTGATCTGATCGCGTTCCTTTTTGTAGACCTTGCGCATTTGTTCGGCTTCGATCTCTTCGACCTTTTCCTTCACCGCGTCGCGTACGACGCTGCCCGGCAGAATGCGCTCTTCCTTACGGGCGGCGATCAGCAGGAAGTCGCCGCTGATGTGCACCAGCGGCGCGTCTTCGCCCTTGCCGAATGGCGCGACGAAACCGTAGGTGGTCAACTCCTGGCTTGCACATGGACGCGCCAGTTTGGTGGCCAGTGCAGTTTCCAACGCCTCGGCATCAAAAGGCAGATCTTGGGTCAGGCGATAGATAAGCAGGTTTTTGAACCACATGGGGTGAGTCTCTCCTTTATACAAAGGGGGGCATTATTGTCCTCCGTGTGCCATAGGCCAACCCTTCTCTAAGCCTTTGGAAGGCCTGAGAAAATTAATTAAAAAAGTGCTTGCCAGAGGTTGGGTCGCTCCGTAGAATGCGCGCCACACCGAAAGTGAAGGGTGATTAGCTCAGCTGGGAGAGCGTCTGCCTTACAAGCAGAATGTCGGCGGTTCGATCCCGTCATCACCCACCATTCGCTTTAGTGTTACGCGCAGCGGTAGTTCAGTCGGTTAGAATACCGGCCTGTCACGCCGGGGGTCGCGGGTTCGAGTCCCGTCCGCTG
>NZ_JBVHNK010000016.1:0-140990 GCF_055556615.1 Pseudomonas sp. PME37.24/025
GCTGCGCCTTTTTCCCGTGTTCATTACGTCCTCCTGAGAATGGGTCAGAAGGTGTAAACCTTATTCAGGACGGGACAAAAACATAAAAAAGGGCCTGCATATGCAGGCCCTTTTTTGTGCGCGCCGAAGAACCCATGTGGGAGCGGGCTTGCTCGCGAAAGCGGTCTGACATTCAACATGGATGTCGACTGAACCGCCGCTTTCGCGAGCAAGCCCGCTCCCACATTGGATTTGTGTCCGGTCCTTAAGCCGCTTGCTGAAACTGCTGCCGATACTGATTCGGCGACAACTCAGTGTGCTGGCGGAACAGTCGGGCGAAGAAGCTCGCATCGTCGTAGCCGACCTCATAACTGATGGTCTTGATGCTCTTGCGGCTGCCGGACAACAAGCCCTTGGCCGTCTCGATGCGCAGTCGCTGCAGGTAATGCAGCGGTTTGTCGCCGGTGGCGGTCTGGAAGCGGCGCATGAAGTTGCGGATGCTCATGCCGTGTTCGCGGGCCACGTCTTCGAAGCGGAACTTGTCGGCGAAGTGTTCTTCGAGCCAATGCTGGATCTGCAGGATGATCACGTCCTGGTGCAGCTTCTGCCCGCCGAAACCGATCCGCCCCGGCGCATAGCTGCGCTGCACTTCATAAAGAATGTCGCGGGCCACGGCCTGGGCCACGTTGGCGCCGCAAAAGCGCTCGATCAGGTAGATGTAGAGGTCACAGGCCGAGGTGGTGCCGCCGGCGCAATACAGGTTGTCGGCGTCGGTCAGGTGTTTGTCCTGATTGAGCTGCACCTGCGGGAAGCGCTCGGCAAACGCATTGAAGAAACGCCAGTAGGTCGTCGCTTCCTTGCCATCGAGCAACCCGGCCTCGGCCAGCCAGAACACACCGGTGGCCTCGCCACACAACACGGCACCGCGTGCATGCTGCTGACGCAGCCACGGCAGGACCTGTGGATAACGTTTGCAGAGGGTATCGAAATCGTCCCAGAAGGCGGGAAGGATGATGATGTCGGCATTTTCCAGACCGCCATCCACCGGCATGATCACATCGCTGAAGCTGTTCACCGGTTTGCCGTCGGGGCTGACCAGCCGGGTTTCAAACGCCGGTGTCAGGCCGTGGCCCAGTTGTTTGCCATAGCGCAGGCTGGCCAGATGGAAGAAATCCTTGGCTTGCATGAGAGTGGAAGCGAAAACCCGGTCGATAGCCAGGATGCTGACGCGCCGCAAGGGCGTGGAGACTTGGTTAGACATAATTCAACTTTATTCTTATAGGGGAAAGTGGTCACCAGACGGCTGGATCGTCTTATTTTTTGTCGGATGTGTCCAGTGTCCTGTATCGGAAGCGAGGCTTAGTCTCTAAAGGTCAATTCCGGCTAACAATAACCACAGGTGCCGCATGATCCCCAGAACCTTGTTCAGTTCCGAGCACGAACTTTTTCGCGATAGCGTGCGAACGTTCCTCGAAAAAGAGGCCGTGCCGTTCCATGGGCAATGGGAAAAACAAGGCTATATCGACCGCAAACTCTGGAACAAGGCGGGGGAGGCGGGGATGCTCTGTTCGCATCTGCCGGAAGAATACGGCGGGCTGGGGGCAGACTTTCTCTACAGCGCGGTGGTGATCGAAGAGGTCGGCCGCCTGGGTTTGACCGGCATCGGCTTTTCTCTTCATTCGGACATTGTGGCGCCTTACATCCTGCATTACGGCAGTGAAGCGCTGAAACACAAATACCTGCCCAAACTGGTGTCTGGCGAGATGGTCACCGCGATTGCCATGACCGAGCCGGGTGCCGGTTCCGACCTGCAAGGAGTGAAAACCACTGCCGTGCTGGATGGCGACGAATACGTGATCAACGGTTCGAAGACCTTCATCACCAATGGCTTTCTGGCGGACCTGGTGATCGTCGTGGCCAAGACCGATCCGAAGGCAGGGGCGAAGGGCACCAGCCTGTTTCTGGTGGAGGCCAATACGCCGGGCTTCGCCAAGGGCAAGCGTCTGGAAAAGGTCGGCATGAAGGCTCAGGACACCTCGGAGTTGTTCTTCCAGGACGTTCGGGTGCCAAAGGAAAACCTGCTGGGCCAGGCCGGGATGGGCTTCGCTTACCTGATGCAGGAATTGCCGCAGGAGCGTCTGACGGTCGCGGTGGGTGGCTTGGCGTCAGCCGAAGCGGCGTTGCAATGGACGCTGGATTACACCCGTGAGCGCAAGGCTTTCGGCAAGGCCATCGCCGACTTCCAGAACACCCGCTTCAAACTCGCTGAAATGGCGACCGAAATCCAGATCGGCCGGGTTTTCGTCGATCGCTGCCTGGAACTGCATCTGCAAGGCAAGCTCGACGTGCCGACAGCGGCAATGGCCAAGTACTGGGGCACCGACCTGCAATGCAAGGTGCTCGATGAGTGTGTGCAGTTGCATGGCGGTTACGGGTTCATGTGGGAATACCCGATCGCCCGGGCGTGGGCAGATGCGCGGGTGCAGCGGATCTATGCCGGGACCAATGAGATCATGAAGGAGATTATTGCGCGCTCGTTGTAATTTGCAGTGACTGGGCGGACGCCATCGCGGGCAAGCCACGCTCCCACAGGTTTGTGATTTCCTGTTGGAGCGTGGCTTGCCCGCGATTGGGCCTATGAATCAATCAAGGTGCAGGATTCGGATGATCCTGGTGAATCGCCTCGATCCCCGCCAACACTTCATCGGAAAGTTTCAGCTCGAAGCTGGCAATGTTGCTGTCCAGTTGCTCAAGCGTGGTGGCGCCAATGATGTTGCTGGTGACGAACGGTTGCTGTGTGACGAACGCCAGTGCCATCTGCGCCGGGTCCAGGCCGTGTTCACGAGCCAGTGCCACATAACGGCTGCACGCTGCCTCTGACTGAGGATTGAAATAGCGGCTGAAGCGGCTGTAGAGGCTCAGGCGACCTTTGGGCGGACGCGCGCCACCTTCGTACTTGCCCGACAGGAAGCCGAACGCCAATGGTGAATAGGCGAGGAGACCGCACTGTTCGCGGATGGCGATTTCCGCCAGGCCGACTTCGAAGCTGCGATTGAGCAGGTTGTAGGGGTTCTGGATCGATACGGCGCGCGGCCAGCCCCGGGCTTCGGCGATGGCGAGGAAACGCATGGTGCCCCACGGGGTTTCGTTGGACAGGCCGATGTGGCGGATCTTGCCGGCCTTGACCTGTTCGTCCAGTGCTTCGAGGGTGTCTTCCAGTGGCGTGAGGTTGACTTCGCTCGTGTGCTTGTAGCCCAGTTGTCCGAAGAAATTAGTGCTGCGTTCCGGCCAGTGCAACTGATAGAGGTCGATATAGTCGGTCTGCAAGCGCTTGAGGCTCGCATCCACGGCCTGGACGATGTGCTCGCGGTTGTGTTTGAGGTTTTTGTCGCGGATGTAGTCGATGGTGTTGCCGGGGCCGGCGATCTTGCTCGCCAGGATCCAGTCGGCGCGATCGCCGCGACTTTTGAAGTAATTGCCGATGTAACGCTCGGTGGTGGCGTAGGTTTCGGCCTTGGGCGGCACCGGGTACATTTCGGCGGTGTCGATGAAATTGATGCCCGCGCTCTTGGCCCGTTCGATCTGGGCGAAGGCTTCAGCCTCGCTGTTTTGCTCGCCCCAGGTCATGGTGCCGAGGCAGATTGCACTCACGTTCAGATCGGTACGGCCTAGCTGGCGATAGTCCATCGGGTGCTCCTTGGGCAAAACAATCATAAAAGCAGGTTGAAATATTTTTCGCAATCTGCATAATTGCGCACCTCTTTCTGCAGTGGAAGTGATGCGCCGCCGCCGAAGAATCTTGCCGTTGAACGGACGCGCCGACCCGAGCCCCCGAAAGCGTCTGTATCCGGCTGCCTTTGACTTGTCAAAGTACGCACTATTCAGTAAGATCCGCCGTCTAATTTACAGGGCGGCCCCTGAGGCTATAAAGAATGAAAACTTTTACTGCTAAACCGGAAACAGTACAGCGCGACTGGTTTGTCGTCGACGCTGCAGGTCAGACCCTGGGTCGTCTGGCCACCGAAATCGCGAGCCGTCTGCGTGGCAAGCATAAAGCTGAGTACACTCCTCACGTTGACACCGGCGATTACATCGTCGTTATCAATGCCGAGCAGATTCGTGTAACCGGTGCTAAAACCACCGACAAAATCTACTACTCCCACTCCGGTTTCCCGGGCGGCATCAAGTCGATCAACTTCGAAAAGCTGATCGCTAAAGCCCCTGAGCGCGTGATCGAGACCGCGGTCAAAGGCATGCTGCCTAAGAACCCGCTGGGTCGCGACATGTATCGTAAGCTGAAAGTCTATGCGGGCGCTGTACACCCTCATACTGCTCAGCAGCCCCAAGAACTGAAGTTTTAACGGAATAGTTCATTATGTCGGCGACTCAAAATTACGGCACTGGCCGTCGCAAGACCGCAACCGCACGCGTTTTCCTGCGTCCGGGTACTGGTAACATCTCCATCAACAACCGTTCGCTGGATAATTTCTTCGGCCGCGAAACTGCCCGCATGGTAGTTCGTCAGCCGCTGGAATTGACTGAGACTGTCGAGAAGTTCGACATCTACGTCACCGTGATCGGCGGTGGTGTAAGTGGTCAAGCTGGCGCAATCCGCCACGGTATCACTCGCGCACTGATGCAGTACGACGAAACCCTGCGTGGCGCTCTGCGCAAAGCTGGCTTCGTTACTCGCGATGCTCGTGAAGTTGAACGTAAGAAAGTTGGTCTGCGTAAAGCGCGTAAGCGTCCGCAGTACTCGAAGCGTTAATTCGCTTTCGCGTTCAAAAAGAACGCCCAGTTTCCTCGCGAAGCTGGGCGTTTTTTTATGGGCGCGATTTATCAATGAATTGCGCTGTGACAACTTGCCACATCCGCAGAAGCCCTATACTGCAAGGCTTGGCAGTGGAGCCCCTCGGTAATTACCTTGTCAGAATTGGGGCTTTTCATTACCATTCGGCAAAATTTTTATAAGTTCAGATTTTTACTTAGTAGACGCCTGATTTAACAGGCCACAAAGCTGATGGGAGAGGACTGAATGAGCAATGACGGCGTGAATGCAGGCCGGCGTCGCTTCTTGGTAGCAGCCACATCCGTGGTGGGTGCTGCAGGAGCGGTGGGGGCTGCGGTCCCGTTCGTGGGGTCATGGTTTCCCAGTGCCAAGGCGAAAGCTGCAGGTGCACCGGTGAAAGTGAATGTCAGCAAAATCGAGCCAGGTCAGCAAATGATTGCTGAGTGGCGCGGCCAGCCGGTGTTCATTGTCCGCCGTACGGAGGAAATCCTGGGGAATCTGAAAAAGATCGAGGGCCAGCTGTCTGACCCGACCTCCAAGAACTCTACGCAACCGACCTATGTCGACCCGGAGACGCGTTCGATCAAGCCAGAAGTTCTGCTGCTGATCGGTATCTGCACTCACCTGGGTTGCTCTCCGACCTTCCGTCCAGAAGTGGCACCTGCCGACCTGGGCAAGGATTGGGTAGGTGGTTATTTCTGCCCTTGCCACGGTTCTCACTACGATTTGGCTGGCCGCGTCTACAAGTCGCAACCTGCGCCTTTGAACCTGCCAGTTCCCCCGCATTCCTATGAGACCGATGACATCATTGTCATTGGCGTCGATACGGAGAAAGCGTGATGAGCAAGTTCATGGATTGGGTTGATGCGCGCTTCCCCGCGACCAAAATGTGGGAAGACCATCTCAGCAAGTACTACGCCCCGAAGAACTTCAACTTCTTCTATTTCTTTGGCTCCCTCGCACTGCTCGTTCTGGTCAACCAGATCGTTACCGGTGTCTGGCTGACCATGAGCTACACCCCGTCGGCGGAAGAGGCGTTTGCTTCCGTCGAATACATCATGCGCGACGTCGAGTACGGCTCGATCCTGCGTCTGCTGCACTCCACCGGCGCTTCGGCGTTCTTCATCGTGGTCTATCTGCACATGTTCCGTGGTCTGCTCTACGGTTCGTATCAGAAGCCGCGTGAGCTGGTGTGGGTGTTCGGCATGCTGATCTACCTGGCGCTGATGGCTGAAGCCTTCATGGGGTATCTGCTGCCGTGGGGCCAGATGTCCTACTGGGGTGCCCAGGTGATCATCTCGCTGTTCGGTGCGATTCCGGTCATCGGTAACGACCTGACCCAGTGGATTCGTGGTGACTACCTGATTTCCGGTATTACCCTGAACCGCTTCTTCGCCTTGCATGTGGTTGCCCTGCCGATCGTGATCCTCGGTCTGGTGGTGGTGCACATTCTGGCGCTGCACGAAGTCGGTTCGAACAATCCGGATGGCGTCGACATCAAGAAGCACAAAGACGAAAACGGTATACCGCTGGACGGCATTGCCTTCCACCCGTACTACACCGTGAAAGATATCGTCGGCGTAGTGGTGTTCCTGTTCATCTTCTGCTCGATCGTGTTCTTCTTCCCTGAAATGGGCGGCTACTTCCTCGAGAAGCCGAACTTTGAAGTGGCGAACGCCTTCAAGACCCCTGAGCACATCGCTCCGGTCTGGTACTTCACGCCGTTCTACGCGATTCTGCGGGCGATTCCGGACAAGCTTCTGGGCGTAATTGCCATGGGCGCTTCGATTGCAATGTTGTTTGTCCTCCCCTGGCTTGATCGGAGTCCGGTCAAGTCGATGCGCTACAAGGGCTGGCTGAGCAAGATCTGGCTCTGGGTGTTCTGCATCTCGTTCGTGATCCTGGGTGTGTTGGGTGTTCTGGCGCCAACTCCAGGCCGTACGTTGCTGTCGCAGGTATGTACCTTCCTGTACTTCGCCTACTTCATTCTGATGCCGTTCTACACCAGGCTTGAGAAGACCAAACCGGTTCCGGAAAGGGTGACTGGCTGATGAAAAAGCTATTTGCTGTACTGATGCTTGCGGCGATGCCTGTATTGTCCTTTGCGGCCGAACATGGTGGTCCTGAGCTTGAGAAGGTCGACATCGACGTTTCCGACAAGGCTGCCATGCAGGACGGCGCACGTACGTTCGCCAACTATTGCATGGGCTGCCACAGCGCCAAGTTCCAGCGCTACGAGCGTGTTGCCGATGACCTGGGCATTCCTCATGAGCTGATGCTTGAGAAGCTGGTGTTCACCGGCGCCAAGATCGGCGATCACATGAACATCGGCATGCAGCCGGCTGACGCCAAGACCTGGTTCGGTGCGGCGCCGCCCGACCTGACGCTGGTGGCTCGTGTTCGTGGCACTGACTGGCTCTACGGCTACCTGCGTTCCTTCTATGAAGACCCGTCGCGTCCTTGGGGCGTGAACAACAAGGTGTTCCCGAACGTCGGTATGCCTAACGTTCTGGTCGGCTTGCAGGGTCGTCAGGTGGTAGGCTGTAAACAAGTTCAAATCGTCGAAGACGGCAAGAAGCAATACGATCCGCTGACGGGCACGGCTTTGACTCATGAAGCCTGCGACCAGCTGACCGTGCTGCCGAAAACCGGCACGCTGAACGAAGAGCAGTTCGACGAGAAGGTCAAGAATCTGGTGACCTTCCTGGCCTACTCGGCCAACCCGGTGAAGCTGCAGCATCAGCGCATCGGTACCTATGTGTTGCTGTACCTGGCGTTCTTCTTCGTATTCGCATACTTGCTCAAGCGTGAATACTGGAAAGACGTCCATTGATAAAGCTGTAAGCCATTGCTGTTAATCGCGCGCGCCCAGGGGCGTCTCTGAAGGTGTAACGAGTCTGGTGATCCAGGCGTTACGGGAGGCGCCCTCTGGGCGCGCGTGTTTTTCCGTTTCCGATAATTTCAACAAGCGAGGAGGACCGCCATGGGCGTGACCAATCGGTTGGCCTGTTACTCCGACCCCGCCGACCACTATTCCCACCGAGTGCGCATCGTACTTGCAGAGAAGGGTGTCAGCGCCGAGATCATTTACGTGGAGGCTGGTCGCCAGCCGCCTAAACTGATTGAAGTGAACCCTTACGGAAGCCTGCCCACCCTGGTCGATCGTGACCTGGCGTTGTGGGAGTCGACCGTGGTGATGGAATATCTGGATGAGCGTTACCCACACCCGCCATTGCTGCCGGTTTATCCTGTGGCGCGTGCCAACAGTCGTCTGCTGATTCATCGCATTCAGCGTGACTGGTGTGGTCTGGTGGATCTGATCCTGGATTCACGGACCAAGGAAGCCGCCCGTGTCGTGGCTCGTAAAGAGCTGCGCGAAAGCCTGACAGGCGTGTCGCCGTTGTTCGCCGACAAGCCGTTTTTCCTCAGTGAGGAACAAAGTCTGGTGGATTGCTGCCTATTGCCAATACTCTGGCGATTGCCGATTCTGGGTATTGAACTGCCGCGGCCTGCCAAGCCGTTGCTTGATTATATGGAGCGCTCGTTTGCACGTGAGGCTTTCCAGGCGAGTCTGTCTGGTGTCGAACGCGATATGCGCTAAGGCTTAAGGAGCCGCTATGAACTCCAGTCGACCTTATCTGGTCCGCGCGCTCTACGAGTGGATTGTGGACAACGATTGCACCCCGCACATGCTGGTCAATTCCGAGTATCCGTCGGTGCAGGTTCCTCAGGGTTTTGCCAGTGATGGACAGATTGTTCTGAACGTTTCCCCGGCAGCCGTGCGTCATCTGCACATGGACAACGAGGCAGTCAGCTTCGAAGGGCGTTTCGGTGGCGTGCCGCACACCCTGTACGTGCCTATCGCATCGATCCTGGGCATTTACGCTCGGGAGAACGGTCAGGGCATGGTGTTCGATATGGAATCGCCTCTGGAAGACGAGGAAGAGATCGAGCCGGATGATGATGTTCCGCCACCCGACAGCGAGCCGCCGCGTCCCAGCGGTCGACCGAGTTTGAAGGTGGTGAAGTAGTAAAAAAGGCGATCCGAATGGATCGCCTTTTTTATGTGTGCCCGGTGGATCTGTGTCGTATACGGAATCCATGAGTGACGATGAACCACTGTGCCGGCGAAGACGGCAGGTCAATCAGCGCAAAACCCAACGGAGCAACTGCAGCTTGCGGCTCCCGACACAGGTATACTGCCGCCTTTCGTGGCTCGCCTACCGGGCCCGACTCTTTGAGCATCACCCGGAGCTTTCATGACTTCCCCGACACAACCGCCGGTTGCCGACGCTTTGAGCGACGACCAGGCAGACCTGCCAGACAGCGTCGACTCCAGCGCAGACAGCGAAACCAAAGCGGCGATCCCGGCGTTCAAGTTCCCGTTTAAACCGGGTGATTTGGCCGCTGCGAAGAATGCCAGCCAGCCTTGGTACAAGAATGGCGCGAAGAATGGTCATACCAAGACTCCCGGCGCAGCACCACCCGGCACTCGTCGTTCGATGGGTAAACGCTGATAGTCAGACATTTGTTGGTCGGTAACTATTCCTCCAGCCATTGAGACAGTTCCCACAAGGATGCGCGATTAATCCTCTGGGAAAGACGGTTGTCACTCATCAAGAATTCACGCCCTGTGAATTTTTGATGAAGGCCGCCAAATGTCTCTGCTGAAAACCCTGTCACTACTCTCTCTTGTGGCCCTGACCACCGGCTGCGTGTCCTCTGCGCTCGATCCGCAGATCCGCTTCGGGGTCGAAGCCCTGGTTCCACCGTTCGAGAGCCGTAACGACAAAGGTGAGTTGGTCGGATTGAACATCGAGTTGGGCAACGCGCTGTGTGCTGAACTCGAATCCCGCTGTGTCTGGATCGATCAGGATTACGCGACCAACCTCCATGCCCTTGAAGCCAGCCGTTTCGACGTGATCATGCCGATGACGGCTACACAGGCGCGGCGCGAGCGGGTTGATTTCACCGACAATCTTTATCCCCTGAGTAGTCGTCTGGTAGCGCGCAAAGGCGCGACGTTGCAACCGGATGTGCAATCGCTCAAAGGTAAGCGTATCGGCGTCTTGGCTGGCACCAGCCGTGAAGCGTTCGCCAAGGTGCGTTGGGCGGACGCGGGCGTAACGGTGCGCAGTTTTCAATTCAACGACCAGTTGATTGCCAGTCTTTTGGCGGGGGAGATCGATGCCACCCTGCAAGACACCATCGAAATCACTCAAGCCTTGCTAAGCCAACCTCAAGGACAGGCGTTCGACTTTGCCGGTCCTGCCCTCAACGATCCCATGCTGGGCAATGGTGTGGCGATGGCTGTGCGCAAAAGTGACACCCGCTTGCGCGATAACCTGAATGCAGCCCTTGAGCGTCTCAAGCTAAATGGCCGCTACCAAGCAATTACCGAGCGCTACTTGCCGCCAGCAGCACCCGATTCACCACGTTACTTTCCGAATGAAGAAGGCTTGCCATTTTCCGATGCAGTACAGGCCGGTGAGACCCTTTATCTGTCCGGGATGCTCGGTCTGGATGCTGATGGCCAACTGGTCAAGGGCGGGATTGGCCCGCAAATGACCCAGGTCATGGAGAACCTGCGCACCGAACTGCAACGTCGAGGCTCGTCCCTCGCTCATGTGGCCAAATGCACGGTCATACTTGCCGATATCAAAGACTTCGATGCCATGAATGCGGTTTACCGCGGGACTTTCCCGGCCGATCGCCTGCCTGCCCGGACAACATTCGCGGCTAAAAAACTGCTGGCGAATGCACGGGTGGAAGTCGAATGCCTTGCGGTTGCAGCTCGCTGACTCACCGTCAGACAAGCCACTGTGCAACGAAAGTTGTGCAGTGGTTGGGTGTTTCAGGCTGCCCGCAACGAAATAAACGCATAGTTAACCGGTGTATCGGTCGCCACCTGGGCACCTGCCGCCTGCACTTGCCCGGCAATATCCTCACCTGACACGTGAAACCACCAGTCACTACCCGGCTCCATCTGCGATTGCGCTGAAGCCTGATCAATGACCATGGCAAACGCAGTCATGTCCGGCAAATATGCAGTAAATCCATCCCCCTTCAACGCGGTCGTCCGAATCCCCAATAACGCACAAATCGCTTCCTTGGTCTGAATCTCATCGCGATCCGCTTGACGGGAGCGCTGGATCAATCCTGCCAGTTCCTGATCCACCAGCTCACCTCCGATGATCAAATCCGGCCCTGTTTCCCACGACTCGGGCGGGCATTCTTTGATAGCCGGGTTAAGTGGAATGTGCGGATTGATTTCCATCGGATAAATGCGACACACCAGCGGTCGGCGTTCGTAGATGCGGCAAAGGTTGTCTTCGTCAAGATTCCGGCAGGGACCGACGTTATAGGCGGCGAAGGTGATCGCCACGTGTGCCTCACAGGCGCCGCTTCGAACTACCGCCGAACGGCGTTCGGCGTGTTCGCGTTGCTGCACGGGCAGGCCCAGGCCGTTGGCGAGGAAGGCCTCCACCAGCACGATCACCTGACCGCCATCGGCCGCCCACATCCGGGCTTCGGCCAGTGTCAGGGGCACGTGGTGGTCGTTGCAGCATTTGCCACAACCTACGCAGGAAAACGTTGTATTCATTGAACGGCCAGTCACCTGTTGGGGCATGAAATGGCGACAAAAAGCCACCGCAAAGGCCTGTGCCGAAGCAAGTTATGCGCCATTCACCGCGCTTTTGCTGTTGGGCGGATGGAGTCCCACTCGGTCACGTACGCGGTTTTGCTTTTCTTGTTGTAGAGGCACAGCTCGGTGCCTTGCTGGCCTTTCATGTGTTTTTGCGGGTACTGGCCTTGCAGCAGGAGCGCGGTATAACCGACCCGGTCATCGAACTGTGCGGCGTTGCCGACGGGTTTGACGTTTTTCAGGCCACTGGTTTTGGTGCAACTGGCGAGTACGGCTTTGTCGTAGGTGGCCCAGGCGTCGGGGCTGGAGGCGTGGGCTTGGGTGGCGAGGGTGGTGAGGCAGAGGAAGGTCAGGGTGGTAGCTTTCATGGTTTGGGCATCCTTGGCGTGTAGTGGCCGAGGTCGGAGTATGCCTGATGGTTTTGGATTGGTTATGCGGGCCTCTTCGCGGGCAAGCCCGCTCCCACAGGGTTCGGTGACCTGTGTAGGAGCGGGGCTTGCCCGCGAAGGCGGTGTCAGGTTGGAACCGGCTCCCGGCGGACCACATACATCCCGGCACTTTCATACAAGCGCTGGGCCCGAAGGTTGTTTTCCAAGACTTTCAAATCCACAAAACCTTCGCGGCGTTGCTGAAACACATTGAAAGCATTTAGCAGCAGAGCACGGCCAAGTCCGAGGCCTTGAGCGCGCGGGTGCACCACCAGGCTCTTGATGTAAGCGCTGGTCCAGCACTGGGCAACGCCGACGATTCCTTCGGCATCCAGGGCAATAAAGCACAGGGACGGATCGTATTCAGGATCGGTTTCGAAACGCTGCTGCCAGACTTCCAGCGCCGGTACGCGACCGCTACCTTCCAGATAGCCCAGTTCCATCAAGTGATGAACGTCTTCGGCAAGTTCAGGGCGGTACTGGGTCAACTCAATGCCATTTGGCCAAGTGAAAGGCGGCACATCCTCAGCAAGGTTGCGCCGCATCAGAAAACAAAAAACCTCAGCCACAACTCAGTGACCTTGTTCGGCGATGGCCCTGGCCGCCGCGATCAGGCATTTGGTCAGTTCTGGCGAGGAGAATTTGGTCAGCACCGCGTTGGCCCCTGCCAGTCGGGCCTTCTCGCTGTTCATCGCGCTGTCCAGCGAGGTGTGCAGCAACACATAGAGGTGCGAGAAGTCGGGGGTTTCGCGCAATGTGCGGGTGAGGGCATAGCCGTCCATTTCCGACATTTCGATGTCCGAGACGATCAGGTTGATCTGCTGGGCAGTGCCTTGCAGGTCCAGCAGGCAGTCGATGGCTTCCTTGGCGCTGCGAGCGGTGTGGCATTGCAGGCCGAGGTTGCGCAGTGTGTGCACCGATTGTTGCAGGGCGACCTGGCTGTCATCGACCACCAGAATCCGCGCGTTGCCGAGTACTTCGGCGTCTTCCATGCTCAGTTCGGTCGGAGCCGTTTCGATCTGCGCCGGAGCGATGCCGTGGATGACCTTTTCGATGTCCAGCACTTGCACCAGCGTGCCGTCGACTGAGGTCACGCCAGTGATGTACGAACGCACGCCGCCGGAGCCGAAGGGCGGTGGACGGATGTCGGTGGTCAGGCAATGGACTATTTTGCTCACCGCCTGAACGTGCAGGCCCTGCTTGGAGCGGCTGACGTCGGTGACGATCAGGCAGCCACCGTTGGGGTCTTCCAGCGGGCGCTCGCCGATGGCGCGGCTCAGGTCGATCACCGACAGCGACGCGCCGCGCAGGGTGGCGATGCCTTTGACGTGGGGGTGCGACTCCGGCAGCTTGGTCAGCGGCGGGCACGGGATGATTTCACTGACTTTCAGCAGGTTGATCGCCATCAGCTTGCCGCTGCGCAAGGTAAACAGCAGAAGCGAAAGTGAATCTGCGCGGGCTTTGTTGGAAGACATAAAAACCTTCTGTGGAAAAAGGTGATGGGCGATTGTGAAGATCGCCAACAGCTATCGATGCCGGGTTATCGACTTGTCGGGGGCAGGCTTTAGGAGTAATCCCCATTGCCGCCCAAACACTGAACCCCTGTGGCGAGGGAGCTTGCTCCCGTTCGGCCGCGAAGCGGTCGTGAAACCAGCAATGAGGTTCTACTCTGGAAAAAGCGGGAGCGCTACGCACTCCAGCGGGAGCAAGCTCCCTCGCCACAAGGGTACGACGTTATCCTGGTGAGACTATTTCATACCCAACCGCTTGGCCATCCGTCCAAGGTTCGCCCGATCCAGCCCCAACTCCCGCGCCGCGCTGGCCCAGTTGTTCTGGTGCCGTTCCAGGCAAGCGCTGATCAGTTGGCGCTGATAATGCTCGGTGGCCTCACGCAAATCCCCTGCCATTAATGCAGCCTCCGGCGCAGCATCCACCGGTTCTGGCGCGGGTTCAACGCTGCCATTGGGCAAGTCCAGATCCGCCGCACTCAAACTGAGAATCTTCGGCCGTTGTTTGCAGTTGCCCAACGCCTTCAAGGCACTGCGACCAATCAAATGCTCCAGCTCCCGCACGTTCCCCGGCCAGTCATACGCCAACAAGGCCGCTTGCGCATCGCTGGTCAGACGCAAGCTGTTGAGGCCCATGCGTGAGCGGTTTTGTTCCAGGAAGTAGCCGCTGAGCAGCAGAACATCCCGACCGCGATCGCGCAGTGCGGGGACCAGCAGCGGGTAAACGCTGAGGCGATGATAGAAGTCGGCACGGTAGCGACCGCTGCGCACTTCTTCGGCCAGATCGCGGTTGGTCGCTGCAATCAATCGCACGTCGACCTGATGTTCCTTGTCTGAGCCCAGGCGCTGCAATTGCCCGCTCTGCAGCACCCTCAATAATTTGGCTTGCACCGTCAGCGACAGTTCGCCCACTTCATCGAGAAATAATGTGCCGCCGTTGGCCAGTTCGAACTTGCCGCGCCGATCATTCGTTGCGCCGGTGAAAGCACCGCGCACATGGCCGAACAATTCGCTCTCCACCAGTGTGTCTGGCAGAGCGGCGCAATTGAGGCTGATGATTGGTTTGTCGGCCCGTGGGGACGCCGCGTGGATGGCTTGGGCCACCAACTCTTTGCCGACTCCGGTTTCGCCGGTGATCAGCACCGTCAGGTCGCTGCCGCCCACCAGGCTGATCTCTTCCACCAGTCGTTTGTAAGTCTTGCTCTGGCCGATCATTTCGCGGTTCTGTTGGCCGCTGGCCTGACGGTAAACCTCGGCGCGCTGATGTTCGTCTTCGACGCGATTGGCCAGCCGTTCGATGCGCTCGGCGGCGTTGACCGTGGCGGCGGCGAGGCTGGCGAAGGCTTGCAGGGCGTCCAGTTCGATCGGTTCGAAACGTTCAGGGTCGAGCGCGTCGAGGGTCAGCAACCCCCACGGACGCTCGTCGATAAACAACGGGCAGCCCATGCAGTCGTGGACTTCCAGGTGATCGTGAAGACCCTCGACCAGGCCGTCATAAGGATCGGGCAAATCGCTGTCGGCGGCGAAGCGAGTCGGGCCGGGACTGCTGAGCAGCGCTTCGAAGCGCGGGTGTTCGCTGATCTTGAAACGTCGGCCGAGGGTGTCGGTGCTCAACCCGTCGACGGCTAAAGGCACCAGCCATTCGCCGTCGAGTCGCAGCAGGGCCGCGGCGTCGCAAGGGAGCAGGGCGCGCATGGCTTCGAGCAGGCGTCGGTAGCGCTCTCCTTCGGGCAATTCGCGGGACAGGTCGGAGACCAGGGGCAGTAGGGTCGTGAGCAGTAGTTTTGCAGTCATAATGACTCCGTGTAGTCGGTGTGACTATAAAGTGCCGTGTGTCGATATGACTACTATGTTTTTAACTTGCTGATTTATAAGGATTTAATTGTTGGCATGGAAACTGATACGTAAAGGTTATTCACATAAAGCTCAGGAGTCGCCCTTTATGCTTAGCGTTCAAGACCGTGCAATCATCAAATCCACCGTGCCGTTGCTGGAAAGCGGCGGCGAAGCGTTGATCACTCACTTCTACCGCATGATGCTCTCCGAATACCCGGAGGTCCGCCCGCTGTTCAACCAGGCCCACCAAGCCAGCGGCGATCAACCTCGTGCCTTGGCCAACGGTGTATTGATGTATGCGCGGCACATCGACCAGCTCGATCAGTTGGGCGACCTGGTGGCCAAGATCATCAACAAGCACGTGGCCCTGCAAATCCTCCCGGAGCATTACCCGATCGTGGGCAGCTGCCTGTTGCGAGCGATCTCAGAAGTGCTGGGCGAAGAGATTGCCACGCCTGAAGTGATGAGTGCCTGGGGCGCGGCCTATGGCCAATTGGCAGAGATCCTGATCGGCGCCGAAGCCAGCATCTACGACCAGAAAGCACAGGCGCCGGGCGGCTGGCGCGGTGCGCGGGAGTTCATCGTGGCGGCCAAGGTCGAGGAAAGCTCGGAAATTACCTCGTTCTACTTCGAACCGGCGGACAAGGGCCCGATTCTCGCGGCAGAGCCTGGCCAGTACATCGGCATGAAACTGATCCTCGATGGCGAAGAAATTCGACGTAATTATTCGCTGTCGGCGCTGGCCAACAAGGGCCAGTACCGCATCAGCGTCAAGCGTGAAACCGGCGGCCGCGCGTCCAACCATTTGCACGATCAACTGAATGTGGGCGCGAGCATTATGCTGTTCCCGCCAGCGGGCGATTTCACCCTGACCGCCAGCGACAAACCGCTGGTGCTGATCAGTGGTGGCGTCGGCATCACCCCGACGCTGGCGATGCTCGAAGCGGCGCTGGCGACCGAGCGGCCGGTGCACTTTATCCACTGCGCGCGCAACGGTAGCGTGCATGCTTTCCGTGACTGGATCGATGGCCTGGCCGAGCGTCATCCGCAGCTCAAGCGTTTTTATTGCTATGCCGAAGACGATGGCGTCAGCCCGGCGGCGGACAAGGTTGGCCTGTTGAGCGAGGAGCAACTCGGCGAGTGGATGCCGGAACAGCGCGATGTGGATGCGTACTTCCTGGGGCCTAAAGGCTTCATGGCAGTGATCAAGCGTCACCTCAAGGCCTTGGGTGTGCCGGAGAAGCAAAGCCGTTACGAGTTCTTCGGGCCGGCTGCCGCGCTGGAATAACTGTCTGGGCGGTTCCTGAGGGCCGGGTCGGTGTTTCGCATGATCGCGAAGCACCGCCCCGGCCTTTTTTTTTTACATTCGGCTAGCACCCGACCAGAGGCCGGGTATGAGACTGTCTGCCCGATTGACGGATAATACGTAAAAGTCCAGTATGGAATTATAAGTACAAAAAAGTGCTTCCCTGTTTCAGCTTCTTCTGTCTTGCCAAACCAACAACAACCCGCGAGAGAACGAATATGAAGAAATTCCCCCTCATCACCGGTCTGGCCTTGAGCCTGTTGGCGTGCAGTAGCCTGTTCGCCGCCGAGAAAAACCTGCGCATCGGCATCGAAGCGGCTTATCCACCGTTCGCGTCCAAAACTCAGGAAGGCAAAATAGTCGGTTTTGACTACGAGATCGGCAATGCCCTGTGCGCGCAGATGAAGGTCAAGTGTGAGTGGGTCGAAGGCGAGTTCGACGGTCTGATTCCTTCCCTGAAGGTGAAGAAAATCGACATGGCGCTGTCGTCCATGACCATCAATGAAGACCGTAAGAAATCGGTGGATTTCACTCACAAGTATTACTTCACCTCATCGCGTCTGGTGATGAAGGACGGCGCCGTGGTGGATGACCAGTACGCCAGCCTCAAGGGCAAGAATGTCGGCGTGCAGCGCGCAACCACCACCGACCGTTACGCCACCGAGGTTTTTGAACCCAAAGGCATCAACGTCAAGCGCTACGGTAACAACGAAGAAATCTACATGGATCTGGCAGCCGGTCGTCTCGATGCGATTTTTGCCGACACCATCCCCTTGAGTGACTTCCTGGCGATGCCTCGTGGCAAAGGCTACGCGTTTGTCGGGCCGGAGTTGAAAGACCCGAAATACGTGGGCGAGGGCGCCGGGATTGCGGTCCGCAAGGGCAACACGCAGTTGGTGGCGGATCTGAACAAGGCTATCGACGATATTCGCGCCAATGGCGAGTATCAGAAGATTTCGCAGAAGTATTTCAAGTCGGATATCTATGGCGACTGATTAATCGCCATCGCGGGCAAGCCCGCTCCCACAGGTTCAGCGGTGTACTCATATTTTGTACACGACACGGACACTGTGGGAGCGGGCTTGCCCGCGATGAGGCCGGAACAGTCACTGCAAATCTTTAGCCCTTTAGTTCCTTCAAATGCTTGTACACCGTCGCCCGTCCCATGTTCAGTACATTGGCCACATAGTTGGAGGCGCTTTTGCCTTTGAAGGCGCCTTCGGCGTGCAGCGCCAGCACCAGTTCGCGTTTGTGGTCACGGGTCAGCACGTTCAGGCTCAACTGACGCTCACGCAACCAGGCGTGCAGAAAGGTGTTGATCCGCTCCTGCCAGTCATCGCGAAACAGTGAGTCCGGTTGCGGGATCAGCTTGGTCGGCGACAGGAACAAATCCAGCGCCGCTTTCGCGTTCTCGAACAGCGAGATATTCAGGTTGATGCACAACACTGCCAGCGGACGACCCTCGCTGTCGCGCAGTACGCTGCTGAGACTGCGAATCTTCTGACCGTCCCAGTTGAGCTTTTCGTACGGCCCGATGTTTCGTTCGCTGACCTCTTCGCTGAGCATGTCTTCCAGAGACGAGTCGTCGCCGATTTCCCGTTTGGACAGGTTGTTGGCGATGTAATCGACCTTTTGCGTACGCAGGTCGTGCAGCACCACCTCGGCGTGAGGGAAGAACAACGTGGCGATCGCATCGGCAATCGCGCGGAAGTTGTCCATGGACGTAGCGTCCAGAGCCGAGTCTTTTTCAGGTGCGTTCATACAGTGGAACTCCAGGCAGCGTCAGCGCCCCGTTAAAAAGGGACGCCGGAAGTTTGCCGCAATCGTGTGGACACGTCACCTGAGGATCAGGATCAGGATCAGGATCAGGATCAGGATCAGCTCAGGCGGGCAGGGGAGAGCATTCCGGCGTCCAGGCCGAAACGGGTGAGCTGCTCGGGCAAGTCTTCACCGCGTACCAGGGCAGCACTGGCCTGGCCCATGGCCGGCGACGTCTGGATGCCATACCCACCTTGCGCCGCGACCCAGAACAACCCCGGCACCTGCTGATCGAAGCCGGACAGCAAATCCCCGTCGCGCACGAAACTGCGCAGGCCGGCCCAGGTGCGGGTCGGGCGGCGGATGTTCAGGGTGGTGGCTTCTTCGATCTGGTAGATGCCCATGGCGATGTCCAGCTCTTCGGGCTGCACGTCGTGCGGTTCCACCGGGTCGGCGTTGGCCGGTGAACCGAGGAACATGCCGGCGTCGGGTTTCATATAGAAGGATTCATCGAGGCTGACCAGCATTGGCCAGTCATGGATATCCAGGCCCTCGGGGCCGGCAAAGATAAAGGCTGCCCGGCGTTTGGGTTGCACACCCAGCGGTTTGGCGCCGGCCAGCTCGGCAATCCTGTCGGCCCAGGCACCGGCGGCGTTGATGATGATCGGGGCGCTGAAGGTCTGAGTGTTGGTTTGAACCTGCCATTGCCCTTCGACATCACGGCTCAGGCTTAACACCTCGCTGTCGGTATGAACTTCACCTTTATTGCGTCGGATACCGCGCAGATAGCCCTGATGCAAGGCATCGGTATCGATGTCGCTGGCGGTCGGGTCGTAGATCGCGCCATGGACTTTTTCCCGACGCAGGATCGGCAGGCGCGCACAGGCTTCGTCGGCGCTGAGCCATTGCATTTGCGGCACCGTGGCTTTGGCGCTCAGGTATTGGTTGCTTAGCTCGGCCGGATCGCCGGTGAAGTCGACGGTCATCTCGCCGCGCGGGGTCAGCAGCGGGTGTTCGCAGAAACCGGGCGGTGGAGCATCGAAGAAGTCGCGGCTGGCCTGGGTCAATGCCCGAACCTGCGGTGTGCCATAGGCGGCGGTGAACAGCGCCGCCGAGCGTCCGGTGGAGTGGTAGGCCGGATGGGATTCGCGTTCGAGCACAATCACCCGCCCGTGCTGCGACAGCCAGAAACCGGTGGAAGCGCCGGCAATCCCGCCGCCGATGATGATGAAGTCTGCCTGGCTCATGAACGTCTCCTGTGGGGGCGCAAATGCCATGGTTATAGATAAACCCTGTGGGAGCCGGGCTTGCCCGCGATGGCATCACCGCGGTGTGCCTGACAGAGCGCGGCGCCTGCATCGCGGGCAAGCCCGCTCCCATGGGGTTTTTGGTGTTAGCGCTGTAGTTGGTAAAGGGCATTGGCCAGTGCGATGTCTTCCAGGCCCAGGCCGATGGAGCGGAAGAACACCGAGCGATCGTATTCAGGGCGCTGGATTTTTTCGCTGAGCAAGTCGGGCAGATCGCCGACAATCGAACGCTTGTCCCAGCCATGCTGCTCTCCAGCGATCAGCATTTCACCGGCCGAGCCCGGAGTGGTCTGACGATAGTCACAGAACACCTGCATGTCATTGAGGCTCTGCGGCGGCACTTCGTGGGCGCGTGGGGCGTTGGTGCTGATGGAGGTGATCAGCGCCGGTTTGCTTAAGTTCGACGGGTCGATCACCGGACCGGCGGACGAAGTGCAGAGCATGATCACGTCGGCATCCTGAATCGCGGCTTCGCAATTGTCGGCGAGGGTCAGCCGTGGATCGAGGCTTTTGAGCTGTGCCAACGCTTCGGGATTTTTTTCGCTCAGGCTCGGCGAGTAGAGGCTGATGCTTTGCCAGTCCCGCAGGTCCTTGACGTAATGCAGGTGCGCCTGGGCCACCTTGCCGCTGCCGATGATCGCCAGACGTTGGGCCTTCAACGGCGCGAGGGCATCGACCGCCACCGCCGTCGTCGCGGCGGTGCGAGCCGTGGTCAGTTCACCGGCATCGCAGAGCAGCAGCGGCTGGCCGGTTTGCATCGACATCAGCAGCGTCCAGGCTGTCACCAGCGGGCCTTGCTCGCGCACGATGTAAGGCGAGGTCTTGACGCCATATACCCCGTCTTCGGCCAGCACACCCAAGTAATTGATGAAGTCCCCGGCGCCCTGCGGGAATTCCACCAACTGTTGCGCCGGTTGCACGGCTTGTCCGGCGGCCAGGTCGCGGAACAGCTTGCGCAGGATCTGCGGCACGTCAACGTGTGCCAACAGTTCGCGGGCTTGAGGTTGGGTTATCACGTAAGGCGTGCTGGGCATGGTCGGCTCCGGGCGCTGAAAGTAAACTAATTTGTCCATTATGGACTTTTAGTTGTCTCTAGCAAGTCCTGTTGAAAAAAGCCGGACGAAAAAAAAGCGCAGTCCGTTTCCGGCTGCGCTTCTTTCTGAAAGGCCCGAGTTACGGGCGCTTGCGCTCAACCGCCCGTAGCAGATGCGTCGGTGGCGTTTCACAACTGATCTTGCGACCCAGCAGCGCCTCGATGGACGGTAGCTGGTAGGAGTCGTCTTCACCGGCAAAGCTGATGGACACGCCATCCGCGCCGGCACGGCCGGTACGACCGATGCGGTGCACGTAGTCGTCCGGGACTTCCGGCAGGGTGAAGTTGATCACGTGGCTGATGCCGTCGATGTGAATGCCGCGACCGGCAACATCGGTGGCCACCAGTACGCGGATCTTGCCTTCGCGGAAACCTTCCAGGGTCTTGATGCGCTTGTGCTGCGGCACATCGCCAGACAGTTGCGCCGCGTTGACGCCATCGCGTACCAGGCGTTCTTCGATGCGCCGCACTTCGTCCTTGCGGTTGGCGAAGACCATTACCCGTTCCCAGCCGTTATCGTTGACCAGGTTATAGAGCAGTTTGTATTTGTCGGCGCCGGCCACCGCGTAGATGTGTTGCTCGACGTTTTCGCTGGCCACGTTCTGCGCTTCGATCTCGACGATCGACGGGTCGGTGGTCCATTGCTTGGCGAGGTTCATCACGTCTTCGGTGAAGGTCGCGGAGAACAGCAGCGTCTGACGCTCGTTCTTCGGCGGAGTCTGGCGAATGATCTGACGCACTTGTGGGATGAAACCCATGTCGAGCATCCGGTCGGCTTCGTCCAGCACCATCACTTCGACCATGTCCAGGTGCACATCGCCGCGCTGGTTGAAGTCGAGCAAGCGGCCCGGAGTGGCCACCAGGATGTCGCAGTGACGGGCTTCGAGGTGCTTGAGTTGCTTGTCGAAGTCCATGCCGCCGACAAATGTCATGACGTTGAGGCCGGTGTACTTGGTCAGGTCGGCTGCGTCCTTGGCGATCTGCACCACCAGTTCCCGGGTCGGGGCGATGATCAGTGCCCGCGGTTCACCCATGTAGCGCTCTTTGGGCGGCGGGGTTTGCAGCAGCTGAGTGATGATCGAAATCAGGAAGGCGGCGGTTTTGCCGGTGCCGGTCTGGGCGCGACCGATGGCGTCTTTGCCCGCGAGGGTAAAGCCAAGCACCTGCGCCTGGATCGGCGTGCAATACGGAAAGCCCAGGTCCTGAATGGCGTGCATCAGTTCGGGGGCGAGTTTGAAATCGTGGAAGCGGGTTTTGCCTTCCTGGGGTTCGACGACGAAGTCTTCGAGTTTCCAGGGAATAACCGGCGCTTTTGGCTTTGGTTCGCGACGCGGTTTTGCCGGTTTCGGGGCTTCGCTGCGCGGCTGCTCAGAGGCGATGGCCGGGGCGGCGGGGGCGGTCGGTGTGGTCACCGGCTCGTGCTTCGGTGCCGCTACGGTTGCGGTCCGGCCAGGCTGATTACCGTCGGTGCGGTGGCTGGGAGTATGAGAAGGAGCGCTGGAGACTGGCGCGAGCTGCTCAGTCTCGCTTTTACCGAACATTTTCTTGAGTGCTTTGAGCACGGTCATCTCATCAATTGGTTAAGGAATATACGCCGGCCAGTGTAATGCAAGAATCGGGCGCGGCGTAGTGGGATGGATCAATGGGTAGCTTTTAGCGCAAACGCTCGGCAAGCCAGACGCCGATGTCACGAATTTCTTCGGGTAACACTTCGTGGCCCATTGGGTATTCCTGCCATGTCACGGTGACACCACGTTGCTTTAAATGCTCATAGGCGGTCCGGCCCATGGAGTTTTGAACCACCTCATCGTACTGGCCGTGCAATGACAGCACCGGAATGCGCTGCTGGCTGGCGGAAAGCTCCAGTTCATCGCTGAAGGTCGGCGCGTAAGTAGAGAGGGCAAGTACGCCGCCCAGCGGTCCCTGCCATTTCACAAAGGCCGTGTGCAATACCACGGCGCCACCTTGGGAAAAACCGGCGAGAAAGATGCGCGAGGCGTCTATTCCGCTGGCCTTCTGCTCTTCGATCAAATCAAAGACCCGTTGCGCGGACGCTTCCAACTGCTCTCGGCTGATCGCGCGCGCCGGGCTCATGGCCAATATGTCGTACCAGCTCGGCATTTCGTAGCCACCATTAATGGTGACGGCGCGAGTCGGAGCCTGGGGCAGGACGAAGCGAGTGGTCAGCAGGCTTTCCTGCAGCGCTTCAGCCACCGGCAGGAAGTCGTAACGGTCGGCGCCCAGCCCGTGCAGCCAGATAACGCAGGCGTCTGCGGGCTTGACGGGTTGAAGAATCAGGGGCTCGGTCATGGGTGCTCCATATTTGTGCATGCGCTCTCATTTAAGTGCGAGGTTGGAGTGCGCAACGGGTTGATCAGTTAAGAAGATGTCGCAAGGCTGCAAGTTTTGCTATTGACCTGTCGCTGAATCGCTTTAGCGATCGGTCTGGTACGGGCTTTGCTATAGGGAAACCTGTGCACCAATCTCATGCCTGGCGGTAACACTATCAGTGTACGGCTAGTCATGGGATAGCAAAGAATCTGGTGATGGATGTTCGCCAAAGGCCGCTACGGGCTTCGCGAACGTGAAAGGGCTACCGCCCGTTCGGCCGATTGGTGAGAAGGGAGTTGTCCATGATGTGGATTTTCTCCTACTAGACTCATAGCGACGGTCCTGCGTCGGTTGACCCTAAAAAAAGCCAACACGGGTCAACAACGCCTCATAAGGGTGCGACAGGGCTCAAGCTCCGACACAACAAGAGCAAAACTGGAGGTTTGAATGAAGATGTTGAAATCCACCCTGGCCATCGTGACTGCAGCCGCAGTGCTCGGTGTCAGTGGGTTCGCTCAGGCGGGTGCAACCCTGGATGCAGTGCAAAAGAAAGGTTTCGTACAGTGTGGTGTGAGTGACGGTCTGCCGGGCTTCTCGGTTCCGGACTCTACCGGCAAGATCGTGGGTATCGATGCTGACTTCTGCCGTGCTGTAGCTGCTGCCGTATTCGGCGACGCAACCAAGGTCAAATTCAGCCAGTTGAATGCCAAGGAGCGTTTCACTGCTTTGCAATCCGGCGAAATCGACATGCTGTCGCGCAACTCCACCATGACCAGTTCCCGTGACGCGGGCATGGGCCTGAAGTTTCCTGGCTTCATCACCTATTACGACGGCGTAGGCTTCCTGGCTAACAGCAAGCTGGGCGTGAAAAGTGCGAAGGAACTGGATGGCGCAACCATCTGTATTCAAGCAGGTACCACCACCGAGCTGAACGTGTCCGACTACTTCCGCGCCAATGGCCTGAAGTACACCCCGATCACCTTCGACACCTCCGATGAAAGCGCCAAGTCGCTGGAATCCGGTCGTTGCGACGTGCTGACCTCCGACAAGTCTCAGTTGTACGCACAGCGCAGCAAACTGGCCTCGCCAAAAGACTACGTCGTTCTGCCGGAAACCATCTCCAAGGAACCTCTGGGTCCGGTCGTGCGTAATGGCGACGACGAGTGGCTGGCCATCGTGCGCTGGACGGGTTACGCCATGCTCAACGCTGAAGAAGCAGGCATCACTTCGAAAAACGTCGAAGCTGAAGCCAAGTCGACCAAGAACCCGGACGTTGCCCGTCTGCTGGGTGGCGACGGTGAATACGGCAAGGATCTGAAACTGCCGAAAGACTGGGTCGTTAAAATCGTCAAACAAGTCGGTAACTACGGCGAAGTTTTCGATAAAAACCTCGGCAAGAGCACTCCGCTGGAAATCGACCGTGGCTTGAACGCCCTGTGGACCAACGGCGGCATTCAATACGCACCACCAGTGCGCTGATGGTTCTATCACCCGGTGGGCCAACCACCGGGTGATGTTCTGTTCCATTATTTCCGGGGCACTTCATGCAAAATTCAATCGGCGCACCAAAGCAGAGGCTCAGCCTCAGCGATCCACGAGTGCGTGCGTGGCTGTTTCAGATCATCACGGTTGTCGCCGTGGTCGGGATGGGTTGGTACCTGTTCGACAACACTCAAACAAACCTGCAACACCGGGGCATTACCTCCGGTTTCAGTTTTCTGGAGCGCAGCGCCGGTTTCGGCATCGCTCAGCACCTGATCGACTACACCGAATCGGACAGCTATGCCCGGGTGTTTGTCATCGGCTTGCTCAACACCCTGCTGGTCACCTTTATCGGTGTGATCCTGGCGACGATCCTCGGGTTCATCGTCGGTGTGGCACGGCTGTCGAAGAACTGGATCATTGCCAAGCTGGCGACGGTTTATGTAGAGGTCTTCCGTAACATTCCGCCACTGCTGCAAATTCTGTTCTGGTACTTTGCCGTGTTCCTGACCATGCCGGGGCCTCGCAACAGCCATAACTTCGGCGACACCTTCTTCGTCAGCAGCCGCGGCCTGAACATGCCCGCAGCGTTGGCGGCGGACGGTTTCTGGCCGTTTGTGGTGAGCATCGTCGTGGCCATTGTGGCTATCGTGCTGATGAGCCGCTGGGCTACCAAGCGTTTCGAAGCGACCGGCGTACCGTTCCACAAGTTCTGGGTCGGCCTGGCGATGTTCCTGGTGATCCCTGCGCTGTGCGCCTTGATCTTCGGCGCGCCACTGCACTGGGAAATGCCGGAACTCAAGGGCTTCAACTTCGTCGGTGGCTGGGTGCTGATCCCGGAACTGCTGGCGCTGACCCTGGCTTTGACCGTGTACACCGCGGCGTTTATCGCCGAGATCGTGCGTTCGGGCATCAAGTCGGTCAGCCATGGCCAGACCGAAGCGGCGCACTCGTTGGGATTGCGCAACGGTCCGACCCTGCGCAAGGTAATCATCCCGCAAGCCCTGCGCGTGATCATTCCACCGCTGACCAGCCAATACCTGAACCTGGCGAAGAACTCCTCGCTGGCGGCCGGTATCGGTTATCCGGAGATGGTGTCGTTGTTTGCCGGTACGGTGCTGAACCAGACCGGACAGGCGATCGAAGTCATTGCCATCACCATGAGCGTGTACCTGGCAATCAGTATCAGCATTTCCCTGCTGATGAACTGGTACAACAAGCGCATTGCGCTGATCGAGCGGTAAGGAAAAGCGCATGACGACTCATACTTTCAAACCCGACATGCCACCACCGAGCAGCAGTATCGGTGTCGTGGCGTGGATGCGGGCGCACATGTTCTCCAGCTGGATCAACACCCTGCTGACGCTGTTCGCGTTCTATCTGATTTACCTGATAGTTCCGCCTATCGTGAGCTGGGCGATTCTCGACGCCAACTGGGTCGGCACCACTCGCGCCGATTGCACCAAGGAGGGCGCCTGCTGGGTGTTCATCCAGCAGCGCTTCGGCCAGTTCATGTATGGCTACTACCCGACAGACCTGCGCTGGCGCGTAGACCTGACCGTGTGGCTGGCGGTGATTGGCGTGGCGCCGTTGTTCGTCGCACGCGTTCCACACAAGGCAATCTACGGCCTGAGCTTTCTGGTGCTCTATCCGATCATTGCCTACCTCCTGCTGCACGGTGGCCTGTTCGGTCTGAGCACTGTGGCGACCAGCCAGTGGGGCGGCCTGATGCTGACCCTGGTGATCGCTACCGTCGGTATCGTCGGCGCATTGCCGCTGGGTATCGTTCTGGCCTTGGGTCGGCGTTCGAACATGCCGGCGATTCGTGTGGTCTGCGTGACCTTCATTGAATTCTGGCGTGGCGTGCCGTTGATCACGGTGCTATTCATGTCTTCGGTGATGTTGCCGTTGTTCCTGCCCGAAGGCATGAACTTCGACAAACTGCTGCGGGCGCTGATCGGCGTGATCCTGTTCCAGTCGGCCTACATCGCTGAAGTGGTGCGTGGCGGTCTGCAAGCGATCCCCAAAGGTCAATACGAAGCGGCTGCAGCAATGGGCCTCGGTTACTGGCGCAGCATGGGCCTGGTGATTCTGCCGCAAGCCCTGAAGCTGGTGATCCCTGGCATCGTCAACACCTTCATTGCGCTGTTCAAGGACACGAGCCTGGTGATCATCATCGGCCTGTTCGACTTGCTCAACAGCGTCAAGCAAGCCGCCGCCGACCCAAAATGGCTGGGCATGGCCACTGAAGGCTATGTGTTCGCGGCCCTGGTGTTCTGGATTTTCTGTTTTGGTATGTCCCGCTATTCCATGCATTTGGAACGCAAGCTGGACACTGGCCACAAGCGCTAAAGCAGTACCTAATTTAGGAAGTTCTCTGATGAGCGAAGCAATCAAAAAGACAGTGAGCCCCGAAGGCATTATTCAGATGCAGGGCGTGAACAAGTGGTACGGCCAGTTCCACGTGTTGAAAGACATCAACCTGAACGTCAAGCAAGGCGAGCGTATCGTTTTGTGCGGCCCGTCGGGTTCCGGCAAATCCACCACCATCCGTTGCCTCAACCGTCTGGAAGAACACCAGCAGGGTCGCATCGTGGTCGATGGCGTGGAGCTGACCAACGACCTCAAGCAGATCGAATCGGTCCGTCGTGAAGTCGGCATGGTGTTCCAGCACTTCAACCTGTTCCCGCACCTGACCATCCTGCAGAACTGCACGCTGGCGCCGATGTGGGTACGCAAGATGCCCAAGCGCAAGGCCGAAGAAATCGCCATGCATTATCTGGAGCGCGTACGCATTCCGGAGCAGGCGCATAAATTCCCGGGGCAATTGTCCGGCGGTCAGCAACAGCGTGTGGCGATTGCCCGCGCCCTGTGCATGAAACCGAAAATCATGCTGTTCGACGAACCGACTTCGGCACTCGACCCAGAGATGGTGAAAGAGGTTCTGGACACCATGATCGGCCTGGCCGAAGACGGCATGACCATGCTCTGCGTGACCCACGAAATGGGCTTCGCCCGTACCGTGGCCAACCGCGTGATCTTCATGGACAAGGGTGAAATCGTCGAACAGGCTGCGCCGAACGACTTCTTCGATAACCCGCAGAATGAGCGTACGAAGCTGTTCCTGAGCCAGATTCTGCATTGATCGAAGCCAGGCAGTGAAATAAACCCGGACTATGTTCCGGGTTTATTTTTGTCTGGGTTATTGCGTCTGGACGGTTTCTTGTTCTGGATAACGTGTCGCCAACAGCTGCTTTAAATCGGTGCCCTCGCTGAGCGCGTGCACCTCGGCCATCAGGTGTGGGTGACGGTCAAGCAAGCGCATTAGCGTAAACAGCGGTTGAGGCGGGGCTAGCTCGCCGCGCTCATAGCGGGAAAAAGCATTGTGCCCACCGCCGGAGAGTAGCTTCACCGCTTCTTTCTGTGTGAGGTGCAATTTGCGGCGGATACGTTTTATCTCGGCCCCCATGATTTGAAAGCAGTCCTGGAGCAGTTGATCGCCCGCGTCGACGTATCGCTCTGCGCTATCGGTCTCATCGTCGAAAATGATTTCACCACAGAACGTGCACTCCCATCCGGCGATATCGTGCACCATCCGTGACATTTGCTTGTAGTTCACACTGAGGCTGCGTCCGTCGAAATGTTGCATTCCGTCTTGAGTGCCGCAGCTCATGCATTGCCGTGCTTTCATGAATTTTTCTCCTTGAAGGAGATCACCGGAGCGCCGCCGCCGGGGCAGTAGGTCACTTTGATGTAAATCTCCAGATCACTGAATGTTGTGTGGTACACGTCCTGCCAGATTCGGTGGTCCACGTAAGAGGTCATGGATTTGTAGAGCATCTTGCGCTCGAGTGCACAAACCACTTTCGCCATTCCCCAATGCGTCAATCCCATATCCTTACCTGTTTCCAGCGCGCGCCTGGTGAATGCTTTTTTCCCTAATCTGACAACCTCCGCCTTGACCACCGCCAAGTCGTAATGAGGTGTGTTCTTTTCCATAAGACACTTCAACTCTGAGATGAAAATTACCCTTAAAGGGTAATTTTAACAATCGAAAATCCCGCTCTGTTTCCTGCCTTCTAACCCTAGGCGGTTGTCCTCTCAGACGAAGCTGACTAACATGTCAGAAAATTCATCCTATGATTGGATGAAAGGGCGAATCCTATGTCAGACATTTCTCCATTAATTAAGCGATCCCTGGTCGATCAGGCCTTGGACCAGTTGCGCCTGCGCATCACTGAAGGCATCTGGACGGTCGGCCAGCGTTTGCCCACCGAGCCGGAACTGGCGACAGAGTTGGGCATCAGCCGCAACACCGTGCGTGAAGCCATGCGCGTATTGGCGTTTTCCGGGTTGATCGAAATCCGTCAGGGCGACGGCAGCTATCTGCGGGCGGTGGTCGATCCGCTGGACACCATGAAGGCGCTGTCCCGTTGCACTCAGGAACAGGCTCGGGAAACCCGGCACATTCTGGAAGTCGAAGCCATTGGCCTCGCGGCGTTACGCCGCACCGATGAAGACCTGGTGGCATTGCGCGAAGCGCTAGGCGTCAGCGGCAGTCACTACCACGGCGATCTCGACACCTACATCGCCTGCGACCTGGTATTTCACCGTCGACTGGTGGAGGCGGCGCACAACCCGACCCTCAGCGAGTTGTATCGCTACTTTTCCAGCATCGTCGGCGCGCACTTGCGCCAGACCCTGAACATCTCACCCCGACGCCAATCGGTGTTCGACCTTCATGTCGAACTGCTCGAGGCCGTCGAGCAACGCGACCCGGAACGGGCCAAAGCCTTGTCGAGGCAGTTGATCAATGAACCTTGAAACCGAGAACCCCATGTCCACCCAGCAGGCCAGCAACAGCAGCATCACTGAGCTCAAGCGTACGGCGGAGCTCGAAGAGCTGTTGATCGACGCCGAGGCCGATGACGAACAGGTTCAGCAAACTCACCCGGTCCTGCGGCGGCCGTGGTTGTTGTTGCTCGGCCTGATTCTGGTGGCGCTGAACCTGCGTCCGGCGTTGTCGAGCATGGCGCCGATGCTCAGCGAAATCTCGAAGGCGCTGGGGCTATCGGCTGCCCAAGCCGGGTTGCTGACGACCTTGCCTGTACTTTGCCTCGGTCTGTTCGCACCGTTGGCGCCGGTGCTGGCGCGACGTTTTGGGGCCGAGCGGGTGGTGTTGGGGATTCTTCTGATGCTGGCCGGCGGGATCATTTTGCGCAGTTCATTCGGCGAAGTTGGCCTGTTCGCCGGTAGCGTGTTGGCCGGCGCCAGCATCGGGGTGATTGGCGTGCTGCTGCCCGGCATTGTCAAACGCGACTTCCCGAAACAGGCCGGCACCATGACCGGCGTCTACACCATGGCGCTGTGCCTGGGCGCGGCCATGGCGGCTGGGGCAACCGTGCCGTTGAGCGAACATTTCGATAAGAGCTGGGCCTTGGGTCTCGGCTTCTGGGTGGTTCCAGCGTTGGTCGCGGCGATTTTCTGGCTGCCGCAAGTCGGTCAGAAACACGGCGCGCATCATGTTGCCTATCGGGTCCGAGGCCTGCTGCGTGATCCGCTGGCCTGGCAAGTGACCTTGTACATGGGCCTGCAATCGTCTTTGGCCTACATCGTGTTTGGCTGGCTGCCGTCGATTCTGATCGACCGCGGTCTGACGCCAACCCAGGCCGGTCTGGTGTTGTCGGGTTCGGTGATTGTCCAGTTGATCAGTTCCCTGGCAGCACCCTGGCTGGCGACGCGCGGCAAGGATCAGCGGTTGGCGATCGTGATCGTCATGGCAATGACCCTCGGCGGTTTGTTCGGTTGCCTTTATGCGCCGATCGATGGCTTGTGGGGTTGGGCGATCCTGCTGGGGTTGGGGCAGGGCGCCACGTTCAGCCTGGCGTTGACTCTGATCGTGCTGCGTTCGCGGGATGCCCATGTCGCGGCCAACCTGTCGAGCATGGCCCAGGGCTTCGGTTACACCCTGGCGTCCATGGGGCCGTTCGCGGTCGGTGTGGTGCATGACTGGACCGGTGGCTGGAACGCCCTGGGCTGGATCTTCGGCATCATCGGGGCGGGTGCGATCATCGCCGGTCTTGGCGCCGGGCGTGCGCTGTACGTCCAGGTCACAAGCGAAAAGATCTGAAGGCGGTGATTCTATATGTGGGAGCGAGCCTGCTCGCGATTGCATCCTGACATCCAACATTGGTGTCGACTGACACTCCGTCATCGCGAGCAGGCTCGCTTCCACAGGATTTGTGTCTGGCTTTGGCTTACTGTCAGTATTCAGAACACGAATGCGGATAGTGTTTCGCCCGTTTGCAGATTATCGTGCTGGCAATCTGTCCATTCCTTGGAGTTTGCCCATGAGTGAAGCCCACAGCGCTCTGATCACCCGCTTTTACCAGGCCTTCCAGCACCTCGACGCCGAGGCCATGGCTGCGTGCTACACCGACGACGTGGTATTCAGTGATCCGGCGTTCGGCGAACTGCGCGGGCGCGATGCCGGCGACATGTGGCGCATGCTCACCACCCGGGCCAAGGACTTCTCCCTGACCTTCGATAATGTGCGCAGCGATGAACGCACGGGCGGTGCCCATTGGGTAGCGGCCTACCTGTTCAGCCAGACCGGCAATACCGTGGTCAACGACATCCAGGCGCGTTTCGTGTTTCGCGACGGCAAGATCTGCGAGCATCACGACAGCTTTGATCTGTGGCGCTGGTCGCGTCAGGCGCTGGGTTTCAAAGGGCTGTTGTTGGGCTGGACACCAGTGGTGAGAAACGCCGTTCGTGCCCAGGCCTTGAAGGGGCTGAAGGCATTTCAGGCCAGTCGCTGATAAGATCGCGGCTTGTTTCCTACAAGCCTTGATCGTCACGTGAACACCTTGAGCGAATCTTCCGTCATTGCCGCCGAACCGCCGCTGCCCGTCAGCAAACCCTGGTTCGTCTACCTCGTTCGCGCGGCCAATGGTTCGCTCTACTGCGGGATCAGCGACGATCCCGTCCGCCGTTTCGCCACCCACCAAAGTGGCAAAGGCGCACGGTTCTTCCTTTCCAGCCCGGCCGTGGCATTGGTCTACACCGAAGTCTGTCGCGACAAAAGCGAAGCATTGCGCCAGGAACGATTGATCAAAAAACTCAAGAAAAGCGCCAAGGAATGTCTAGTGGCGAGCGCGGCTGCGGGCTTATCAATCTGACTGATAAGCGCCCATCAGGCAGATGGGTAGGCCGCTTGCGGATTGCGCGCTAAGCTGCGAGCTCCTTATCCGAGCGGCGGAGCCGAGCATGTCCGAGTTGATTCTTCATCACTACCCGACGTCCCCTTTCGCCGAAAAGGCCCGCTTGCTGCTGGGCTTCAAGGGGCTGTCATGGCGCTCGGTGAACATATCGCCAGTGATGCCAAAACCCGACCTGACGGCGCTGACCGGCGGCTACCGCAAGACGCCGGTATTGCAGATTGGCGCTGATGTCTATTGCGACACAGCGCTGATGGCTCGTCGTCTGGAGCAGGAAAAAGCCTTGCCGGCGTTTTTCCCGGAAGGTCAGGAAATGATCACCGCAACCTTCGCGGCGTGGGTCGATTCGGTGGTGTTCCAGCATGCGGTCAGCCTGGTGTTCCAGCCGGCGTCGGTGGCGGTGCGCTTTGGCAAGTTGTCGCCGGAAGCGATCAAGGGGTTCCTGGCCGATCGCGCCGGCTTGTTCAGCGGTGGCAGCGCCACACGGTTATCGGCCGAGCAGGCTCGGCACCAGTGGCCAACGATCATGGCGCGTCTGGAGCAGCAGCTTCAGCGCGAACAGGGCGACTTCCTGTTTGGCGAGCCGTCGATTGCCGACTTTGCCCTGGCTCACCCGTTGTGGTTCCTCAAAGCGACGCACGTGACGTCACCGTTGGTGGATGCTTATCCGGCTGTTTTGGCGTGGTTTGGTCGGGTGATGGGCTTTGGTCATGGCGCGTTCAGCGAGATGACTTCTGGGGAAGCGCTTGAGGTCGCGCGCAACGCCACGCCGGCCGCGTTGCCGGATGAGCAGTTTGAGGAGCCAAACGGGTTTGAGGTTGGCCAGCAGGTGGTGATCGCCGCGACTGATTACGGCGTTGATCCGGTGGCGGGTGAATTGTTGTTTGCGGGTAGCGAAGAGTTGATTTTACGTCGCGAAGACGAGCGGGCCGGCGTTGTGCATGTGCACTTTCCGCGGTTCGGGTTTCGCATCGAAGTGCAGTAGGCGCTAACCATTGAATTTCTGGTCATGCACTGACCTGTGGGAGCTGGCTTGCCTGCGATGAGGTCAGCCCAGCAATATTGATGTTGCCTGACACTCCGCTATCGCAGGCAAGCCAGCTCCCACAAGGGACGGTGTCGGTCTGAAGAGTTATTTCAACGCCGCAAGAACCTTGTCCGGGTCATACCCGCGTATCAACGTTCCGTTCACATCAATCAGCGGGATCCCGCGTCCTCCGAGCGCCTCGTAGGCTTTACGCGCCGGGGCATCTTTTTCGATATCAAATTCCTTGTACGGAATGCCCTTCTGGTCGAGAAAGCGTCGAGTCAGCTTGCAGTAGCCGCACCAATCGGTGGCGTAGAGCACGACATTGGCCTTGGCTTGGGTCTGCTCGGACACGACCTGCGAGGGGTGAAACACCCGCTCGATCTTGCCCCAGTTCTGGTAAACAACGACCACCAGCAGGATCAGCAGGCATTTCTTCAATACGCCGCCGAGCATCAGTTGCGTCGCTTGAGCTGGTCGGTGAGTTGGGTTGGCAGACCTTTGATGATCAACGTGCCGGCTTCTTCGTCGTATTCGATCTTCGAGCCCAGCAGGTGCGCTTCGAAGCTGATGGACAAGCCCTCGGCGCGGCCGGTAAAGCGGCGGAACTGGTTCAGGGTGCGCTTGTCCGCCGGGATCTCAGGCGACAAGCCGTAGTCCTTGTTGCGGATGTGATCGTAGAAGGCTTTCGGGCGTTCTTCGTCGATCAGCTCCGAGAGTTCTTCCAGGCCCATCGGTTCGCCGAGTTTGGCCTGGCTGCTGGCGTAATCCACCAGAGTCTTGGTCTTCTCGCGTGCGGACTCTTCCGGCAGGTCTTCGCTTTCGACGAAGTCGCTGAAGGCTTTGAGCAGGGTGCGGGTTTCGCCGGGGCCGTCGACGCCTTCCTGGCAGCCGATGAAGTCGCGGAAGTACTCCGAAACCTTTTTACCGTTCTTGCCTTTGATGAACGAGATGTACTGCTTGGACTGTTTGTTGTTCTGCCACTCGGAGACGTTGATCCGCGCTGCCAGGTGCAACTGGCCAAGGTCCAGGTGTCGCGAAGGGGTCACGTCCAGCTGATCGGTCACTGCCACGCCTTCGCTGTGGTGCAGCAGGGCGATGGCGAGGTAATCGGTCATGCCCTGCTGGTAATGCGCGAACAGCACGTGGCCGCCCACAGAGAGGTTCGACTCTTCCATCAGCTTTTGCAGATGTTCCACCGCCACCCGGCTGAAGGCTGTGAAGTCCTTACCGCCGTCGAGGTATTCTTTCAGCCAGCCGCTGAACGGATGCGCCCCGGACTCGGCATGGAAGAAACCCCAGGCCTTGCCTTGTTTGGCGTTGTAGCTCTCGTTGAGGTCGGCAAGCATGTACTCGATGGCGCTGGACTCGGCCAGTTCGGAATCGCGGGCATGAAGCACTGCGGGTGTGCCGTCGGGTTTTTTGTCGATCAGGTGGACGATGCAATGACGGATCGGCATGGGCTTCTCGGCTGATTGAAGAGAGGAGGGCGTGCTCCCCCGAAAAAGCGCTCAGTGTACCGCAACCACTGGTTTTGGCGTGGTACCAAGGGCAATTTGCAGCTGTCCGCCGGCCCTTATGCAGTTTTTTGCCGATTTAGAGCAATAAAGCTGACCAAATGGGTAGCTAGAGGCGGATATTTCCCCGTCTCTGTGCTAGTTTTGCCCGGTCTTACGCGAAGTCACTGCGTTAAGCGTGCATTCAGCATTTGTCAGGTCGAACCAAACCCTGATTTCGGCATCTATAACCCCGACTCGTCGTGGTTATGGCCGAGGGTGCCAGATCCAGAAGATCGGGCTCGATGGCTGACACTGCACTCTGCAATCCATATGAATTTGATAGGGAAGGAACATTACATGGCTCTTACTAAAGACCAACTGATCGCCGACATCGCTGAAGCTATCGACGCGCCAAAAACCACCGCGCGTAACGCTCTGGACCAACTGGGCCAAATCGTTGCTGATCAGCTGGAAAACGGCGGCGAAATCACCCTGCCAGGTATCGGCAAGCTGAAAGTGACTGAGCGTCCTGCCCGTACCGGCCGCAACCCTTCGACTGGCGCTGCCATCGAAATCGCTGCCAAGAAAGTTATCAAGCTGGTTGTGGCCAAAGGCCTGACCGACGCTGTTAACAAGTAAGACTTGTTAAAAAAAACCGTGCACCGGAGCAATCCGGGCACGGTTTTTTTGTGTCTGCGATTTGACGATTGACCTGCAACACCTCTAAACCAATGTGGGAGCGGGCTTGCTCGCGAAGGCGGTGTGTCAGTCACTATTGAATTCGACTGACACACCGCCTTCGCGAGCAAGCCCGCTCCCACATTTGATCTACGTCGGTCAGCTAATCAGCTTTTACGCGCCCAACGTTCGCGCCAGACTTGCTGCTCAGACTTGGTCTGGAAGGTCCAGGCGACGAAGCGGCTTTGCTTCTGCCCTTGGGACATTTCTACCACTTGGCTTTCCAACACACCGGCCTTTTTCAGCGCCGTCTGGATCGCCGGCAGGTTTGAGGCTTTCGAGACCAGAGTGCTGAACCAAAGCACTTTGTGTTGAAAATGCGCGCTCTCGGCGATCAGTTGCGTCACAAACCGTGCTTCGCCACCTTCACACCACAGTTCGGCCGATTGACCGCCAAAGTTCAGCACCGGCAGTTTACGTTTTGGGTCGGCGCGGCCCAATGCGCGCCATTTACGCTCGCTGCCCTTGGTGGCCTCGTCCATCGAGGCGTGGAACGGCGGGTTGCACATGGTCAGGTCGAAGCGTTCGCCGGGCTCGAGCAGGCCCAGCAGAATGTGCTTGGGATTGCTTTGCTGGCGCAGCTGGATGGCTTTGTTCAGCCCGTTGGATTGCACGATGGCTTTGGCGGCGGCCACGGCCGTCGGGTCGATTTCCGAGCCGAGGAAGTGCCAGCGATAGTCGCTGTAGCCGATCAACGGATAGACGCAGTTGGCGCCCATGCCGATATCGAGCACCTTGACCGGCGCACCGCGAGGAATCTCGCCGTCGTTGACGCTGGCCAGCAGGTCAGCGAGGAAGTGCACATAGTCAGCGCGACCCGGCACCGGTGGGCACAGGTAATCGGCCGGGATGTCCCAATGGGCGATGCCGTAGAACGACTTGAGCAGCGCCCGGTTGAACACCCGAACCGCGTCCGGGCTGGCGAAGTCGATGCTTTCCTTGCCATACGGGTTGATGATCACGAACTTCGCCAGTTCCGGCGTGGTTTTGATCAGCGCCGGGAAGTCATAACGACCCTGATGGCGATTGCGCGGATGCAGGCTGGCCTTCTCGCGGGGCTCCACGGCTTTGGCCGGGGTAGCGGAGTCAGGCTTTTTGCGCGCAGGTCTTGGTGTGCGGGGGGCGTTCATGGGCGTTGTCGATTCGGGTATGGCTAAAAGTGGTGGGTATTGTCCCACATCCAGTCGTTGTGAACCCAACTGTAAAGTTCGCCGCTGTTCCCTGTGGGAGCGGGCTTGCCCGCGATGAGGACATCACATCCATCATTGATGTGGCTGCAAGGACGCCATCGGGGCAAGCCCGCTCCCACAGGGATTTGCGGTGTTTGGGGGAAGGGGCGGGCATGAAAAAGGGAGGCCATCTGGCCTCCCTTTTTCATTGCGACTTGCCGTTACAGGCTGGCAATCCGCGCATGCTGCTCGGCCAACTTGCCCAAAGCCTGTTCGGCTTCAGCCAGTTTAGCGCGTTCCTTGTCGATGACTTCGGCCGGGGCCTTATCAACGAAACCGGCGTTGGACAGCTTGCCGCCAACCCGCTGAACTTCACCCTGCAGACGCAGAATTTCCTTGTCCAGACGAGCCAGTTCGGCATCCTTGTCGATCAGGCCGGCCATCGGCACCAGCACTTCCATCTCGCCAACCAGTGCGGTGGCGGACAGCGGTGCTTCTTCGCCGGCCTTCAAAACGGTGATCGACTCCAGACGGGCCAGCTTCTTCAGCAAGGCTTCGTTTTCGGTGAGGCGACGCTGATCTTCGGCGCTGACGTTTTTCAGGAACAGGTTCAGCGGCTTGCCCGGACCGATGTTCATTTCGCCACGGATGTTACGCGTGCCGAGCATCAGGCCCTTGAGCCATTCGATGTCGTCTTCGGCGCCCTGGTCGATGCGTGCTTCATTGGCCACAGGCCAAGGTTGCAGCATGATCGTCTTGCCTTCGATACCGGCCAGCGGCGCGACGCGCTGCCAGATTTCTTCGGTGATGAACGGCATGAACGGGTGCGCCAGACGCAGCGCGACTTCCAGCACTCGAACCAGTGTGCGACGGGTGCCGCGCTGACGTTCGACCGGTGCATTTTCGTCCCACAGCACAGGCTTGGAGAGTTCCAGGTACCAGTCGCAATACTGGTTCCAGATGAACTCGTACAAGGCTTGTGCCGCCAGGTCGAAACGGAACTGATCAAGCTGACGAGTCACTTCGGCTTCGGTGCGTTGCAGCTGCGAAATGATCCAGCGATCCGCCAGGGACAGCTCGTAGGCTTCGCCGTTCTGGCCGCAGTCTTCGCCTTTGTCCAGCACGTAGCGCGCAGCGTTCCAGATCTTGTTGCAGAAGTTGCGATAGCCTTCGACACGGCCCATGTCGAACTTGATGTCGCGACCGGTGGACGCCAGCGAGCAGAACGTGAAGCGCAGGGCGTCGGTGCCATAGCTGGCGATGCCGTCGGCGAACTCGTCGCGGGTCTGCTTCTCGATCTTCTTCGCCAGTTTCGGCTGCATCATGCCGGAGGTGCGTTTCTGCACCAGCTCTTCCAGCTCGATGCCGTCGATGATGTCCAGCGGGTCCAGGACGTTGCCCTTGGACTTGGACATCTTCTGGCCCTGGCCATCACGTACCAGACCGTGCACGTAAACGGTCTTGAACGGAACCTGTGGCGTGCCGTCTTCGTTTTTCACCAAGTGCATGGTGAGCATGATCATCCGGGCAACCCAGAAGAAAATGATGTCGAAACCGGTCACCAGTACGTCGGTGGAATGGAATTTTTTCAGGAATTCGGTCTGCTCCGGCCAGCCGAGCGTGGAGAAAGTCCACAGGCCCGAACTGAACCAGGTATCCAGAACATCGTTGTCCTGTTGCAGCGCAACGTCCGGGCCAAGGTTGTGCTTGGCACGCACTTCGGCTTCGTCGCGACCGACATAGACCTTGCCCGACTCGTCGTACCAGGCCGGAATCCGGTGGCCCCACCACAGCTGACGGCTGATGCACCAATCCTGGATGTCGCGCATCCACGAGAAGTACATGTTTTCGTATTGCTTTGGCACGAACTGAATGCGGCCATCTTCAACCGCAGCGATGGCCGGCTCGGCCAATGGCTTGGTGGAGACGTACCACTGGTCGGTCAGCCACGGCTCGATGATGGTGCCGGAGCGGTCGCCTTTCGGTACTTTCAGGGCGTGATCGTCGACGCTGACCAGCAGGCCGGCGGCTTCGAATGCAGCCACGATTTCCTTGCGGGCCTGGAAGCGGTTGAGGCCGACGAATTCGGCGGGCAGCGTGCCGTCGATTTGCTCGTTGACGCTGCCATCGAGGTTGAACACCTGGGCAGCCGGCAGCACGTCAGCGTTCTTGTCGAAGATGTTCAGCAGCGGCAGGTTGTGGCGCTTGCCGACTTCGTAGTCATTGAAATCGTGGGCCGGGGTGATTTTCACGCAACCGGTGCCGAATTCAGGATCGCAATAATCATCGGCGATGATCGGGATGCGGCGGCCAACCAGTGGCAGCTCGACAAATTTGCCGATCAGGGCTTTGTAGCGTTCATCGTTCGGGTTAACGGCCACGGCGGCGTCGCCGAGCATGGTTTCCGGGCGAGTGGTCGCGACGATCAGGTAATCCTTGCCTTCAGCGGTTTTAGCGCCGTCGGCCAGCGGGTACTTCAGGTTCCACAGGAAACCTTTCTCGTCGTGGTTTTCCACTTCGAGGTCGGAAATCGCCGTGTGCAGCTTGGTGTCCCAGTTGACCAGGCGCTTGCCGCGATAGATCAGGCCGTCTTCGTGCAGGCGCACGAACGCTTCTTTAACCGCTTCCGAGAGGCCGTCGTCCATGGTGAAGCGCTCACGGCTCCAGTCCACGGACGAGCCGAGGCGGCGGATCTGACGGCTGATGTTGCCGCCGGACTGATCCTTCCACTCCCAGACTTTCTCGAGGAATTTTTCGCGGCCCAGATCATGGCGATTCTGGCCCTGGGCTTCGAGTTGACGCTCCACCAGCATTTGCGTGGCGATACCGGCGTGGTCGGTACCCGGCTGCCACAGGGTGTTGCGACCCTGCATGCGGCGGAAACGGATCAGGGCGTCCATGATCGCGTTGTTGAAGCCGTGACCCATGTGCAGGCTGCCGGTGACGTTCGGCGGCGGGATCATGATGGTGTAGGACTCGCCCGCGCCTTGCGGGGCGAAGTAATTCTCAGACTCCCAGGTGTTGTACCAGGAAGTTTCAATGGCGTGCGGCTGGTAGGTCTTATCCATGCGCGGCGGGACCCTATTGGCATTTATTCAGGAAAAGCCGGCAAGTATAGCGGGGCGTGGGGCGTAGGGCGAGCAGGTGCGGACAGGGCGCAGATCAAAGTGTGGAATGGACCTATGGCGAGGGAGCTCGCTCCCGCTGGGGCGCGAAGCGGCCCCGACATCAGCAAGTCAGGTGTGTCAGGTACTCCGCGTGTGCAGGCTTTGCGGCTGCTTCGCAACCGAGCGGGAGCAAGCTCCCTCGCCACAGAAGCCCGCTCGACAGTGTTATTCGTACTGGCTGAGCAACCGTTCCATTCGCGCATCAAGACGGCGTTTGATTTCGGTTTCAATGTGCGGGGCGAAGTCGTCGATCACATCTTGCATGATCAATAGCGCGGCGGCGCGCAGTTCGCTGTCCAGGTGCAGCAGGGCGTCAGGGCCTTTGCTGGCGGCAGGTGACGGTTGCGCGGCTGGGGCGGGTGGTGGTGTGGTTTCGACCGGTTGCGGCGCATTGCCGACCGTGTCGAACAGCATGGGGATCTGTTCCTGATCACCTTCAATGACCGTGTCGGTCAGCAAGGGCGGTTGCAGGTTGTCATCGCCGAGCAGTTGTCGGATCGACTCGAGGTCATCCAGCAGATGCGCGGAATTTTGCTGCGGTTTTGGAGTGTCCATCGGAATGCTCAGAGTCGCTGTAAACGGTGATCTTGCAGAGGATAGCCCTGTTCGCGGTAGAAACGGAAACTCTCCCGCGCAGCCGAACGAATCGTCGGATCTTCCACCACCACTTCCGCCACGCGGGCGAACTGTTTGGCAAATACCGGGACTTTCAGGTCGAGATTGACCAGCAGATCCTGATGCTGACCGCAGGCATCGCCAAGACCCAGGACAATCAAACCCTCCGGCTCGCTTTCAGCCGGACCGTGGGGCACGAAGCTTTCGCCCTTGAAGGCCCACAAACGTGCATCGAGGTCATCACGCTGGGCGGCATCGCTGCAGTGCAGGTAAATGCGGTGGCCCATGCGCCAGGCTTTTTCGGTGAGCTTGCAGGCGAAATCCAACCGTGCCGAAGGATCGGCGCTGGGCAGGATATAGAAGTCGACTTTGGTCATTGCGGTTCCTGAACCCTGAGCGGCGCCACGGGTAAGAGGCACCGCTCGGGGTCATTGGTTTCAGGCTTTGGCGCGGTCCAGCAGGTATTGGGTCAGCAGGGGAACCGGACGGCCAGTGGCGCCCTTGTCCTTGCCGCCGCTGGTCCAGGCCGTGCCGGCGATGTCCAGGTGCGCCCAGTTCAGGTTCTTGGTGAAGCGCGACAGGAAGCAGGCAGCGGTGATGGTGCCGGCTTTCGGGCCGCCAATGTTGGCGATGTCGGCGAACGGGCTGTCCAGCTGCTCTTGATATTCATCGAACAGCGGCAGTTGCCAGGCGCGGTCGTCGGCGGATTGGCCGGCGCTCAGCAGTTGGCCGATCAGCTCGTCGTTGTTGCCCAGCAGGCCCGAGGTGTGGGAACCCAGAGCGACGACACAAGCGCCGGTCAGGGTGGCGATGTCGATCACCGCTTGCGGCTTGAAGCGTTCGGAGTAGGTCAGGGCATCGCACAGCACCAGACGGCCTTCGGCGTCGGTGTTGAGGATTTCCACGGTCTGACCGCTCATGGTGGTGACGATGTCGCCCGGACGCGAAGCGTTGCCGCTCGGCATGTTCTCGGCGCAGGCCAGGATGCACACCAGGTTGATCGGCAGTTTCAGCTCAAGCACGGCACGCAGGGTACCGAACACGCTGGCGGCGCCGCCCATGTCGTACTTCATTTCATCCATGCCGGCGCCCGGCTTGAGGCTGATGCCGCCGGTGTCGAAGGTGATGCCTTTGCCGACCAGTGCGTACGGCTTCTCGGATTTCTTGCCGCCGTTGTATTGCATGACGATCAAGCGCGGCGGCTGGGCGCTGCCCTGGCCGACGGCGTAGAACGAGCCCATGCCCAGGTCCTTGATCTTCTTCTCATCAAGGACTTCGACTTTCAGGCTCTTGAATTCTTTGCCCAGATTCTTGGCTTGCTCGCCCAGGAACGTCGGGTGGCAGATGTTTGGCGGCAGGTTGCCCAGGTTACGGGTGAAGGCCATGCCATTGGCGATCGCGGTAGCGTGGGCCACGGCGCGTTCGATTTCGGCCTGTGCTGCCTTGATGGTCACCAGGGTGATTTTCTTCAGGGAGAGCGGGTCGGCTTTCTGGCTCTTGAACTGGTCGAAAGTGTACTCGCCATCCACCAGGGTTTCGGCCAACAGGCGGGTTTTGCCATAGCTGTCGCGGCCTTTGACCACGACTTCGTCCAGGGCCAGAACGGCATCGCTGCCGCCCAGGCCTTTAAGGGTGTTGAGGATGCCGGCGATGATTTTGCGGAACGGGCGATCGCCCAGCTCTTCATCCTTGCCCACGCCCACCAGCAACACGCGCTCGGCCTTGAGGTTAGGCAGGCTGTGCAGCAACAGGCTCTGGCCGACTTTTCCGGCCAGGTCGCCGCGCTTGAGAACGGCACTGATGGTGCCACCGCTCAGTTCGTCGAGTTGTTTGGCAACGGCGCCGAGTTTACGGCCTTCGCCGACGGCGACCACCAGCGTGGCGGTCTTCAACGTTTCCGGGCTAACGCTTTTTACAACCAGTTCCATGTCTGGGTCCCTGAATTAATGGTCAAAGTGCGCGACGCGCAGAGGCTTGCTTATTAAGAAAGACGCCGGTGCAGTGCCAGCGATAAAGGCCGCAGTTTGAACCTCGCTACCGGCGCCTGACAACCCTCGGTCATGCGAACTTCGGTGGTTCAGGTGTCTGCTTGAGCGTGCGCAGTGACAGGCGCACCCAATCACAGGATAATGCGCCATCTTTTTCGGCGGCTCTGCCCTGCGGGCCGACCGATACGTTTGTTTGTTTGGCCGCTTAGCCTGACAACCCTGGAGTGTCTGGTTTGATTGTCTTCCGTTATCTATCCCGCGAAGTCCTGTTGACCTTGAGCGCCGTCAGCGCCGTGCTGCTGGTCATCATCATGAGCGGGCGCTTTATCAAGTACCTCGCCCAGGCGGCCTCTGGCCTTCTGGATCCGGGGTCACTGTTCCTGATCATGGGTTTCCGTCTGCCGGGTTTTCTGCAGTTGATCCTGCCTTTGGGGCTGTTTCTCGGGATTTTGCTGGCCTACGGTCGCCTATATCTTGAAAGTGAAATGACCGTGTTGTCTGCCACTGGCATGAGTCAGCAGCGTCTGTTCGCCATGACCCTTTTTCCGGCCACCCTGGTTGCGCTGGTGGTGGCATGGCTGAGCCTGAGCCTGGCGCCGCAAGGGGCCAATCAGTTCCAGTTGCTGCTGAACAAACAGGACGCACTGACTGAATTCGATACCCTTGAGCCAGGCCGCTTCCAGGCCTTGCGCGACGGTACTCGGGTGACCTACACCGAACAACTTTCGGATGACCGCATCAATCTGGGTGGCGTGTTCATTTCGCAGAAAAATATAAACTCCGACAAAAAGGATCGCGGGATTTCCGTACTGGTGGCCGAGAAGGGGCGTCAGGAAATTCGCCCCGACGGCAACCGTTATCTGATCCTCGACAACGGCTATCGTTACGACGGTAATCCGGGTCAGGCCGACTACCGCGCCATCAAATACGACGAGTACGGCGTATTGCTGCCCAAGCCGGACGTCAGCGACGAAGTCACCGACCGTGACGCAATGACCACTCGCTCCTTGCTGGGCAGTGATGACATCCGCTCGCGCACTGAACTGCAATGGCGTCTGTCCCTGCCGTTGCTGGTCTTCATCGTGACCCTGATGGCGGTGCCGCTGTCGCGGGTCAACCCGCGCCAGGGCCGTTTCCTCAAGTTGCTGCCGGCGATTCTTCTTTATATGGCTTACCTGAGCATCCTGATTGCCGCTCGCGGCGCCCTCGAAAAGGGCAAGATTGCGCCGGCATTGGGCTTGTGGTGGGTGCATGCGATCTTCCTGTCCATCGGTCTGGGCTTGCTGTACTGGGAGCCGCTGCGCTTGAAAATGGCGAGTCGCCGCAGTGCGCTGGAGGTGGCCCGTGGATAAGCTCGATCGCTACATCGGTAGCAGCGTGTTCGTCGCGATCCTGGCAGTCCTGGGGATCATCCTCGGCCTGGCAACGCTGTTTGCCTTCATCGATGAAATGAGTGAGGTCAGCGATACCTATACGCTGATAGATGTCCTGAGCTACGTGCTGCTGACCGCTCCACGCCGTCTGTACGACATGTTGCCGATGGCGGCGTTGATCGGTTGCCTGATCGGCCTCGGCAGTCTGGCCAGCCACAGCGAACTGACCATCATGCGCGCTGCGGGCGTATCGCTCGGGCGGATCGTCTGGGCCGTCATGAAGCCGATGCTGCTTCTGATGGCGGTAGGGCTGGTGATTGGCGAATACGTCGCGCCGGCCACGGAAGTCACCGCTCAGGCCAATCGCTCGCTGGCCCAGGGCAGTGGCGATGCACAAAGCGCCAAGCACGGTCTGTGGCACCGGCAGGGTGACGAGTTCATTCACGTCAACTCCGTGCAACCCAATGGTCTGCTGTACGGCGTGACCCGTTATCGCTTCGACGATCAACGCCACATGCTGTCTTCGAGCTTTGCCAAGCGCGCGGAATTTGACACGGATCACTGGCAGCTGAGCGATGTCACGACCACGTTGTTCCATGACAAGAGCACCGAAGTGGTGACGACTCCGGTGGAGCGTTGGGAAGTAGCCCTGAGCCCGCAACTGCTGAGTACTGTGGTGATGGCGCCTGAGTCATTGTCGATCACCGGTCTGTGGAGTTACATCCACTACCTGGCTGACCAGGGCCTGAGCAACGGTCGTTACTGGCTGGCGTTTTGGGTCAAGGTGTTGCAGCCACTGGTGACCGCTGCATTGGTGTTGATGGCGATTTCCTTCATCTTCGGCCCGCTGCGTTCGGTGACTCTCGGTCAGCGGGTCTTTACCGGTGTGCTGGTGGGTTTCACCTTCCGCATCGTCCAGGATTTGCTGGGGCCTTCGAGCCTGGTATTCGGTTTCTCGCCGTTGTTTGCGGTGCTGGTACCGGCCGGTGTCTGTGCCCTGGCCGGGGTCTGGTTGTTGCGCCGGGCCGGTTGATCGCGGGTTATTCCCGATGTGGCTTGTCACTCAAAACGCCCCTGTCGCAAGACCGGGGCGTTTTTGTAGGCGCCGTCTGACCTGCGAACGTGACGCTTGCGCCGTGGATCAGGTACAATTCCCGGCTATTTTTCGGCGGGCTATGCCTGCAGCCTTTTTGAGTGTTGATCCGTGAGTGATTTGAGTCATATCCGCAATTTCTCCATCATCGCCCACATTGACCATGGCAAGTCGACGCTGGCCGATCGCTTCATCCAGATGTGCGGCGGTCTTGCCGAGCGCGAAATGGAAGCCCAGGTGCTGGACTCCATGGACCTGGAGCGTGAACGCGGGATCACCATCAAGGCCCACAGCGTCACCCTTTATTACACCGCCCGCGATGGCATCAAGTACCAGCTGAACTTCATTGACACCCCCGGCCACGTTGACTTCACCTACGAAGTCAGCCGGTCGCTGGCGGCCTGTGAAGGTGCATTGCTGGTGGTCGATGCCGGTCAGGGCGTTGAGGCGCAGTCGGTTGCCAACTGCTACACGGCGATCGAGCAGGGCCTGGAAGTCATGCCAGTCCTGAACAAGATCGACCTGCCACAGGCCGATCCGGACCGCGTCAAAGAAGAAATCGAAAAAATCATCGGCATTGATGCCACCGATGCGGTCGAGTGCTCTGCCAAGACTGGCTTGGGCGTCGACGAAGTGCTCGAACGCCTGGTTCACACCATTCCTGCGCCGACCGGCAACTACGAAGATCCGCTGCAAGCGTTGATCATCGACTCCTGGTTCGACAACTACCTGGGCGTTGTTTCCCTGGTACGCGTGCGTCACGGTCGTGTGAAGAAAGGCGACAAGATCCTGGTCAAATCCACCGGCAAGATCCACCTGGTGGACAGCGTCGGTGTCTTCAACCCGAAACACACCGCCACCGTTGACCTGAAGGCCGGCGAAGTAGGCTTCATCATCGCCGGCATCAAGGACATTCACGGTGCACCGGTCGGCGACACCCTGACCTTGAGTTCCACGCCTGACGTTGACGTGCTGCCAGGCTTCAAACGCATTCAGCCGCAGGTGTACGCCGGTCTGTTCCCGGTCAGCTCCGACGACTTCGAAGATTTCCGTGAAGCGCTGCAAAAGCTCACCCTCAACGACTCGTCCCTGCAGTACACCCCGGAAAGCTCCGACGCGCTGGGCTTCGGCTTCCGTTGCGGGTTCCTCGGCATGCTGCACATGGAAATCATCCAGGAGCGCCTGGAGCGCGAGTACGACCTGGACCTGATCACCACGGCGCCGACGGTAATTTTCGAGCTGTTGCTGAAAACCGGCGAAACGATTTACGTCGATAACCCGTCCAAGCTCCCGGACCTGTCGTCGATCGAAGACATGCGTGAACCGATCGTGCGGGCCAATATCCTTGTGCCGCAAGAGCACCTGGGTAACGTCATTACCCTGTGTATCGAAAAGCGTGGCGTGCAGCACGACATGCTGTTCCTCGGTACCCAGGTACAAGTGACCTACGATTTGCCGATGAACGAAGTGGTCCTCGACTTCTTCGACCGTCTGAAATCCACCAGCCGTGGCTATGCTTCGCTGGATTACCATTTCGACCGTTATCAATCGGCTAATCTGGTGAAACTGGATGTGCTGATTAACGGTGACAAGGTCGACGCCCTGGCGCTGATCGTGCACCGCGACAATGCGCACTACAAAGGTCGCCAGTTGACCGAGAAGATGAAAGAACTGATTCCGCGCCAGATGTTCGACGTCGCGATCCAGGCCGCCATCGGCGGGCAGATCATTGCGCGAACCTCCGTCAAGGCACTCAGAAAGAACGTATTGGCCAAATGCTACGGCGGTGACGTTAGCCGTAAGCGCAAGCTGTTGGAAAAGCAAAAGGCCGGTAAAAAACGCATGAAGCAAGTCGGCAACGTGGAAATTCCACAAGAAGCCTTCCTTGCAGTGCTCAGGTTGGATAGTTAGGTCCTATGTCACTAAATTTCCCGCTGTTGCTGGTCATCGCCGTGTTCGTCTGCGGCCTGTTGGCGTTGCTCGATTTGCTGTTCCTGGCGCCACGGCGCCGGGCTGCCATTAACTCTTACCAGGGTAGCGTCAGCCAGGCTGACATGGTGGTGGTCGAGAAACTGAACAAAGAGCCGCTGCTGGTCGAATACGGCAAGTCGTTTTTCCCGGTGTTGTTCATCGTGCTGGTGCTGCGTTCGTTCCTGGTGGAACCGTTCCAGATTCCTTCCGGCTCGATGAAACCGACCCTGGACGTCGGCGACTTCATTCTGGTGAACAAGTTTTCTTATGGGATCCGCCTGCCGGTGATCGACAAGAAAGTCATCGAAGTCGGTGATCCGCAGCGCGGTGATGTGATGGTGTTCCGCTACCCGAGCGACCCGAACGTCAATTACATCAAGCGTGTGGTGGGCCTGCCGGGTGACCAGATTCGCTACACCGCGGACAAGCGTCTGTTCGTCAACGGTGAGTCGATCGCCGAACAACTGGTCGGCTCCGAGCCGGGCACGTTGGGCAGCGCCGAGCTCTACAAGGAAAAGCTCGGCGTCGCCGAGCACCTTATCCGCAAGGAAATGAGCCGCTACCGCGCAACGCCGGATCATTCGTGGACCGTGCCTGCCGGGCACTACTTCATGATGGGCGACAACCGCGACAACTCGAACGACAGTCGCTACTGGGATGATCCGAGTATTCCCAAGGATCTGCTGGGCATGGTTCCCGACAAGAATATCGTCGGCAAGGCCTTCGCAGTCTGGATGAGCTGGCCGGAACCCAAACTCAGTCACCTGCCGAATTTCTCGCGGGTTGGCCTGATCAAGTAATCACACACGGCGCTGTTGAACACAGCGCCGAATGCATTTCTGGAGTCGGCATAATCGGCCACAGAAGCATGAAAACAACGATATTCAGGACGTTATTTTTGAACACAGCGTTAATTGTCCCAAGCCTGCGCCGTACCACGGCGATGGCGGTGGAATCCAGCCACGAACTCAGCGTGGGTAAACCGTGAGCGTCTCCTTAAGCCGTCTAGAGCGTCAGCTCGGCTACACCTTCAAAGACCAGGAACTGATGGTCCTGGCCCTGACTCACCGCAGCTTTGCCGGGCGCAACAACGAACGCCTGGAGTTCCTCGGTGATGCCATCCTCAACTTCGTCGCTGGCGAGGCGTTGTTCGATCGCTTCCCGTTGGCCCGCGAAGGCCAGTTGTCGCGTTTGCGCGCCCGCTTGGTGAAAGGTGAGACCCTGGCCGTACTGGCCCGTGGTTTCGACCTGGGCGAATACCTGCGCCTGGGTTCAGGTGAATTGAAAAGCGGCGGGTTCCGTCGCGAGTCGATTCTGGCTGATGCCCTTGAAGCGCTGATCGGTGCGATCTACCTGGATGCCGGCATGGACATGGCGCGCGAGCGTGTGTTGGCCTGGCTGGCCGGTGAGTTCGAAGGCCTGACGCTGGTCGACACCAACAAAGATCCAAAAACCCGCCTGCAGGAATTCCTGCAGTCGCGTGGTTGTGAGCTGCCACGTTACGAAGTGGTGGATATCCAGGGTGAGCCACATTGCCGGACGTTCTTCGTCGAATGTGAAATCACCTTACTGAATGAAAAAAGCCGAGGTCAGGGTGTGAGTCGTCGTATTGCCGAACAGGTAGCGGCCGCCGCAGCACTGATTGCCCTGGGTGTGGAGAATGGCAATGACTGATTCAACTGCAACTCGCTGTGGCTATGTTGCCATCGTCGGCCGTCCCAACGTGGGCAAGTCCACGCTGCTGAACCACATCCTGGGTCAGAAACTGGCGATCACCTCGCGCAAGCCTCAGACTACTCGCCACAACATGCTCGGCATCAAGACTGAGGGCGCCGTGCAGGCGATCTACGTCGACACCCCGGGCATGCACAAGGGCGGCGAAAAGGCTCTGAACCGTTACATGAACAAGACCGCTTCGGCGGCGTTGAAAGACGTCGACGTGGTGATCTTCGTGGTTGACCGCACCAAGTGGACCGACGAAGACCAGATGGTCCTCGAGCGCGTTCAGTACGTGACCGGCCCGCTGATCGTGGCGCTGAACAAGACCGACCGCATCGAAGACAAATCCGAGCTGATGCCGCACCTGACCTGGTTGCAGGAACAGCTGCCGAACGCGCAGATCATGCCGATCTCGGCCCAACACGGGCATAACCTCGACACGCTGGAACGAGTGATCGCCCAGCACTTGCCGGAAAATGATCACTTCTTCCCGGAAGATCAGATCACCGACCGCAGTAGCCGCTTCCTCGCCGCCGAACTGGTGCGCGAGAAAATCATGCGCCAGTTGGGCGCCGAGCTGCCGTACCAGATCACCGTGGAAATCGAAGAGTTCAAGCAGCAGGGCAAGACCCTGCACATCCATGCCTTGATCCTCGTCGAACGTGACGGCCAGAAGAAAATCATCATTGGTGACAAGGGCGAGCGCATCAAGCGCATCGGCACCGAGGCGCGCAAGGACATGGAGCTGCTGTTCGACTCCAAGATCATGCTCAATCTGTGGGTCAAGGTTAAGGGCGGCTGGTCCGATGACGAACGTGCGTTGCGTTCGCTGGGTTACGGCGACCTGTAAACCCGGTCTGCGTTGCACCGTAGAACCCTGTGGGAGCGGGCTTGCCCGCGATGAGGATGTAACATTCAGCAGAGATGTTGAATGTAAGTCCGCCATCGCGGGCAAGCCCGCTCCCACATTGGTTTTGGTTGTTTGTAGAACTGCGCTCCTTCATTGAGAACTACGATTTCCATGTCGAACACCGCGCCAACCGGCCAACCCGCGTACGTCCTCCACAGCCGCGCCTACCGCGAAAGCAGCGCGCTGGTGGATTTCCTTACGCCGCAAGGTCGGCTGCGCGCGGTGTTGCGTAGCGCGCGGGGCAAGGCCGGGACGTTGGCGCGGCCGTTCGTGCCGCTGGAAGTCGAGTTCCGTGGTCGGGGCGAGTTGAAAAACGTCGGCCGCATGGAAAGCGCCGGTGTTTCTACCTGGCTCAACGGCGAGGCGCTGTTCAGCGGCCTCTACCTCAACGAATTGCTGATTCGCCTGCTGCCCGCCGAAGACCCTCACCCCGCAGTTTTCGATCACTACGCCGCGACCTTGCTCGCCTTGGCCGAAGGCCGCCCGTTAGAGCCGTTGCTGCGCTCCTTCGAATGGCGTCTACTCGACGACCTCGGTTACGGCTTTGCATTAAACACCGACATCCACGGCGACCCCATTGCGCCGGATGGCCTCTACCGCTTGCAAGTGGATGCAGGCCTGGAGCGGGTCTATCTGCTGCAACCGGGCCTGTTCAACGGCACTGAACTGCTGGCGATGGCCGATGCCGACTGGTCCGCGCCCGGCGCACTGTCCGCCGCCAAGCGCTTGATGCGTCAGGCATTGGCCGTTCATCTGGGTGGGCGTCCTCTGGTCAGTCGCGAGTTGTTTCGCAAGCCATAGTTTCGCAAGCAATAGGAACTATTGATGCTTGCGTCAACAGACCCAAGCTCCCCGTGTATGCTGTGCACCGAACTTTCCCTTATTTTCAGGAGCGCTTCCGTGACCACCAGCAATCGCATTCTTCTTGGCGTGAACATCGACCACGTTGCCACCCTGCGTCAGGCCCGGGGTACTCGCTACCCGGATCCGGTCAAGGCAGCGCTGGACGCGGAAGAGGCGGGCGCTGACGGCATCACCGTGCACCTGCGCGAAGACCGCCGGCACATTCAGGAGCGCGACGTGCTGTTGCTCAAGGACGTGCTGCAAACCCGCATGAACTTCGAAATGGGCGTCACCGAAGAAATGATGGTGTTCGCCGAACGCATTCGCCCGGCACATATTTGCCTGGTCCCGGAAACCCGTCAGGAGCTGACCACCGAAGGCGGTCTGGACGTGGCAGGGCAGGAGGCGCGGATCAAGGCAGCGGTGGATCGCCTTGCGAAGATCGGCTGTGAAGTGTCGCTGTTCATTGACGCGGACGAGCGGCAGATCGAAGCGTCCCGTCGTATTGGTGCGCCAGCCATTGAATTGCACACCGGGCGTTATGCGGACGCCGAGACGCCAACCGAAGTGGCTGAAGAACTCAAGCGCGTGGCCGATGGCGTGGCATTCGGCCTGGCCCAGGGCCTGATCGTCAATGCGGGTCACGGCCTGCACTATCACAACGTCGAGGCTGTTGCGGCGATCAAGGGCATCAACGAACTGAACATCGGCCATGCATTGGTGGCTCATGCGTTGTTCGTCGGGTTCAAGTCGGCGGTGTCGGAGATGAAGGCGCTGATTCTGGCTGCTGCGTTGAAAGGTTAGATCGGCGGCGCTGCCATCGCGGGCAAGCCGCGCTCCCACAGGTCCGAGTTGAACGATAACTATGTACTCGACGCGGACCTGTGGGAGCGTGGTTTGCCCGCGATGGCGTCCTTGAAGGCAGCGAAGATTTAGAGCGGAGGGGTTTCCTGGCTCGGCTTGGTCTTGTCGACCCCCGGCACATGCAGATTGCCCTCAGCGATCTGATTGCCTTCCAGCTGCGGCTGCGTGACCCACGTCAGGATGTCGTAGTAACGACGAATGTTCGCCACGAAGTGCACCGGCTCGCCGCCCCGGGCGTAGCCGTAACGGGTTTTGCTGAACCACTTCTTCTCGGAAAGACGCGGCAGGATTTTCTTCACGTCCAGCCACTTGTCCGGGTTCAGCCCTTCCTTGGCCGCCAGTTTGCGTGCGTCGTCCAAGTGACCGCTGCCTACGTTGTAGGCTGCCAGCGCGAACCACGTACGATCCGGCTCCTGGATCGATTCGTCCAATTGATCCTTCATGTAGGCCAGGTACTTCGCGCCGCCCATGATGCTCTGTTTGGGGTCAAGGCGATTGGACACGCCCATGGCTTGCGCCGTGTTCTGGGTCAGCATCATCAACCCGCGCACGCCGGTCTTGGACGTGACCGCCGCTTGCCACAGCGACTCCTGATAGCCGATCGCCGCCAGCAGGCGCCAGTCGACTTTTTCTTTCTTGGCGTACGCCTTGAAGTGCTGTTCGTATTTGGGCAGCCGTTGCTGCAAGTGCTGGGCGAAGGTGGTGGCGCCCATGTAACCGAGTACATCGACGTGGCCGTAGTAACGATCTTTCAGGCGTTGCAGGGTGCCGTTTTTCTTCACCTTGTCGAGGTAGGTGTTGATCTCGTTGAGCAGGCTGTTGTCTTCGCCAGCGGCCACGGCCCAGCTCTGATTACTGGCGTCACCAAGATCGAAGGCGACCCGCACGTTGGGGAAGTAGACTTGGTTCATCGCGACTTCGTTGGAATCGACCAAGGTCAGATCGATCTGGGCTTCGTCGACCATGCGCAGCAAGTCGACGACTTCAACCGCGTCGGACTCTTCGTATTCAATGCCGGGATATTTCTTTTTCAGCTCTGCCAATTGCTCGGCGTGAGTGCTGCCCTTGAGCACCATGATCTTCTTGCCGACCAGATCGCCTGCGTCGGTCGGCCGTGACTGGCCGTTGCGGTAGATGATCTGTGGGGTGACTTCGAGGTAGGAGTGGGAAAACCGCACCTGTTTTTTACGTTGCTCGCTGCTGACCAGGCCGGCAGCAGCCAGCACCGGGCCATTGGGCTTGCCCACCTGACTGAACAGGTCATCGAGGTTGTCGGCGGTTTCGATCTTGAGTTCCACCCCCAGATCGTCGGCGAAGCGCTTCACCAGCTCGTATTCGAAGCCGGTTTCACCGTTGCGATCCTGAAAGTAGGTGGCGGGACTGTTACGGGTAACCACCCGCAGCACGCCATCCTCCTTTACGCGCTCCAGCGTGTTGGGTTTATCAACACAGCCACTGAGCACCAGGAAGAGTCCGGTTGCGATCAGCCATTTGGCATGCCGCGGACGCAAAGCCGTTGGGGAAAACATCTGCGCAGTATACGCAAAGGACCACGAGCGCCATATCTCGACAGCGAAGGGCTTGTCTGCTAGAGCGTCGAAAACCTGTTTGGAGCCCGCAGGAATGGGCCTGAACAGCGTTTTGTGACAGAAAAAATAACCCTCGACACGCCCCTGTTTCGGGCCCGAATACCCGGCCCGACGTTCGGGTACAGCCGTGCGTACCGTTTCGGGTGCTGTCGCGGGCGGTTTAGGCTAGAATGCACGGCCTCAAAGCACACCCCTTCCCGAGGCTGTCCCGAAGATGTTGATCCTGCGCGGCGCTCCTGCCCTTTCTGCCTTTCGCCACAGCAAACTCCTTGAGCAACTGAGCCAGAAGGTTCCGGCTGTCAGTGGCTTGTATGCTGAATTCGCTCACTTCGCCGAAGTTACCGGCGTCCTGACCGGCGACGAACAGCAGGTGCTCGCGCGCCTTCTGAAGTACGGCCCAAGCGTTCCAGTACAAGAGCCAACCGGTCGTCTGTTTCTGGTGTTGCCACGTTTCGGCACCATCTCACCGTGGTCCAGTAAAGCCAGCGACATCGCTCGCAACTGTGGCCTGACCAAGATCCAGCGCCTGGAGCGCGGCATCGCGTTCTACGTCGCCGGCCAATTCAGCGACGCCGAAGCGCAGCTGATTGCAGGCGCCTTGCATGACCGCATGACCCAGATCGTATTGGACAACCTTGAACAAGCCGCCGGCCTGTTCAGCCACGCCGAGCCCAAGCCCCTGACCGCGATCGACGTGTTGGGTGGCGGCCGCGCCGCGCTGGAAAAAGCCAACACCGAGCTGGGCCTGGCCCTGGCCGAAGACGAAATCGACTATCTGGTCGCAGCCTTCGTCGGCTTGAAGCGCAACCCGCATGACATCGAACTGATGATGTTTGCCCAGGCGAACTCCGAGCACTGCCGTCACAAGATCTTCAACGCCAGTTGGGACATCGACGGTCAGAGCCAGGAAAAAAGCCTGTTCGGCATGATCAAGAACACCTATCAGATGCACAGCGAAGGTGTTTTGTCGGCTTATAAGGACAACGCCTCGGTAATCGTCGGCTCCGTCGCCGGCCGTTTCTTCCCGGACCCTGAAACCCGCCAGTACGGCGCGGTGCAGGAACCGGTGCACATCCTGATGAAAGTCGAAACTCACAACCACCCGACCGCGATTGCCCCGTTCCCGGGCGCATCCACCGGTAGCGGCGGTGAGATTCGCGACGAAGGCGCAACCGGTCGCGGCGCCAAGCCAAAAGCTGGCCTGACCGGTTTCACCGTGTCCAACCTGCAGATCCCGGGCTTCGAACAGCCGTGGGAAGTGCCGTACGGCAAGCCTGAGCGCATCGTTACCGCGCTGGACATCATGATCGAAGGCCCACTGGGTGGCGCCGCGTTCAACAACGAATTCGGCCGTCCGGCGCTGACCGGCTACTTCCGTACCTTCGAACAATCGATCACCACCCCGCGTGGCGACGAAGTTCGCGGTTACCACAAGCCGATCATGCTGGCTGGCGGCATGGGTAACATCCGTGCCGAACACGTACAGAAAGGCGAAATCACCGTTGGCTCCAAGCTGATCGTTCTTGGCGGCCCGGCAATGCTCATCGGCCTGGGCGGCGGTGCTGCCTCTTCCATGGCCACCGGCACCAGCTCGGCGGATCTGGACTTCGCCTCCGTACAGCGCGAAAACCCGGAAATGGAACGTCGCTGCCAGGAAGTCATCGACCGTTGCTGGCAGTTGGGTGACAAGAACCCGATCAGCTTCATCCACGACGTGGGTGCCGGCGGTCTGTCCAACGCCTTCCCGGAACTGGTCAACGACGGCAACCGTGGCGGCCGCTTTGAACTGCGCAATATTCCAAACGATGAGCCGGGCATGGCCCCGCACGAAATCTGGAGTAACGAATCTCAGGAACGCTACGTTCTGGCAGTCGGCCCTGCGGACTTCGAACGCTTCCAGGCGATCTGCGAACGTGAGCGTTGCCCGTTTGCCGTGGTCGGCGAAGCCACTGCCGAACCACAACTGACCGTGACCGACAGCCACTTCGGCAACAGCCCGGTGGACATGCCGCTCGAAGTGCTGCTGGGCAAAGCCCCGCGCATGCACCGTTCGGCCGTTCGCGAAAACGAGCTGGGCGATGATTTCGATCCAAGCACGCTGGAAATTGCAGACTGCGTCGAGCGCGTCCTGCATCACCCGGCCGTGGCCAGCAAAAGCTTCCTGATCACCATCGGCGACCGCACCATCACCGGCCTCGTGGCCCGTGATCAGATGGTCGGCCCGTGGCAGGTTCCGGTGGCCGACGTTGCCGTCACCGCCACCAGCTTCGACGTCTACACCGGTGAAGCCATGGCCATGGGCGAGCGCACTCCGCTGGCACTGCTGGACGCTCCAGCGTCGGGCCGCATGGCCATCGGCGAAACCCTGACCAACATCGCGGCGTCGCGCATCGCCAAAATCTCCGACATCAAACTGTCGGCGAACTGGATGTCCGCCGCCGGTCACCCGGGTGAAGACGCGCGTCTGTACGACACCGTGAAAGCAGTCGGCATGGAATTGTGCCCGGACCTCGGCATCACCATTCCGGTGGGCAAGGACTCGATGTCCATGGCCACCCGCTGGAACGACGAAGGCGTCGACAAGACTGTGACTTCGCCGATGTCGCTGATCGTGACCGGTTTCGCGCCCGTGGCTGACATCCGTCAGACCATGACCCCGCAACTGCGCATGGACAAGGGCACCACCGACCTGATCCTGATCGACCTCGGTCGCGGTCAGAACCGCATGGGCGCTTCGATCCTCGCTCAGGTTCACGGCAAACTCGGCAAGCAGGCCCCGGACGTCGATGACGCCGAAGACCTGAAAGCCTTCTTCGCCGTGATCCAGGGCCTCAACGCCGACGGTCACCTGCTGGCTTACCACGATCGTTCCGACGGTGGTCTGCTGACCAGCGTGGTAGAAATGGCCTTCGCCGGCCATTGCGGTCTGAGCCTGAACCTCGACGGTCTGGCAGAAACCTCCGCCGACATCGCCGCGATCCTGTTCAACGAAGAACTGGGTGCCGTGATCCAGGTTCGCCAGGACGCCACTCCAGACATCCTCGCGCAGTTCAGCGCAGCGGGCCTGGGTGACTGCGTGTCGGTGATCGGTCAGCCGATGAACAATGGCGAGATCAGCATCACGTTCAACGGCGACACCGTGTTCGAAGGTCAGCGCCGTCTGCTGCAACGTCAGTGGGCTGAAACCAGCTATCAGATCCAGCGTCTGCGTGATAACGCCGACTGCGCCGAGCAAGAGTTCGACGTGCTGCTGGAAGAAGACAACCCGGGCCTGAGCGTCAAGCTCAGCTACGACGTCAACCAGGACGTCGCCGCGCCTTACATCAAGAAAGGCATTCGCCCACAGGTTGCCGTGCTGCGTGAGCAGGGCGTCAACGGTCAGGTGGAAATGGCGGCCGCGTTCGACCGCGCCGGTTTCAACGCGATCGACGTGCACATGAGCGACATTCTGGCCGGTCGTGTCGACCTGAACGAGTTCAAAGGTCTGGTGGCTTGCGGCGGTTTCTCCTACGGCGACGTACTGGGTGCCGGCGAAGGCTGGGCCAAGTCCGCGCTGTTCAACAGCCGCGCTCGCGATGCCTTCCAGGGCTTCTTCGAACGTAACGACAGCTTCACCCTCGGCGTGTGCAACGGTTGCCAGATGATGTCCAACTTGCACGAGCTGATCCCGGGCAGCGAGTTCTGGCCGCACTTCGTGCGTAACCGTTCCGAGCAGTTCGAAGCTCGCGTGGCGATGGTACAGGTCCAGGAGTCGAACTCGATCTTCCTGCAAGGCATGGCCGGTTCGCGCATGCCGATCGCCATCGCACACGGCGAAGGTCATGCCGAATTCGCTAGCGAAGAAGCGTTGCTGGAAGCCGATCTGTCGGGTTGCGTGGCGATGCGTTTCGTCGACAACCATGGCAAGGTCACCGAGAGCTATCCGGCCAACCCGAACGGTTCGCCGCGCGGGATCACCGGTTTGACCAGCCGTGACGGTCGCGTGACCATCATGATGCCGCACCCGGAGCGTGTATTCCGCGCGGTGCAGAACTCGTGGCGTTCGGAAGACTGGAACGAAGACGCACCTTGGATGCGTATGTTCCGTAATGCTCGCGTGTGGGTTAACTAAGCGCCGTGTACAAGCTCAGTTTTTTTGTTCCGGCCAGTCATGTCGAGGTGGTCAAAAGCGCTGTGTTCGCTGCCGGTGGTGGGCGGATCGGGGCTTATGATCACTGTGCGTGGCAGGTGTTCGGGTTGGGTCAGTTTCGTCCACTGGATGGCAGTCAGCCGTTTATTGGTGAAGCGGGGCAGGTCGAGCAGGTTGAGGAATGGAAGGTTGAGCTTGTAGTCAGCGATGAGTTGATACAGGCGGTGGTGGTGGCTCTGAAAGAGAGTCATCCCTATGAAACGCCGGCTTATGAGGTATGGCGGTTGGAGGATTTCTGATCTTCCTGGCCGTTGAAATGAAAAACCCGCTGAAGTGATTTCAGCGGGTTTTTTTATGTGCGCCTGGCATGGGCGCCATCTCCAACAAGTCGATCAGTCGATGTACTCAAACAACTTCACGATCTTCTGCACGCCGGAAACGCCTTGTACCAGATTGGTCGCCTGGGCTGCTTCCTGTTTGGTCAGCAGACCCAGCAAGTAGACGATGCCATTTTCGGTCACGACTTTGATACGCGAACCCGGGATGGAGGCGTCGGTGAGCATCTGGGTCTTGATCTTAGTGGTCAGCCAAGTGTCGTTCTGACGCGCCAGCAGCGAGGAGGGCGCCAGTACTTGCAGCTCGTTGTGCACCTTCTTTACCCGCTGAACAGAGGCGGCAACCTGTTCGGCCTTGGCCTTGAGGTCGGCGCGAGGGGTTTGCCCGGCGAGCAGCACCACGCCGTTGAAGCTGGTGATGACGATGTGCGAGTCGTTGTCCAGGGCTGGATCAGCCTTGGCGATGTTCACGCCGACCTTGGTGTCGATCAGGGAGTCGTCGATCTTGCTGCCGAAGGTACGGGTGCCACGGTCATCGTCGATCGGCGCTTCACGGCTGGCGTTAACCACCGAAGTGCAGCCACTGATGCCAAGGCATAGGGTCAAGGCCAGAAGGCCTAGGCGATTAGGGGTCATTCTTCACTCCCGAATAGTTGGCTGTCGATCAAATCGCAAAGGCAATGGATCGCCAGCAGGTGGACTTCCTGAATACGTGCGGTGACGTTGGCCGGTACGCGAATCTCGACGTCCTCAGGCAAAAGCAGTGACGCCATGCCGCCGCCATCACGACCGGTCAATGCTACGACAATCATTTCGCGATCATGTGCGGCCTGGATCGCTTGAATTATGTTTGCCGAGTTGCCGCTGGTGGAAATCGCCAGCAAAACATCACCCGGCTGGCCGAGGGCACGAATCTGTTTGGAGAAGATTTCGTTGTAGCTGTAATCGTTGGCAATCGAGGTGATTGTCGAGCTGTCGGTGGTCAGCGCGATGGCGGGCAGACTCGGGCGCTCGCGCTCGAAGCGGTTGAGCAGCTCGGATGAAAAGTGCTGGGCATCACCGGCAGAGCCGCCGTTGCCGCAGGAAAGCATTTTGCCTTCGTTGAGCAGGGCGTTGACCATCACTTGGCTGGCTTGCTCGATGTGCGGTGCAAGTACGTCCATCGCCATTTGCTTGGTGTCGATACTGGCCTGAAAAAGCTGGCGAATTCGGGATTGCATGTCCATCTGTGTGACCTTAATTAGCGCGGCTACTTGGCACATGAATGTGCAGCCCGCAAAGCAAAGAGCAAAAGTGTTGGGTGAAGGTGTCCGGTTCGAGGTGCAAGCGATCAGCTGTCGAAGGCATTCTGCAACCAGTTCAACTGATCAAGGTTGCTGTCGATGGCAACCACGTCGAAGCGGCAGGGGGAATTGGCCCAACGCGACTCGCGCTGAAGAAAATACTGCGCGGCAAAAATCAGTTTCTGCCGTTTGCGCCCATCAATGCTATCGAGCGCGCCACCCCATTGGGTGTTTTTTCTGTAGCGGACTTCGACGAATACTACTGTATCGCCATCAAGCATGACCAGATCAAGCTCGCCGCGTTTACACAACCAGTTCTGCGCCAGCAGGCGCAGACCTTGTTGCTGAAGATGCTCGAGCGCATGACGCTCGGCATCTTTACCGCTTTGCTGGCGTGACCTGTCAGGCATCAGCGCGAGGTGTCCGGCAGGCGTTGAACCTGACCGTTGGCGAACTCTGCCCATGGCAACTGACGCTCGACCCGTTGATTCTGAGTCATGCCCAGGCTGCCCGATTGGCCTTGGATGCGGCTGTCCGGCAAGGCCTTGAGTTGCCCCAGACGCGGTGCCAGGCGATAGGCGTCAACGCCCATCGCGTACAGGCGGCCCAGGCTGCCGCCGGCTTGTGGCCATTGTGCAGTGACTTGTTTGCGCAGCGGGTCGTTGGCATCCAGCAGCCATGGGGTTTCGCAGAAGCGAATACCGTTCATGTCGTTGTACTGGTTCTGGTCGCCACTGGCGCTGAACACGTGGGAGGTGGCGTAAACCGGCACGTCCCCCGCGTACTGGAAGTTCAGGGTCGGTTTGATCTGTTGAGCCTGTTGCGGCGTCGCGGCCAGGAAGATGAACTCGATGTCCTGACGACGCGAAGGTTGGGCGGCAACCTGCGAGCCAACGGTGCTTTGCAGGCTCTTGGCGCGGCCTTCGCTCTGGCGCAACTGGAACATGTCGGCAATCTGCTGGGCCAGTTGCACCGGCTGGTCGACGCGTTCGGTAGCGACGATGCTGCCACCGTTGGCTTGCCAATCCTGGCTGAATGCCCTGAGTACGCGGTCACCCCATTCGCCTTTCGGCACCATAATGGCGGCGCGGTGCAGGCCATCGGCGCGCGCACGACGGGACACTTCGCGGGCTTCGTCTTCAGCGGCAAGGCCGAACTGGAACAGTTGGGCCGGACCTTGTTCGCCTTCGCTGTAATTCAGCGCCAGGGTAGTGATCGGCAGTTGCGGGCGCGCGCTGAGCTGTTTGACCAGCGGCTTCTCCAGCGGGCCGACCACCAGTTGCACGCCATCGGCCTGGGCCTTGCGATAGAACTCGTCGAGGGAGGTCAGGCGCGAGCTGTCATAGAACTCGATGGCTGGCGGCTTCTGCCCGGCTTGTTGCGCCTGGTAGTGAGCGGCCATGAAGCCTTCGCGTAGTGCTTTGCCAACCGAACCCAGCGGGCCGTCTTGCGGCAGCAGCAGGGCGATCTTGCTCAGGGGCTGGCTGGCCAGTTCCTTGAGTTTGGTCAGTGGCAGCGGCAGCTGGATGGCAGCCGGATGCTTTGGATTCTGTTCGCGCCAGGTGTCGATCGCGGCTTGCTGCTGTTCCAGGGTGCCGGCTGTTTTCACTGCCAGCGCCAGACGTATCCAGCCGCCGAGGTCGTCGTCGGTGGTCGGCTGCAATTGATCAGTCGGCAGCGAAGCGATCAGGGTCCAGATCGCTTCGTGGTTTTTGCTGGCTGCTTCACCTTCAAGCATAGGGGCAATAAAGATGCGCTCCCGTGCGGCGGCCAGGGTCTGGCCGTCGGCCTCAAGGGCGCGAGCATGAACGGTGCCGGTGCGAACCTGTTGTTCGACGGGCAGTTCGCTCAGGCGTTGCAGGCTCGGATGGCTCAGGGCAGTCAGCGCCGCTTTGGGCTGATTGCGGACCATTGCCAGTTCAGCAGCCAGGGTGCTGGCGAAGACTTGTTGGCCAGGCTTGAGTTGTTCCACCGGGACCTGTTGCAGGATTTGCGCGGACTGGCCGGCATTGCCCTGACGATAAGCCAGGTCTGCTGCGCTCAAGCGCAATAGAGCGGCTTTTTCCGGATCTTTGCTTTTAGTGGCCTGTTCGAGCAGTTGCTCGATACTGGCGTCCGGGGTCCGTGGAAGTTCGCCAAGGCTGGAGGAGGGCGAGCTGGCGCAAGCCGCCAGCAAGGCAGCGAGGCAGAGGGCAGTGAACAGCCGCAGGCAAGCGATCATGTAGTGTTCCTGATACTCGATCAAATTAGCGTGGAATTGTACCCAAGCACTGGCCGGGGCGCGATGTTACTGGCGTGAATCGATCAATTTAGCTCGTGCAAATGTTGCAGTACTGCACAAAAGGCTGGAAAACCCGGGGAGAGTGAGACGTATCGCAAGCGCCGCTACGCGCTACAATGCCGCTTTTTACCGATCATGAGGTGTGCGCTTTGACTGCTCCAGGTGCTTTGAATTCCGCTGCTGGCTCGCTTTATGTGGTGGCGACGCCCATCGGCAACCTGGACGATATCAGTGCGCGGGCGCTGAAAATTCTGCGCGACGTCGCTTTGATCGCGGCCGAAGATACTCGCCATTCCCAGCGATTGATGCAGCATTTCGGTATTCCAACGCCGCTGGCGGCCTGCCATGAACATAACGAGCGAGAAGAGGGTAACCGCTTTATCACGCGTCTGCTGGCCGGCGACGATGTGGCGCTGATTTCCGACGCCGGAACACCCCTGATTTCCGATCCGGGTTATCACCTGGTGCGTCAGGCCCGTGCCGCGGGAATCAATGTGGTGCCGGTTCCGGGTGCGTGTGCATTGATCGCGGCGTTGTCGGCGGCGGGGCTGCCGTCCGACCGTTTCATCTTCGAAGGTTTTTTGCCGGCCAAGGCTGTCGGCCGACGTGCTCGCCTGGAACTCGTTAAAGAAGAACCGCGCACGCTGATTTTCTATGAAGCCCCGCACCGTATCCTCGAGTGCCTGCAAGACATGGAACTGGTATTCGGTGGCGAGCGTCCGGCATTACTGGCGCGGGAGCTGACCAAAACTTTCGAAACACTCAAAGGCTTGCCGTTGGCCGAGTTGCGCGAGTTCGTCGAATCGGACAGCAATCAACAGCGTGGCGAGTGTGTGGTGTTGGTGGCGGGCTGGTCTGCCCCCGAAACCGAAGACGCTGTCAGCAGTGAAGCCATGCGTATTCTCAACCTGTTACTTGAAGAGATGCCGCTCAAGCGTGCGGCGGCATTGGCCGCGCAAATTACCGGCGAACGCAAGAATGTGCTCTATCAGGTCGCGCTGGATAAACAGAAGGGCGAGTAAACCGACATGCAGCGCCGGCCAGAGGCTTTTAGCGCTTGTTCTTCGGCCGCTCTGCCGTTAATCTTCGCGGCGGAGAGTCGATCGGACAGTCGCTGCCCTCTATGAAAATTAGGGGGGGGAGGAAAGTCCGGGCTCCATAGGGCGAAGTGCCAGGTAATGCCTGGGAGGCGTGAGCCTACGGAAAGTGCCACAGAAAATAACCGCCTAAGCGCTTCGGCGCCGGTAAGGGTGAAAAGGTGCGGTAAGAGCGCACCGCACGTCTGGCAACAGTTCGTGGCTAGGTAAACCCCACTTGGAGCAAGACCAAATAGGGTCCCAAGGCGTGGCCCGCGCTGGGACCGGGTAGGTTGCTAAAGATGTCCAGTGATGGCCATCGTAGACGAATGACTGTTCAAGACAGAACCCGGCTTACAGATCGACTCTCCACCTTTTTTTCCTCTCTGCCGAGTCATTGGCAGCGATGTGTGTAATGGCAATTTCCCTCCCTGCTGAATCAATAGCAGAAGCGCTTTTGTAATACCGAAAAAATCTTACTCTTAACAAACTACTTTAACTTCTGAACGCAGCCTTCTGTGCTGATTCAAGTTATTGAGCGAATTCATTCGTCAGATTCTCGTCAACCCTCCTTTTACGCTCCTAAATCTCCGTTCTGTAAGGCTTTTCCTTTAATCCGCGCCTTGACGGTGTGGTGGGCGCATTCCTATAGTGTGCGCAAGTGGCGGAAAGTGGCATGAAGTGGGTTTTTTGAGCGTAAAACGCTAATATTTGGAGAAGCGCTGACGTGTTTCGCGGAGCTAACGCTATCAGTCTCGATGCAAAGGGCCGTCTCGCTATGCCGAGCCGGTACCGTGACGAGCTGGTTTCGCGTAGTTCCGGTCAATTAATCGTCACCATCGATGCCGTTGATCCGTGTTTGTGTGTTTATCCCCTCGATGAGTGGGAAATTATTGAAACCAAACTGCGTGCACTGCCTTCGCTTCGCGAAGAGAACCGCCGCTTGCAACGTTTACTGATTGGTAATGCCGTCGACCTCGAGCTCGATGGCAGTGGTCGTTTTCTGGTTCCGCCACGTCTTCGCGAATATGCCAAGTTGGATAAGCGCGCAATGTTGGTAGGCCAACTGAACAAGTTCCAATTGTGGGACGAGGATGCCTGGAATGCGGTTTCTGCCGCTGACCTGGCTGCTATTCAACAACCGGGCGCCATGCCTGATGAACTGCGTGATTTAATCCTGTGACTATTGATAGCGGCTTTAACCACATCACCGTACTGCTTGACGAGGCCGTCGAAGCTCTCGCCGTACGTCCTGATGGCTGCTATCTGGACGGTACGTTCGGACGTGGCGGCCACAGTCGGTTGATTCTCAGCCAGCTCGGGCCTGATGGTCGGTTGCTCGGATTCGACAAAGATCCTCAAGCGATTGCCACCGGGCAAACGCTAGCGGCCGAAGACGGCCGCTTTGTCATTGTGCAGCGCAGCTTTGCCGAGCTCGGTTCGGAAGTCGCCGAACGCGGTTTGGCCGGTAAGGTCAGCGGCGTTCTGCTCGACCTCGGCGTGTCTTCGCCGCAGCTCGATGACCCTGAACGCGGTTTCAGTTTCCTCAACGACGGTCCGTTGGACATGCGCATGGACCCGTCCCGCGGGATCAGTGCAGCCGAGTTCGTCAACACCGCGCCGGTGGAAGAAATCGCCCGGGTGTTCAAGCAATACGGCGAAGAGCGTTTCTCCGGTCGCATGGCGCGTGCCGTGGCCGAACGTCGCGACATCAAGCCGTTCGAGCGCACTGGCGATCTGGCTGAAGTGCTGAAAGTCGCCAACCCGGCATGGGAAAAGGGCAAGAATCCGGCCACCCGTGCATTCCAGGGCCTGCGTATTCACGTCAACAACGAACTGGGCGATCTGGAAGCCGGCCTCGAAGCCGCGCTGGAATGCCTGGAAGTGGGCGGCCGTCTGGTCGTCATCAGCTTCCACTCGCTGGAAGACCGAATCGTCAAACTGTTCATGCGCAAACTGGTGAAAGGCGAAGCCGACAACCTGCCGCGCAACCTGCCGGTCCGTCATGTCGCTTTCGAACCGAAAATCAAAATCCATGGCAAAGCGCAGTCCGCCTCCGAGGCCGAACTCAAAGCCAACCCACGTTCCCGTAGCGCCATCATGCGTGTCGCGGAGAAGTTGCGGTGAGCAAGCTTTTCGCCAAGCCACTTCCCGGCGGAAGCTTTTTCATGCTGCTGCTGTTTGTCGGCGTGCTCGTGTCGGCCATCGGCGTGTCCTATAGCGCGCACTGGAACCGTCAGCTGTTGAATTCGCTGTACAACGAATTGAGTGTGCGAGACAAGGCGCAGGCGGAGTGGGGCCGGTTGATTCTCGAACAGAGCACCTGGACTGCCCACAGCCGTATCGAAGTCCTGGCCACCGAACAACTGAAGATGCGCATTCCCGGCGCCGCTGAAGTGCAGATGGTGGCGCCATGATGAAACTCGAAGGCGCGCTCTTCCCATGGCGGTTCCGTTTGGTGGTGGGTTTACTCGGCATCATGGTGGCGGCGATCTCTTGGCGCATCATCGATTTGCAAGTGGTCGACCGTGCCTTCCTTAAAGGTCAGGGCGATGCGCGCAGCGTTCGTCATATTCCAATTCCGGCTCACCGTGGTCTGATCACCGACCGTAACGGCGAGCCTTTGGCCGTGAGTACGCCGGTCACGACCCTGTGGGCCAACGCCAAGGAAATGCAAACGGCCAAAGAGAAGTGGCCGGCACTGGCGGCTGCCCTGGGGCAGGACCCGAAAGCCCTGGCTGAGCGTCTCGAAGCCCAGGCCAATAAAGAATTCATTTATCTGGTGCGCGGGCTGACCCCCGAGCAAGGCCAGGCTGTGCTCGACCTGAAAGTGCCGGGCGTTTATGGCATCGAAGAGTTCCGGCGTTTCTACCCGGCCGGTGAAGTCACCGCCCATATGGTCGGCTTTACCGACATCGATGACCACGGACGCGAAGGCGTCGAGTTGGCCTACGACGAATGGCTGGCCGGTGTCCCCGGCAAGCGGCAGGTGATCAAGGACCGGCGTGGCCGGCTGATCAAAGATGTCCAGGTCACCAAAAACGCCAAGGCCGGCAAGCCCTTGGCGTTGTCCATTGACCTGCGTCTGCAATACCTGGCCAACCGCGAGCTGCGTAACGCGATCATCGAGAACGGCGCCAAGGCCGGCAGCCTGGTGATCATGGACGTGAAGACCGGCGAGATCCTGGCCATGGTCAACCAGCCGACCTACAACCCGAACAACCGTCGCAACCTGCAGCCGGCGATGATGCGCAACCGCGCGATGATCGACGTGTTCGAGCCGGGTTCGACCATGAAGGCGATCTCCATGAGCGCCGCGATTGAAACCGGGCGCTGGAAGCCGACCGATACCGTCGAGGTGTATCCAGGCTCCTTGCAGATTGGTAAGTACACCATCAAGGACGTATCGAAGACCGAAGGCCCGGTACTCGACTTGACCGGTATTCTGATCAATTCCAGTAACGTCGGCATGAGTAAGGTCGCCTTCGATATCGGCGGAGAAACGATTTTCCGTCTCGCGCAGAAAGTCGGCCTCGGCCAGGACACCGGCCTCGGTTTCCCGGGTGAGCGCGTCGGCAACCTGCCGAACTACCGCGAATGGCGCAAGGCTGAAACCGCCACGCTGTCTTACGGCTACGGTATTTCGGTGACTGCTATCCAGTTGGTCCACGCCTTCTCGGCCTTGGCCAACAATGGTCGCCTCGCGCCGCTGACCCTGATCAAAACCGACAAAGCGCCGCAAACTACACAGGTCCTGCCGGAAACCGTCGCAAAAACCATGCAAACCATGCTGCAACAAGTGATCGAGGCTCCGCGTGGTGTATTCCGGGCACAGGTGCCGGCGTATCACGTGGGCGGCAAGTCGGGTACCGCGCGTAAAACGTCGGTCGGCACCAAAGGCTACGCCGAGAATTCCTACCGCTCGCTGTTCGCCGGCTTCGGCCCGATGAGCGATCCGCGTTACGCAATCGTGGTGGTGATCGATGAACCGACCAAAGCTGGCTACTTCGGTGGCTTGGTATCGGCGCCGGTGTTCAGCAAAGTGATGTCCGGGACCCTGCGCCTGATGAACATCACCCCGGACAACCTGCCAGCCACTCAACAAGCGAACGCCGCACCGGTCGTTCCGCTGAAAGCTAATGGAGGGCGCGGCTGATGTCGCTGAGCCTGAACAAGATTTTCGCCCACGCCGGTCGCGATCTATTGATCCGCGAATTGGCGCTGGACAGTCGCAACGTACGAGCAGGCGATCTGTTTCTCGCGGTCCCGGGTGGCAAGTTCGACGGGCGTGCGCACATCGCCGACGCCTTGCAACGCGGCGCTGCTGCCGTGGCTTATGAAGTCGAAGGCGCGACCGTGCTGCCGATTACCGACGTGCCGCTGATTCCGGTCAAAGGCCTGGCGGCGCAGCTGTCGGACATCGCCGGGCGTTTTTATGGTGAGCCGAGCCGTCACTTGAATCTGATTGGCGTGACCGGTACCAACGGCAAGACCAGCGTGACCCAATTGGTCGCCCAGGCACTTGACCTGCTCGGTCAACACTGCGGCATCGTCGGCACTCTGGGCTCCGGTTTCTACGGCGCGCTGGAAAGCGGTCTGCACACCACGCCGAACCCGATTGCGGTGCAAGCGACCCTCTCCGACCTGAAAAAGGCCGGCGCCAAAGCCGTGGCCATGGAAGTCTCTTCCCACGGCCTGGATCAGGGCCGCGTGACTGCGTTGGCGTTCGATGTGGCGGTGATGACCAACCTGTCGCGCGATCATCTGGATTACCACGGCACCATGCAGGCCTATGGCGAAACCAAGGCCAAGTTGTTTGCCTGGAATGATCTGAAGTGCCGGGTGGTCAACCTGGACGACGATTTCGGTCGGCAACTGGCTGCCGATAAAGGCGAGTCGCGACTGATCACTTACAGCCTGGAAGATTCCAGCGCCTACCTCTATTGCCGCCAAGCGCAGTTCGACGACGAAGGCGTGCGCGCGACGCTGGTCACGCCGCAAGGCGAGCACCATTTGCGCAGCACCTTGCTCGGCCGTTTCAACCTGAGCAATGTGTTGGCCGCGGTTGGCGCCTTGCTCGGGCTGGATTACGCGCTGGACGAAATCCTCAAAGTGCTGCCCAAACTCGAAGGCCCGGCCGGTCGCATGCAACGCCTGGGCGGCGGTACTCAGCCGTTGGTGGTGGTCGATTACGCCCACACACCGGATGCGCTGGAAAAAGTCTTGATGGCCCTGCGTCCTCACGCCAAAGGCCGGTTGCTGTGCCTGTTCGGTTGCGGCGGTGATCGCGATCGTGGCAAGCGTCCGCTGATGGCGGAAGTGGTCGAGCGTCTGGCCGATGGCGTACTGGTCACCGATGACAACCCGCGCACTGAAGACCCGACCGTGATTTTTGACGATATCCGCGCCGGTTTCACTGCTGTGGATAAAGTTGCCTTCGTCGCTGGCCGTGGCCAGGCGATTGCCCAATTGATCGCCGGCGCTTCGGCGGATGACGTGATTGTCCTGGCCGGTAAAGGTCACGAGGACTATCAGGAAATCAACGGTGAGCGCCACGCCTTCTCCGATCTGGTCGAGGCCGATCACGCCTTGACCGCGTGGGAGGTGGCCCATGCTTAAAGTCTTGAAATTGAGCGAGCTGACTAGCGCGTTGAATGGCCGTCTGATTGCCAGCGACGCCAGCTTCGACGGCGTCAGCATCGACAGCCGCGCGATCAAGCCCGGCCAGCTGTTTATTGCTCTGGCCGGCCCGCGTTTTGATGGCCATGACTACCTCAATGACGTCGCCGGCAAAGGCGCCGTGGGTGCCCTGGTCGAACGCGAAGTTGCCGACAGCGCGCTGCCGCAACTGTTGGTCAAGGACACCCGCCAGGCCCTCGGCCAATTGGGCGCGATGAACCGTGCGGCATTCACTCAGCCGGTCGTGGCCATCACCGGTTCCAGCGGCAAGACCACGGTCAAGGAAATGCTCGCGAGCATCCTGCGCACGCGTGGTCCAGTGCTGGCGACCCGTGGCAATCTGAACAATGATCTCGGCGCTCCGCTGACCCTGCTCGAACTGGCGCCGGAACACACCGCTGCGGTGATCGAACTCGGCGCTTCGCGGCTCGGCGAGATTGCTTACACCGTCGGCATGACCAAGCCCCACGTGGCTGTCATCAACAACGCCGGGACCGCCCACGTCGGCGAGTTCGGTGGGCCGGAAAAAATCGTTGAAGCCAAGGGCGAGATTCTCGAAGGGCTGGATGCCGATGGCGTCGCCGTGTTGAATCTTGACGACAAGGCTTTTGAAATCTGGAAAACCCGAGCCGCCGGTCGCAAAGTGCTGACGTTTGCCCTGAGCAACATCAGCGCCGACTTCTACGCCAGCGATCTGGACCGCGATGCCCGCGGTTGCCCGGCGTTCAACTTGCACAGCCCTGAAGGTGTGGAACGGGTTCAACTGAACCTGCTCGGCACCCATAACGTCGCCAATGCGATGGCCGCCGCCGCTGCAGCTCATGCCTTGGGCGTGTCGCTGTTCGGCATCGCCACCGGTCTCGGCGCCGTGCAACCGGTCAAAGGCCGCACCGTCGCGCAACTGGCGACTAACGGCATACGCGTGATCGATGACACATACAACGCAAACCCCACCTCCATGTGCGCCGCCGTTGATATACTCGCCGGCTTTTCCGGTCGCACCGTTTTGGTGCTCGGGGATATCGGCGAGTTGGGTGCGTGGGCGGAGCAGGGGCATCGTGATGTGGGCGAGTACGCCCGTGGCAAGGTTTGCGCGCTTTACGCCGTCGGGCCAATGATGGCGCACGCCGTGAACGCGTTCGGCGAGCAGGCCTTTCATTTCAGCACACAGGCTGAACTGATCAAGGCCCTGGAAGCCGAGCAGGACACAAACACCACTATTTTGATCAAGGGCTCGCGCAGCGCCGCGATGGAAAACATCGTCGCCGCTTTGTGCGGGACCCGTCTGGAGAAACATTAATGCTGCTGCTGCTAGCGGAGTATCTGCAACAGTTCTACAAAGGCTTCGCGGTCTTTCAGTACCTGACCCTGCGCGGGATCCTCGGTGTGCTGACCGCGCTGGTCTTGTCGCTGTGCTATGGCCCGTGGATGATCCGCACTCTGCAGAACCGTCAGATCGGTCAATCCGTTCGCAACGACGGCCCGCAATCGCACCTGTCCAAATCCGGCACCCCGACCATGGGCGGCGCGCTGATTCTTTCGTCCATCGGCGTCAGTACGTTGCTTTGGGCTGACCTGAGCAACCGTTATGTCTGGACCGTGTTGCTGGTGACGTTGCTGTTCGGCGCCATCGGCTGGGTCGATGACTACCGCAAAGTGATCGAGAAAAATTCTAAAGGCCTTCCGAGCCGCTGGAAGTATTTCTGGCAGTCGGTGTTCGGCCTGGGCGCGGCGATCTTCCTTTATATGACTGCCGCAACGCCGGTGGAAACCACCCTGATCCTGCCGATGCTCAAGGACTACAGCATTCCGTTGGGTGCGGGTTTCATCGTCCTGACCTATTTCGTGATTGTCGGTTCGAGCAACGCGGTCAACCTGACTGACGGCCTCGACGGTCTGGCGATCATGCCCACCGTAATGGTCGGCGGTGGCTTGGGGATCTTCTGCTACCTGTCGGGTAACGTGAAATTCGCCGAATACCTGCTGATTCCTTACGTACCGGGCGCGGGTGAGTTGATCGTGTTCTGCGGCGCGTTGATCGGCGCGGGCCTGGGGTTCCTCTGGTTCAACACCTATCCGGCCCAAGTGTTCATGGGCGACGTCGGCGCACTGGCGCTGGGCGCGGCCCTGGGCACCATCGCGGTGATCGTCCGTCAGGAAATCGTCCTGTTCATCATGGGCGGCGTGTTCGTGATGGAGACCCTGTCGGTTGTCATCCAGGTTGCCTCCTTTAAGTTGACCGGTCGCCGTGTGTTCCGCATGGCACCGATACACCACCACTTTGAACTCAAGGGCTGGCCCGAGCCGCGTGTGATCGTCCGTTTCTGGATCATCACCGTGATTCTGGTACTGGTCGGCCTTGCCACCCTGAAGCTGAGGTAGAACGAGTGTCTCTGATCGCTTCTGACCACTTCCGCATCGTTGTCGGCCTCGGCAAGAGCGGCATGTCCCTGGTTCGCTTCCTGGCGAACCGGGGCGTGTCGTTTGCTGTCGCCGATACGCGGGAAAATCCACCGGAACTGGCCACGCTCAAACGTGACTATCCGCACGTGGAAGTGCGTTGTGGCGAGCTGGACGTCGAATTCCTGTGCCGTGCCGACGAGCTCTACGTGAGCCCCGGTCTGGCACTGGCGACCCCGGCCCTGCAGGCTGCCGCCGCCCGTGGCGTGAAGTTGTCCGGCGACATCGAGCTGTTCGCGCGTAACGCGAAGGCGCCGATTGTCGCCATCAGCGGTTCCAACGCCAAAAGCACCGTCACCACTTTGGTCGGCGAGATGGCGGCTGCGGCCGGCAAGCGTGTTGCGGTCGGCGGCAACCTCGGTACGCCGGCGCTGGATTTGCTCAGCGACGACATCGAGTTGTACGTGATGGAGCTGTCGAGCTTCCAGCTCGAAACCACCGATCAACTCAACGCCGAAGTGGCGACCGTGCTCAACATCAGCGAAGACCACATGGACCGCTACAGCGGTCTGCCGGCTTATCACTTGGCCAAGCACCGGATCTTCCGGGGCGCCAAGCAATTTGTGGTCAACCGTCAGGACGCCTTGAGCCGTCCGCTGATGGGCGAAGGCCAACCGTGCTGGACCTTCGGTCTGAACAAACCCGACTTCAAGGCCTTTGGTATCCGGGAAGAGAATGGCGAGAAATACCTGGCCTTCGAATTCCAGAGCCTGATGCCAGTGCGCGAGTTGAAGATTCGTGGCGCGCATAACCAGTCCAACGCCCTGGCGGCCTTGGCGCTGGGCCACGCCGTGGGGTTGCCGTTCGATGCCATGCTTTCGAGCTTGCGCACCTTCGCCGGCCTCGAGCATCGCTGCCAATGGGTGCGTGACCTGGATGGCGTGGGCTATTACAACGATTCCAAAGCCACCAACGTCGGTGCCGCGCTGGCCGCCATCGAAGGTTTGGGCGCGGACATCGACGGCAAGATCGTGTTGATCGCCGGTGGCGATGGCAAGGGGGCCGAGTTCAAGGACCTGCGCGATCCGGTGGCGGCCAACTGCCGCGCCGTCATATTGATGGGCCGTGACTCCGACAAGATCGGTGAGGCCATCGGCGATACCGTTCCACAGATTCGCGTCGGCTCGCTGGTCGAAGCCGTGGAGCAATGCCGCGCCGCTGCCCAACCGGGCGACGTGGTGCTGTTGTCGCCGGCCTGCGCCAGTTTCGACATGTTCAAGAACTACGAAGATCGCGGTCACCAGTTCGTCCGCGCCGTGGAGGACTTGGCATGAGCCTCCTGAATATCATCAAGCCGTACCCGTCGCCGATCATCACCGGTCGCGGTATCGACCTCGACTTCCCGATGCTCGCCGGCTGCCTGGCGCTGCTGGGCCTGGGGTTGGTGATGATTGCATCGGCATCGACCGAAGTGGCGGCGGTGCAGTCGGGCAGTGCCCTGTATTACATGATTCGCCACCTGATCTACGTGGTGCTGGGCCTTGGTGCCTGCATCGTTACCATGATGATTCCGATCGCGACCTGGCAACGCCTGGGCTGGCTGATGCTGATTGGTGCGTTCGGTTTGCTGGTGATGGTGATCGTCCCGGGGATCGGCCGTGAAGTGAACGGTTCGATGCGCTGGATCGGCTTCAGTTTCTTCAACGTTCAGCCTTCCGAGATCGCCAAGGTGTTCGTGGTGATTTACCTCGCCGGTTATCTGGTGCGTCGCCAGAAAGAAGTGCGTGAAAGCTGGATGGGCTTCTTCAAGCCGTTCATCGTTCTGCTGCCGATGGCGGGGCTGTTGCTGATGGAGCCGGACTTCGGTGCCACCGTCGTGATGATGGGGGCTGCTGCGGCGATGCTGTTCCTCGGCGGCGTCGGGCTGTTCCGTTTCTCCTTGATGGTCGTCCTGGCTGTCGGTGCGGTGGTGTTGCTGATTCAAATGCAGCCGTATCGAATGGCGCGGCTGACCAACTTTGCGGATCCGTGGGCCGACCAGTTCGGTGCGGGCTATCAGTTGTCTCAAGCCTTGATCGCTTTCGGTCGCGGCGAATGGCTGGGCGTTGGCCTGGGCAACAGCGTGCAGAAACAGTTCTACCTGCCGGAAGCCCACACTGACTTCGTGTTCTCGGTCCTGGCCGAAGAGCTGGGTGCCGTGGGTTCTTTGTGCACGGTGGCGCTGTTCGTCTTTGTCTGTATTCGTGGCATGTACATCGGTTACTGGGCCGAGAAGGCCAAGCAATTTTTCGCCGCCTATATCGCGTACGGCCTGTCGTTCCTGTGGATTGGTCAGTTCCTGATCAACATCGGGGTGAACGTCGGCCTGCTGCCGACCAAGGGTCTGACCCTGCCATTCCTCAGTTATGGCGGCAGTTCGTTGGTGATCTGCTGTGCCTGTCTTGGCTTGTTGCTGCGCATCGAGTGGGAGAGTCGAACCCACTTGGGCAGTGAAGAGATGGAGTTCCATGAGAGCGACTTCGCCGAGGAGCCGACCCATGGGCGCTAACGTATTGATCATGGCTGGCGGCACCGGGGGCCACGTGTTCCCGGCGCTGGCGTGCGCTCGGGAGTTCCAGGCCCGCGGTTACACCGTGCACTGGCTCGGCACGCCGCGCGGGATCGAAAACGATCTGGTGCCGGCGGCCGGTCTTCAATTGCATCGGATCAACGCCAGCGGTTTGCGCGGCAAGGGCAAATTGTCCCTGCTCAAGGCTCCGTTCATGTTGCTCAAGTCGATCTGGCAGGCGCGGGCGATCATTCGTCAGCTGCGGCCGGTGTGTGTGGTCGGCTTCGGCGGTTATGTGACCGGTCCCGGCGGCGTTGCAGCCAAACTGGCTGGCGTACCGGTGATCGTTCATGAGCAGAACGCCGTGGCGGGTACCGCCAATCGGTTGCTGGTGCCGTTGGCCGCCCGAGTCTGTGAAGCGTTCCCCGACACCTTTACCCTGTCGAACAGCCGTCGCACCACCGGTAACCCGGTGCGCACCGAGCTGTTCCTCGAAACACCGCGACCTGCCCTGGCCGGTCGCAAAGCGCGTTTGCTGATCCTGGGCGGAAGCCTGGGCGCAGAGCCGTTGAACAAGTTGCTGCCTGAAGCTCTGTCGCAAGTCGCCCCCGACCTGCGCCCGGACGTGTTTCATCAGGCCGGCAAAAACCACGATGAAGTGACTACAGAGCGCTATCGCGCAGCTGGCGTCGAGGCGCAAGTGCAGCCTTTCATCAAAGACATGGCCCACGCCTATGGCTGGGCCGACCTGGTGGTGTGCCGCGCAGGCGCGTTGACCATCAGTGAACTGGCGGCTGCCGGTCTGCCCTCGATGCTGGTGCCTTTGCCCCACGCGATCGACGATCACCAGACCCGCAACGCCGATTATTTGGCCCGTGAAGGCGCGGCTTTCCTGATGCCGCAAAGAACGACTGGCGCAGCGGATCTTGCCGCTCGCCTGACAGAGGTCTTGATGCAACCGCAACGACTCAACGACATGGCCACCGCGGCACGCCGCCTGGCCAAACCCGATGCCACTCGTAACGTGGTCGATACCTGCCTGGAGGTGGCCCATGGTTGAGAACAAGAAAGCCATGCCGCACCCGGAAATGCGCCGCATCCGTCGCATCCACTTCGTCGGTATCGGCGGCGTGGGCATGTGCGGCATTGCCGAAGTGTTGCTGAACCTGGGCTATGAAGTGTCCGGTTCCGACCTGAAAGCATCGCCGGTGACCGAGCGCCTGGAATCCTTCGGTGCCCACATCTATATCGGCCACCGTGCCGAGAACACCGCGAACGCCGATGTGCTGGTCACCTCCAGCGCCGTGAACACTTCCAACCCGGAAGTGGCCACGGCCCTGGAGCGCCGGATTCCGGTAGTGCCGCGTGCCGAGATGCTGGCCGAACTGATGCGCTACCGCCACGGCATCGCCGTCGCCGGTACCCACGGCAAAACCACCACCACCAGCCTGATCGCTTCGGTGTTCGCTGCTGGTGGCCTGGACCCGACATTCGTGATCGGTGGTCGTCTGAATGCCGCGGGCACCAATGCCCAGCTCGGCACCAGCCGTTACCTGATCGCCGAAGCCGACGAAAGCGATGCCAGCTTCCTGCACTTGCAGCCGTTGGTGGCCGTGGTCACCAACATCGATGCCGATCACATGGCGACCTACGACGGCGACTTCAACAAACTGAAGAAAACCTTCGTCGAGTTCCTGCACAACCTGCCGTTCTACGGTCTGGCAGTGGTGTGCCTGGATGATCCGGTGGTGCGTGAAATCCTCCCGCAGGTGAAACGTCCGACGGTCACTTATGGCTTTGGCGATGATGCCGACGTGCGCGCGATCAATGTACGTCAGCAGGGCATGCAGACTTTCTTTACCGTGCTGCGCCCTGATCGCGAGCCGCTGGATGTGTCGGTGAACATGCCGGGCAACCACAACGTGCTGAACGCGCTGGCGACCATTTGCATCGCCACCGACGAAGGCGTCAGCGATGAAGCCATCGTCCAGGGCCTGTCCGGGTTCCAGGGTGTCGGTCGGCGCTTCCAGGTGTACGGCGAACTGCCGGTTGAAGGCGGCAACGTGATGCTGGTGGACGACTACGGTCACCACCCGACCGAAGTCGCGGCCGTGATCAAAGCCGTGCGCGGTGGTTGGCCGGAGCGCCGTCTGGTGATGGTTTACCAGCCGCACCGTTACAGCCGCACCCGCGATCTGTACGACGATTTCGTCAATGTACTGGCCGACGCCAACGTGCTGTTGCTGATGGAAGTTTATCCGGCCGGCGAAGAGCCGATCCCGGGCGCCGACAGCCGCAAACTGTGCAACAGCATTCGCCAGCGCGGTCAGCTCGACCCGATCTACATCGAGCGCGGTATCGACCTCGCGCCAATCGTCAAGCCGCTGCTGCGTGCCGGCGACATTCTGTTGTGCCAGGGCGCCGGTGATATCGGCGGTCTCGCACCGAAACTATTGAACAGTCCGTTGTTCGCTGGCGCGGTTGCCGCGCCAAGCGTGGGGAAGTTGAAATGACTGCTGCTTACGCCAACCTCGTCTCCACTATCGCGCCGAAAGACTTCGGCCGTGTCGCCGTGCTGTTCGGCGGCAAGAGCGCCGAGCGTGAGGTCTCCCTGAAATCGGGTAACGCGGTGCTCGAAGCACTGCAAAGCGCCGGTGTGGACGCCTTCGGTCTTGATGTGGGTGATGACCTGCTGCAGCGTCTGATAAGCGAAAAAATCGATCGCGCCTTCATCATCCTCCACGGTCGTGGCGGTGAAGACGGCAGCATGCAGGGCCTGCTCGAATGCCTGGGCATTCCGTACACCGGCAGCGGCATTCTGGCCTCGGCACTGGCCATGGACAAACTGCGCACCAAGCAGGTCTGGCACAGCCTCGGTATTCCGACGCCACGCCATGCGGTACTGAGCTGCGAGGCCGATTGTATTTCCGCGGCGACGGAACTGGGCTTCCCTTTGATCGTCAAACCGGCCCATGAAGGTTCAAGTATCGGGATGGCTAAAGTGACCTCCGCGTCGGAGTTGATTGACGCGTGGAAAGCGGCCAGTACCTACGATTCGCAAGTGTTGGTCGAGCAATGGATTCAAGGTCCGGAGTTCACCATCGCCACCCTGCGTGACCAGGTGTTGCCACCGATTGCACTGGGCACGACGCACAGCTTCTACGACTACGACGCCAAGTACGTGGCTTCCGATACCCAGTACCGGATCCCATGTGGCCTGGACAGCAACAAAGAAAAAGAACTCATGGACCTCACGGCCAAAGCCTGTGAGGCGCTGGGTATCGCCGGTTGGGGCAGGGCTGACGTGATGCAGGACGCCGACGGGCAGTTCTGGTTCCTGGAAGTCAATACCGCACCGGGCATGACCGATCACAGTCTGGTGCCGATGGCAGCCCGTGCCGCTGGCCTGGATTTCCAGCAACTGGTTCTGGCGATTTTGGCCGCTAGCGTTGCCGGTAATACTGCCAGCAACAACGAGCCGCGAGGTTAAGACCATGCAAGGCGCTCAGCTACGTCATCAGCCCACCGCACCCGGCCGCAAGCCGGTACCGCGGGGTGCCAGCCGAATGGTGGCCAAAGAGCCGATGTCCGCGCGCCTGCCGAAAGCCAACTTTGGTTTTCTGAAAAGCCTGTTCTGGCCCGTGCTGCTGGTTGCGTTGGGGTTCGGCACTTATGAAGGCGCACAGCGTTTGCTGCCGTACGCCGACCGGCCGATCACCAAGATCGCGGTGCAGGGCGACTTGAGTTACATCAGCCAGCAAGCGGTGCAGCAGCGGATCGCCCCCTACGTGGCGTCGAGCTTCTTCACCATCGACCTGGAGAGCATGCGTACCGAGCTTGAACAGATGCCATGGATTGCCCACGCCGAAGTGCGCAGGGTATGGCCGGATCAAGTAGTGATTCGCCTGGAAGAACAACTGCCGGTGGCCCGTTGGGGCGACGAATCGCTGTTGAACAACCAGGGGCAGGCGTTCACCCCGCGTGAGCTGGCGAACTACGAACACTTGCCACAGCTGTTCGGCCCGCAGCGGGCCCAGCAGCAAGTGATGCAGCAATATCAGGTGCTGAGCCAGATGCTCAGGCCATTGGGCTTCTCGATTGCACGCCTGGAATTGCGTGAACGAGGCAGCTGGTTCCTGACCACCGGCGCCGGCAGCGCGGGCCCGGGGATCGAACTGCTGCTGGGACGCGGCAACCTGGTGGAAAAGATGCGCCGCTTCATTGCCATCTATGACAAGACGCTCAAAGAGCAGATTACGAACATTGCGCGCATCGATCTGCGCTACGCCAACGGCCTCGCTGTTGGCTGGCGGGAACCTGTAGCGCCCACGACAGCCCAACCCGCTGTCGCGAAGAATTAAGAAGAGGCAGGACCCATGGCAAACGTGCAAAGCGGCAAAATGATCGTCGGTCTCGATATCGGCACCTCCAAGGTGGTGGCGCTGGTCGGCGAGGTCTCGGACGACGGCACGCTCGAAATCGTCGGGATCGGTACTCATCCGTCCCGCGGCCTGAAAAAAGGCGTGGTGGTGAACATCGAGTCCACCGTCCAGTCGATCCAGCGCGCGATCGAAGAAGCGCAGCTGATGGCCGGTTGCCGAATCCACTCGGCGTTTGTCGGCGTGGCCGGCAATCACATCCGCAGCCTGAATTCCCACGGCATCGTGGCGATTCGTGATCGCGAAGTCAGCTCCGCCGACCTTGAGCGCGTTCTCGACGCTGCCCAGGCTGTGGCAATCCCGGCTGACCAGCGCGTGCTGCACACCCTGCCGCAGGATTACGTGATCGATAACCAGGAAGGCGTTCGCGAGCCGTTGGGCATGTCCGGCGTGCGTCTGGAAGCCAAGGTTCACGTGGTCACCTGCGCCGTCAACGCCGCACAGAACATTGAAAAATGCGTGCGTCGCTGCGGTCTGGAAATCGACGACATCATTCTCGAGCAGTTGGCCTCGGCCTACTCGGTCCTGACCGACGACGAGAAAGAGCTGGGCGTGTGCCTGGTGGACATCGGCGGCGGTACCACCGACATCGCGATCTTCACCGAAGGCGCGATCCGTCACACCGCGGTGATCCCGATTGCGGGCGATCAGGTGACCAACGACATCGCCATGGCGTTGCGCACCCCGACCCAGTACGCCGAAGAAATCAAGATTCGCTACGCCTGCGCCCTGGCCAAACTGGCCGGTGCCGGTGAAACCATCAAGGTGCCGAGTGTCGGCGACCGTCCGCCGCGTGAGCTGTCCCGTCAGGCCCTGGCCGAAGTGGTCGAGCCACGTTATGACGAACTGTTCACCCTGATCCAGGCCGAACTGCGTCGCAGTGGCTACGAAGACCTGATCCCGGCCGGCATCGTGCTGACCGGCGGTACGTCGAAGATGGAAGGCGCGGTGGAACTTGCCGAAGAGATCTTCCACATGCCGGTTCGCCTGGGCGTGCCGCATGGCGTCAAGGGCCTGGACGACGTGGTCCGCAACCCGATTTATTCCACCGGCGTTGGCTTGTTGATGTACGGCCTGCAGAAGCAGTCCGACGGGATTTCGTTCTCGGGCATCGGCAGCCGCGACAGCTACAGCAATGACGAACCGAAAGCCGCCTTGCTCGATCGCATCAAGAGCTGGGTACAAGGCAATTTCTAAAGCTTTACCGCAACACCGCTTCAAACAGCAGTAGGCGAAAAAACTAGAGAATGTAAGGAGAGGGAAAATGTTCGAACTCGTAGACAACATCCCCGCAAGCCCGGTAATTAAAGTTATCGGTGTTGGCGGTGGCGGCGGCAACGCTGTCAATCACATGGTCAAGAGCAACATTGAAGGCGTTGAATTCATCTGCGCCAACACTGATGCCCAAGCGCTGAAAAGCATCGGCGCGCGGACCATTCTGCAACTGGGCACCGGCGTGACCAAAGGCCTGGGCGCTGGCGCCAACCCTGAAGTAGGTCGTCAGGCCGCTCTCGAAGACCGTGAGCGCATTGCCGAAGTCCTGCAGGGCACCAATATGGTGTTCATCACAACCGGCATGGGCGGTGGTACCGGTACCGGTGCTGCGCCGATCATTGCCGAAGTAGCCAAGGAAATGGGGATCCTCACCGTTGCGGTGGTGACCCGTCCGTTCCCGTTCGAAGGTCGCAAGCGTATGCAGATCGCCGACGAAGGTATTCGTCTGCTGTCTGAAAGCGTCGACTCGTTGATCACCATTCCCAACGAGAAGCTGCTGACCATCCTCGGTAAAGACGCAAGCCTGCTGTCGGCTTTCGCCAAGGCCGACGATGTACTGGCCGGTGCCGTTCGCGGTATCTCCGACATCATCAAGCGTCCGGGCATGATCAACGTCGACTTTGCCGACGTGCGTACCGTGATGAGCGAAATGGGCATGGCGATGATGGGCACTGGCTGCGCCAGCGGTCCGAACCGTGCACGTGAGGCCACCGAAGCGGCCATTCGCAACCCGTTGCTCGAAGACGTGAACCTGCAAGGCGCACGCGGCATCCTGGTGAACATCACCGCCGGTCCTGACCTGTCCCTGGGTGAGTACTCCGACGTGGGTAGCATCATCGAAGCCTTCGCTTCCGAGCACGCGATGGTCAAGGTCGGTACCGTTATCGATCCGGACATGCGCGACGAGCTACACGTGACTGTTGTTGCCACCGGTTTAGGCGCTAAAATCGAGAAGCCTGTGAAGGTCATCGACAATACCGTTCACACCTCGATGGCCTCCCAGCCACAACAACAAGCCCCTGTTCGTCAAGAACAGCCTGCGGTGAACTACCGTGACCTGGATCGTCCGACCGTCATGCGCAACCAGGCTCAGGCCGGTGCTGCGACTGCCGCGAAGATGAACCCGCAAGATGACCTGGACTACCTGGACATCCCGGCTTTCCTGCGTCGTCAGGCCGATTGATGAAATGTATCAGGGGTATTAGGGTGATTGGTGTTCAGCAAAGGTCTGGTCTGCTATCATCGCCAGCCTTTGTTGATACCAGTTCGCAATTTGCGCTGAAGCGGCCCATGCCATGATAAAACAACGCACCCTGAAGAATATTATCCGTGCCACAGGTGTCGGCCTGCACTCCGGGGAGAAGGTCTACCTGACCCTCAAGCCAGCGCCCGTCGACACCGGCATTGTGTTTTGTCGTGCTGACCTCGACCCTGTGGTGCAGATTCCTGCCCGCGCGGAAAACGTTGGCGAAACCACTATGTCGACCACGCTTGTTAACGGTGACGTCAAAGTGGACACGGTGGAGCACCTGCTCTCGGCCATGGCTGGCCTGGGCATCGATAACGCCTACGTCGAGCTCTCCGCGTCCGAAGTCCCGATCATGGATGGTAGCGCTGGACCCTTCGTATTCCTGATTCAATCGGCCGGCCTGGAAGAACAGGACGCCGCCAAGAAGTTCATCCGGATCTTGCGGGAAGTGACAGTGGAAGACGGCGACAAGCGCGCCACTTTCGTCCCTTTCGAAGGTTTCAAAGTGAGCTTCGAGATCGATTTCGATCACCCGGTTTTCCGTGACCGCACACAAAGTGCAAGCGTGGATTTTTCCAGCACTTCGTTCGTAAAAGAAGTCAGCCGCGCCCGTACCTTTGGTTTCATGAGTGACATCGAGTACCTGCGCAAGCACAACCTCGCACTCGGCGGCAGCGTTGAAAACGCTATTGTGGTCGACGCGGATGGTGTACTGAACGAAGACGGCCTTCGCTATGAAGACGAATTCGTGAAGCACAAGATCCTCGATGCAATTGGTGACCTCTACCTGCTGGGCAATAGCCTGATTGGTGAGTTCAAGGGCTTCAAGTCCGGACATGCATTGAACAACCAGCTGCTGCGCAAGTTGATTGAGCAGACAGATGCTTGGGAAGTCGTGACTTTCGAAGACGCCAGCACTGCACCGATCTCTTACATGCGTCCTGTTGCGGCCGTGTAAGCAAAAAACCTCTCTAGTTTTTTAAAGGCTACCTTCGGGTGGCCTTTTTTTATGGCTGCGGGAAAGTATTGAGGGTGCCTGTTCTGGCCCCATCGCGGGCAAGCCCGCTCCCACAGGTCATGCGTCGTGTCCGAATCCGCGTCAACCGCACAACCTGTGGGAGCCGGGCTTGCCCGCGATGGGGCCGGCCGTCACAACGCAGATTTCACTACGTAGCAACCACCCGATTCCGCCCACTTTCCTTGGCCTGATACAGCGCCTTGTCCGCCACAAACAACAACTGCTCCAGGCTGATGTCGGTTGCCGTCGTCCAGGTACTGATACCGATACTGACAGTAAGCGGCGACTCATCGCCCCCCACCAACGGCAACTGCTCCACCGCTGCGCGGACGTTGTCGGCAATCTGTTGCGCGCCGGCGCTGTCGGTTTCAGCCAGGATCACCGAAAACTCTTCGCCACCGTAACGGGCGACCAGATCTGCGGGCCGTCGAACATGAGTGCTGATCACCTTGGCCACCCAGCGCAACGCATCGTCGCCGCCCTGATGGCCATGGCGATCGTTGAACGCCTTGAAGTGATCGACATCAATCATCAGCACTGACAATGGCAGGCCGGAACGTTGGGCGCGAAACCATTCATGGCGCAGGGTCTGATCCAGGCTTCGACGGTTGGCCAGACCGGTCAAGGGGTCGGTAGCGGCCAGTTGCGCCAGTTCCTGCTCGGCGCTTTGGCGCCGACGCAATTCCCGACAGAGCAACCAGGTCAGCCACAGCAGGCTCACGCACAGGGCAATGGTCGCAAAGCTGACCACCACCGCAGTGCGCTTCCAGGCCGCAAAGACTTCATCACTGGACAGTGCGACGATAACGATCAACGGCAAGTTGCCGACCTTGGAGAAGGTGTACAGGCGCTTGTCCTTGTATCGATCGGACATGCTGGTAAAGCTGCCGTTGCCTTCCTTGACGATACGCTGGAAATTGGGGCGGTTACTGAAGTTCTTGCCGATCAGCTCTTCGGCCAGATGTGGTTGTTGAGCCAGAAGCGTCCCGTCCTTGCTGATCAGATTGACCGTGCTGTCGCGGCCGATGCTCAAACTGTTGAACAACTGATCGAAGTAACTCAAGCGCATGGCGGCTTCGGCCACGCCCAGGAACTCACCCTGGGAGCCGCTCACCCGTCGGCTGAAACTGATACGCCAATCCTGTTCGGGCGACCTGGCTCTGAAGGGGGGACTGATGAACATGCCCGGGTCCGGGTTGTTCACGTGAGACTGGAAGTACTCGCGATCGGCATAGTTGCCTTGCCTGGGCTCCACCGAGGCCGAGTCGGCAATCACGTCGCCTTTGTTGTCGAGCAACAAAATGTTGCCCTTGTACGGCGCGGCAGTGGCGCGATCGAAATAGGCCAAATGACGAATGGCTGGAGAAACGCTCTTGAGGTCTTCTCGCTGGGAGGCAGCGATCAAACCCAGCAGCGACACGTCGTAGAGTTCGACATTGCGCAGCACGTCGGCATCGATCAATTGCACGATATTGTTGGCGGCGCGAGCGGCGGACAATTCGGCGTTGGCGCGTTCACGGATGAGCAGGAAGGTCACGATGCTCAGTATCGCTATCACCAACAACAAACTGCTGAGAACCAAAAGCCGCTCTGATCGTGTCGAACGGATCGGATGTTGAGAATTCGCACTGTTCACACTCATGGTTCTGACTTCTGCAAATAAGGCGTTATGAAAGTGCTTTTACAAGAATCGGGCAGAGTCCCAGAAACCGGTCGCGTCCAGAGCGCCTGTATAAATGCCGGATAAAAAAAAGGCCAGCAAAACATGCTGGCCTTTTGCTTATTGAAGCTTAGAAGACATTCATCGGGTAGTCGACCTGTGGCGAGGGGGCTTGTCGGAACGCCGCATCGCCCCGTTCGGCTGCGAAGCAGTCGTAAATTCAGGCAACTCGGTGGGTGTGAAAGAATGCAGGGGGCCGCTTCGCGACCCAACGGGGGCAAGCCCCCTCGCCACAGGGTTCTGTGTGATCAGACCGGGAGGTGGATGCCGAACGTATTCATCCCATGATCACTGCGCACGAACACATCCCCACCATGCATCAGCGCAATCGCCTTGACGATTGCCAGCCCCAGTCCATGGTTATTGCCGCTGTTGCTGCGCGATGCATCGACCCGGTAGAAGCGCTCGAACAATCGCGGCAGATGCTCATTGGCAATCGGCGATCCCGGGTTGGCGACGCCGATGCTGACCTGATGCTCTTCGACTTCGATCCGTACCTGAATCACTTGCCCGGGCTCGGTGTGCTGCACCGCGTTGCTCAGCAAGTTGATCAGCGCCCGGCGCAGATGGGCGATCTCGATTCGTACCTGCGCATCGCCACTGACCTCGACCTGAACCTGCGCATCTTCAAGAATGAAATCCAGATATTCGAGTGTCGTCGCCACTTCATCGGCCAGTGAGGTGGACGTCAATTTGGTGGCCTTGCTGCCCTGGTCGGCGCTGGCGAGGAATAGCATGTCGTTGATGATCGAGCGCAACCGTTCGAGCTCTTCGAGGTTCGATTGCAGCACTTCAAAATAGTGTTCGGCCGAACGCCCACGGGTCAGTGCAACCTGGGTCTGGCCGATCAGGTTGGTCAGCGGCGAGCGCAGTTCATGGGCCACGTCGGCGTTGAATGATTCCAGCCGCGAGTAGGCCTGTTCGACCCGCTCCAGAGTGGCGTTGAACGAGCTGACGAACTGATCCAGTTCCGGTGGCAATGGCGACAGTTGCAGGCGCCCGGACAACCGCGGCGGCGCCAGGCGCTGGGCTTCCTGCGACAACTTGATCAGCGGCTTGAGGCCGATCCTGGCCACCCAATAACCGAGTAGCGAGGCCAGCAATACACCCACGATCGCCAGGCTGATCAGGGCGATCAGCAAGTGGTGCTGCGTCTCGTAAAAGGTTTCGGTATCGATGCCGATCATGAAGCGCAGCGACGGGCGCTGATCCTTGGCCGGCAGCTCAGTGACCAGCACTTTCAGCGGGTATGGATGGTCAGGCAATTTCATGTCGCGCATGCCCAATGGGCCTTGGGCGAAAGCGCGGATCGGCGCATCGGGTTGGCCGTATTCATAACCGGGATTGCCGCTGACCACCCAAAAGCGAATGCGCTTGTCTTCTTCGCTCAGCAGCTTGAGCTTGGCGTTGATCTTCACCCAATGCTCGGGCGTGCCATAACGGTTGAGCGCTGATTCGAGCACGCTGTAACGCGCATCCAGCTCGGCTTCGGGCAGCAGGCCCAGACCCTTGTCGACCTGTTGATACAGCGCACCGCCGATCAACAGGAACACCAGCAGCGCCACCAGCGTAAACATCCCGCTAAGGCGCAGCGCGATCGAATTACTGGACACCACGGCTCTCCAGCACATAACCCATGCCGCGAATGGTGTGCAGCAACTTCTCTTCGAACGGCCCGTCAAGTTTGGCCCGCAGGCGTTTGATCGCGACTTCGACCACGTTGGCGTCGCTGTCGAAGTTGATGTCCCAGACCATCTCGGCGATGGCGGTTTTCGAGAGGATTTCCCCTTGCCGCCGCGCCAGCACGCTCAGCAGCGAAAACTCCTTGGCGGTCAGGTCCAGGCGAGTGCCGGCGCGGGTAGCCTTGCGGCTGATCAAATCTATCCACAGGTCGGCGATGCTCACTTGCACCGGTTCATGGCCGCCGCTGCGACGGGTCAGCGCTTGCAGGCGCGCCACCAGTTCGAGGAAGGAAAACGGTTTGCCGAGGTAATCGTCGGCGCCATCGCGCAAGCCCTTGATGCGGTCTTCCACCCGCTCGCGGGCGGTGAGCATGATCACCGGCGTTTGTTTGCGAGCCCGCAGCGCACGTAATACGCCGAAGCCGTCGAGGCCTGGCAGCATGACGTCGAGGACAATCACTGCGTAATCGCTTTCCAGCGCCAGGTGCAGGCCTTCGACGCCATCGCCAGCCACGTCTACGGTGTAACCCTGTTCCGTCAGACCACGGTGCAGATAGTCCGCGGTTTTTTCTTCGTCTTCGATAATCAGAACGCGCATGACCCCGCCTCAGTCTGTGGTCGTCAGCGCCGACATCGGTGCTGGTTCAGGTCGATGGAATAATCGTTCGAGCCACAAGTATATGACCGGCGTGGTGAACAGCGTCAGCGCCTGGCTCACCAGCAAACCGCCGACCACCGCGATGCCCAATGGCTGGCGCAGTTCGGCGCCGGTGCCGTAGCCGAGCATCAGCGGCAGGGCACCAAGCAGGGCGGCGAGGGTGGTCATGATGATGGGCCGGAATCGCGTCATACACGCCTCATAGATCGCCTCTTCCGGCGGCAGGCCACGGTTGCGCTGGGCGTCCAGCGCGAAGTCGATCATCAGAATGCCGTTTTTCTTGACGATGCCGATCAGCAGCACCAGCCCGATCAGCGCCATGATCGAAAAGTCCTGGCCGCAGATCCACAGCATGATCACCGCCCCGAGCCCCGCCGAGGGCAGGGTCGAGATGATGGTCAGCGGGTGTACGAAGCTTTCGTACAGAACGCCAAGAATGATGTACACCGCCACCAGCGCCGCCAGAATCAGCCACGGCTGACTGGCCAGCGAACTCTGGAACGCCTGGGCCGCGCCCTGGAAATTACCGCTGATGGCGGTCGGCATACCGATGTCGGTCTTGGCCTGATTAAGCATGATCACCGCATCGCCCAACGCGACGCCGGGCGCCAGGTTGAACGACAGGTTGGCCGCCGGGAACATCCCGTCGTGAGCGATGGACAACGGGCCGATGGTTGGCGCATCGAATTTCGCCAGGGCCGACAGCGGCACCATTTCCCCGCTCAGCGGCGAGCGCAGGTAGAAATAGTTGAGGCTTTCAGCCTTGCCGCGCTGCTTGGTGTCCAGTTCCAGAATCACGTTGTACTGGTTGGTCTGGGTCTGGAACTCGTTGATCTGCCGCTGGCCGAAGGCGTCGTACAGCGCTTCATCGACATCGCTGGCGGTCACGCCGAAACGCGCCGCCGCGCTACGGTCGATGCTGATGTGGGTGATGCTGCCGCCCAGTTGCAGGTCGTTGGAAATGTCGCGGAACGCCGGGTTGCTGCGCAGCTTTTCCGTCAGGCGCTGGGTCCAGGTGCTCAGGAGTGCACCGTCGTTGCTCTTGAGCACGTATTGGTACTGCGCACGGCTCGGGCCGGAGCTGAGGTTGATGTCTTGCCCGGCGCGCAGGTACAGCACGATGCCCGGGACTTTCATCAGCTGTGGGCGAATCCGGTCGATGAATTGGCTGGCGGACACATCGCGGTCGCCGCGTTTTTTCAACGAGATCCAGAACCGCCCGTTGGCGATGGTCTGGTTGCTGCCCGAAACGCCGACCGAGTGTGAGAACGTCTCGACGGCGGGATCGGCGGCGACGATTTCGGCCATCGCCAGGTGTTTTTTCACCATGTCTCCGTAGGAAATATCGGCGGCTGCTTCGGTGGTGCCGAGGACGAAACCGGTGTCCTGCACCGGGAAGAAACCCTTCGGAATGAAAATGTACCCGGCGACCGCCAGGCTCAGGGACAGACCGAATACACCGATCATCAATTTCTGATGGGCGAGGGCGCGGCGCAGGCCTTTCTCATACAGCGCCAGCAAGCGTTCGCCGAAACCCGGTTTGCCGTGGGCGAGATGCACCGGCGCGCGCATGAATAGCGCGGCCAGAGTCGGCGCCAGCGTCAGGGACACCACCACGGAAATCATGATGGTCGAGGTGGCAGTCAGGGCGAACTCCTTGAACAGCCGCCCGACCACGCCGCCCATGAACAGCAGCGGAATGAACGCCGCCACCAGCGAGAAGCTGATCGAGACCACGGTAAAACCGATCTCGCCGGCACCCTTGATCGCCGCCTCGCGCATACCATCGCCGGCCTCCAGGTGACGGTGAATGTTTTCCACCACCACAATCGCATCGTCCACCACAAACCCGACGGACACCACGATCGCCACCAGCGTCAGGTTATTCAGGCTGAAGCCCATGATGTACATCAGGGCAAAACTGGCGATCAGCGACACACCGAGCACCGACGCCACGATCAGGGTCGCTGACAGCTGCCGCAGGAACAGCGCCATCACCGCCACCACCAGCAGGATCGCGATCAGCAGGGTGACCTCTACTTCATGCAACGAAGCGCGGATGGTCTGGGTGCGGTCGATCAACACCTTGACCTGCACCGAGGCCGGCAGCATGGCCTCCAGCGTCGGCAGGGCCGCTTGAATACGGTCCACGGTCTCGACGATGTTGGCCCCCGGTTGCCGGAAAATCACCAGGTTCACCCCCGGCTGACCATCAGCCCAGGCCTGGATGTAGGCGTCTTCCGAACCGTTGACGACTTTGGCCACATCCTTGAGATGAACCGGTGCGCCGTCCTTGTAGGAAACAATCAGCTGACCGTATTCCTGGGGGTGGAACAATTGGTCGTTGGTGGACAAGGTCGAAATGCTCGACTCGCCGTACAACGCACCCTTGGCCAGGTTGAGGCTGGTCTGCTGGATCGCCAGGCGAATGTCCGCCAGGGTCAGGCCGATGGCGGCGAGCTTGTCCGCCGAGGCCTGCACGCGGATCGCCGGACGTTGCTGACCGGTGATGTTGATATTGCCTACGCCGTCGATCTGGCTGATCTGACGGGCGAGCAGGGTTTCCACCAGGTCACTGACTTCGGTGCCGGGCATTTGCGGTGAGTTGATGCTGAGGATCAGCACCGGGCTGTCGGCCGGGTTGACCTTCCTCCAGTTCGGCAGGTTCGGCATGTCCTTGGGCAGTTTGCCGGCGGCGGTGTTGATCGCAGCCTGGACTTCCTGCGCGGCGGTGTCGATGCTTTTGTCGAGGGTGAATTGCAGGGTCAGAATGGTCGAGCCCAGGGCGCTGCTCGAGGTCATCTGGGTCACGCCGGGGATGGCGCTGAATTGCACTTCAAGCGGCGTGGCCACCGACGAGGCCATAGTCTCGGGGTTGGCGCCGGGCAGTTGCGCGGCCACCTGGATGGTCGGGAATTCCGCTTCCGGCAGTGGCGCAATCGGCAGTCGCGGAAAGGCGATGACACCGAGGAGCACCAAGGCAAAGGTCAGCAGGACCGTCGCCACCGGATGATCGATGCACCACGCGGAAATCGAGCCATGGCCCTTCATGGTTTCGGCTCCGATTGCACCACTTGCGGTGGGTCGGTCACTACCTGCACGGTCGAGCCAGGTTTGAGCCGCGACTGGCCGTCGCTGACCAGTACATCGCCCGGTTTCACGCCCTTGATGATGTCCTGGCCGCTGCCTTGATAAACCATCTGCACCTGAACGGCTTCGACCTTGTCGCCATTGACCCGGTAGACGAAATGCTGATCAAGGCCACGCTGTACGACGGTGGGCGGTACCACCAGCGCATTTTTATCCAGCGCTGTCTGAATCTTTACCGTTACCAGCAGGCCCGGCCAGAGTTTCTGTGCGGAGTTGGCGAATTCGGCCTTGGCGCGGATGGTCCCGGTGTTGGCGTTGATCTGGTTGTCGATCAGGGTCAGATGACCTTCACCCAGCAGGTTGCCGGTTTCGCCATCGGTGTCGGCACCAATGTAAGCCTTGACCGGCGTGTGCTGTGGATCGTTGATCAGGCCTTGCAGGGTCGGCAACATTTGTTGCGGCAGGGAAAACTCCACGGCGATCGGGTCGATCTGGGTCACTGTGAACAGGCCTTGGGTGTCAGTCATGCGCAGGAAGTTGCCTTCATCCACTGTGCGAATACCGACGCGACCGGTGACCGGGGAGCGAATCTGTGTGTAGGAAAGCTGTACCAGAGCAGCATCGATCGAGGCCTGGTTGCCTTGGGCGGTGGCTTTGAGTTGATTGACCAGCGCTTGTTGCTGGTCATAGGTCTGCTTGGACACGCCGTCGTCGACACTCAGCAGTTTGTAGCGTTTGAGGTTGACCTGTGCCACTTGCAGTTGCGCCTGGCTTTCGCCCAGTTGCGCCCGGGCCTGGTCGAGGCTGGCGCGGATCGAGCGGTCGTCGAGGGTGGCCAGCAGGTCACCTTTGTTCACCGGTTGGCCTTCCTTGACCAGCAATTGGGTGAGGATGCCGTCGATCTGCGGACGTATGACTACACTGTGCAGCGACAGCACCGAGCCGATGCCGCTGACGTAGCGGGGCACGTCTTTTTCGGCAACGCTGACCACTCGCACGGGGATGGCGGTGGAGGTGGCCAGTTTGGTAGTAGCGGGTTTGGCGGCGTACCACACGCCCAGCGCTGCCAGGACGATCAGAAGGGCGGCGAACAGGGCGATTTTTTTCTGAATTCGCATGCGAGTGGGGCGCCGGGCAGAGTGGTCGGAGTTTTGTCAGGTTTATACCTTCCTTTATAAACCTGTTAGCCCGTCAGGAAGGTGACCGGTAACTGACGGCGCTGTCAGTTTGGACCTCTCTGGATTGATGCTGATTCCGCTGCAGGCACTGCCGAAGGCTGCGATTTTTGAATTTATTTTTCGATGCCGACCGAAGGAAGCGGCCAGATCATGGATGGAAAGCGAAGCTTCTGTGGCGAGGGAGCTTGCTCCCGCTGGGGCGCGAAGCGGCCCTCGATTAGCGAATGCGGTTTCAGATAGAACTTTGGGGCCGCTTCGCAGCCCAGCGGGAGCAAGCTCCCTCGCCACAGAAGCTTCTAGCCAGCCTTGAATTGAAGGTAGCCGTTAAGGGCGAATCTCAATCATCGTGCCGTCCGGCACCAGACCCCAAACCTCTCGCATGTCCATATTGCGCATGGCGATGCAGCCGTCGGTCCAGTCCAACGTATGGAACAAGTCTTCGGGGTTGTCTTCGGTATCCGGGGTGCCGTGGATCATGATCATGCCGCCAGGCTCGACGCCTTCGCGTCGGGCGCGGGCGGAATCGCTGATGTTGGGGTAGGAGATGTGCATCGCCAGGTTGAAACGGTCGCTGATTTTGCGCCAGTCCACCCAATAAAAGCCTTCGGGGGTGCGTTTGTCGCCCTCCATCAGCTTCGGCCCTTTGGGGCGTTTACCCAGGGAAATGCGATAGGTCTTGATCGGCTTGCCATCATTGATCAATTGCAATTGATGGGCTGATTTGAGAACCAGAACTTTTTCGATGACTCTGCCGTCCAGCGTTTCCGCGGAGGAAGCCTGGGTGACAGCGACGAACGACAAGCAAAAAACAGCAAGCAACCAGCGCATTGAAACGATATCCCTGAGAGGTGTCGCGACTATTTATTTTATAGGTGCTTTTATGGGTAGGAGCTTTAAATGATGGCAGGCTGGACCAGCGGCGGGATCGATTCGGACCGCACGGGGTAGACCTCGGTCCGCCGGTCAGCGAAGAAGCATTCTAAGGTACGCCCCACCGTGCGGAAAGCCAGTTCGCCCCAAGGGATGTCGGCTTCTTCGAACAGTTGCACTTCCAGGCTCTCGGGCCCCGCGGAAAAATCCAGGTCCACCAGCTCGGCGCGAAAGAATACATGCACCTGGCTGATGTGCGGCACGTCGATCAGCGTATAGATACTCAGGTTGCGCACCCGGGCACAGGCTTCTTCGGCGGTCTCACGTACGGCGGCCTGTTCGATGGTCTCACCGTTTTCCATGAAACCGGCGGGCAGGGTCCAGTAACCGAGCCGTGGCTCGATGGCGCGCCGGCACAGCAACACCTTCGAACCCCAGGTCGGCACGCAACCGGCGACGATATTGGGGTTCTGGTAATGGATGGTATGACAGCTGTCGCAGACAAAACGCAGGCGCGAATCGCCTTCGGGAATGCGCTGGGTCACCGGGTTGCCGCATTGGCTGCAAAATTTCATGCTTGGGTTCCTGAATGCTGCGCCTATCTTGGCGTGCAGCGGTGTCGGTCGGCAAGTTGTCGTTTCGCGACATGAGGTTGTTCGGGGCTTGGGCGGCCGGTGCGATTGGTGCATGATGCAGGGTAAGGCACAGATCGAGAAGACTCATGCTGGACGAGCTACTGCACCGGGTAAGCAATCACACGCCGCGTACGCTGGAAACCGACCGACGTTTCCCCGAAGCCGCGGTATTGGTGCCTATAACGCGCAGTGACGAACCGGCACTGGTCCTGACCCTTCGCGCCAGCGGGCTCTCGACCCATGGCGGCGAAGTCGCTTTCCCCGGCGGTCGACGCGACCCCGAAGACCCCGACCTGATTTTTACCGCCCTGCGCGAAGCCGAAGAAGAAATCGGTTTGCCGCCGGGGCTGGTCGAAGTGATCGGCCCGCTGAGCCCACTGATTTCCCTGCACGGCATCAAGGTCACGCCCTATGTCGGTGTGATTCCGGATTTCGTCGAATACCTGGCCAACGATGCCGAGATCGCCGCGGTGTTCAGCGTGCCGCTGGAGTTTTTTCGCAAGGACCCGCGCGAGCATACCCACCGCATCGATTATCAGGGCCACAGTTGGTACGTGCCGAGCTACCGCTATGGTGAGTACAAGATCTGGGGGCTGACGGCGATCATGATTGTCGAGTTGATCAACCTGCTCTATGACGCGAAAATCAGCCTGCATCAACCACCCAAGAGTTTTATCAAAACCTGAAGCCATCGCGCGTATGGCGTGAGTCTTTCTTTTCGCTAGTGAGCCTGCCTGGCCTTGAGGGCAATAAGATGAAATACCGCCTGGGCGACGCCCGCGTCGATACCCATCCGCAGAGCTGGGTCGCTCCCAATGCCGTGCTGGTGGGCAAGGTCAAGCTGGAAGAGGGCGCCAACGTCTGGTTCAACGCTGTGTTGCGTGGCGACAACGAACTGATCCTGATCGGCAAGAACAGCAACGTGCAGGACGGCACCGTTATGCACACCGACATGGGCTACCCGTTGACCATTGGCACCGGCGTGACCATCGGCCACAACGCCATGCTGCACGGCTGCACGGTGGGCGATTACAGCCTGATCGGCATCAACGCGGTGATCCTCAACGGCGCGAAAATCGGCAAGAATTGCATCATCGGCGCCAACTCGCTGATCGGTGAAGGCAAGGAAATTCCAGACGGTTCGCTGGTCATGGGCTCACCGGGCAAGGTGGTGCGCGAGTTGACCGAGCCGCAAAAGAAGATGCTCGAAGCCAGCGCTGCGCACTATGTGCATAACGCGCAGCGTTATGCTCGCGATCTGGTCGAGCAGGAAGAATGAGCACCATTGAACGACCGGTTCCATCGCCATGCGTGAACATTTGTGCGCTGGATGAGGATGACATTTGCACCGGGTGTCAGCGCACGGTGGAAGAAATTACCCGCTGGAGCCGGATGGACAACGCAGAACGGCGCAAGGTGTTGGAGTTGTGTCATGAGCGGGCGAAGTCGAGTGGGTTGATCTGGATGTTGCCTTCCAAATCCTGAGTCGTTTGGCGTTTTTGTGGCGAGGGAGCTTGCTCCCGCTGGGCTGCGAAGCAGCCCCCAAACCGACTACGTTCTATCTGACACACCGCGGCCGCTGATTTCAGGGCCGCTACGCACCCCAGCGGGAGCAAGCCCCCTCGCCACAGGTGATCTGTGCGTTGAAGATGAAGTACCCTGTGCACCAAATTGACAGGTATCCCCCCGCCCCCATGCTCTTCCTGATCGCCTACATCAGCAGCGTCGTGCTGATCAATTACGCCTTTTCCAGCGCCCCGCACCTGGACATCATCTGGTCGGCCTGGGGTGGGCTGGTGTTCGTCCTGCGCGACATGGTGCAAACCCGCTTCGGTCACGGCGCGATCGCGGCGATGCTGGTGGCGCTGGTGCTGTCCTATGTCACTTCCGATCCGTCCATCGCCCTGGCCAGTGCCATCGCATTCGCCGTGTCGGAGTGCATCGACTGGCTGGTGTTCAGCATCACCAAGCGTCCATTGCACGATCGCCTGTGGATAAGTTCGGCGCTGAGCATCCCGCTGGACACCTTCATCTTCTTCGGCATGATCGATGCCTTCACTCCGGCCGTGATCCTCACCGCCATGGGCTCGAAGTTCGCAGGTGTGACGGTCGTGTGGCTGATCATGGCCTGGCGCTTGCGTAATCAGGCCGTCGTCAGCTGAAGCCAAACCCTCAGGTTCATGTAAAATGCCGCGCTTTCTCCCCATGGGAAGCGTGCCAGGCACCGCGTCCCTCGATGATCCGCTTCTTGAGGACCTGAGATGACCCGTATCGGAACTCCATTGTCGCCAACCGCGACCCGCGTATTGCTGTGTGGCTGTGGTGAGTTGGGCAAGGAAGTGGTGATCGAGCTGCAACGCCTGGGCGTTGAAGTGATTGCTGTCGATCGCTACGCCAATGCGCCGGCCATGCAAGTCGCCCATCGCAGCCATGTGATCAACATGCTCGACGGCGCCGCCCTGCGTGCAGTGATCGAAGCCGAGAAGCCGGACTTCATCGTGCCGGAAATCGAAGCCATCGCCACCGCGACCCTGGTAGAACTGGAGTCCGAAGGCTTCACCGTGATCCCGACCGCTCGCGCCGCACAGCTGACCATGAACCGCGAAGGCATCCGTCGTCTGGCCGCCGAAGAGCTGGGCCTGCCGACGTCGCCGTACCACTTCGCCGATACCTTCGAGGACTACAGCAAGGCTGTCGAAAATCTGGGTTTCCCATGCGTGGTCAAACCGGTCATGAGTTCCTCGGGCAAAGGCCAGAGCCTGCTGCGCAGCGCCGATGACGTGCGCAAGGCCTGGGATTACGCTCAAGAAGGTGGCCGCGCCGGTAAAGGTCGCGTGATCATCGAAGGCTTCATCGACTTCGACTACGAAATCACCTTGCTGACCGTGCGTCACGTTGGCGGCACTACGTTCTGTGCGCCGGTTGGCCACCGTCAGGAGAAGGGCGACTACCAGGAATCCTGGCAGCCACAAGCGATGAGCCCGGTTGCTCTGGCTGAATCCGAGCGCGTTGCCAAATCCGTGACTGAAGCCTTGGGTGGCCGCGGTCTGTTTGGCGTCGAGCTGTTCATCAAAGGTGATCAGGTCTGGTTCAGCGAAGTTTCGCCGCGCCCGCATGACACCGGTCTGGTGACCCTGATTTCCCAGGACCTGTCGCAGTTCGCGCTGCACGCACGGGCGATTCTGGGCCTGCCGATTCCCTTGATTCGTCAGTTCGGGCCTTCGGCTTCGGCGGTGATTCTGGTGGAAGGGCAGTCGACTCAAACCGCATTCGCCAATTTGGGCGCTGCACTGAGTGAGCCGGATACTGCATTGCGTCTGTTCGGCAAGCCTGAGGTCAATGGCCAGCGTCGGATGGGTGTGGCGTTGGCGCGTGATGAGTCGATCGAGAGCGCACGGGCTAAAGCGACCCGAGCTTCTCAGGCTGTTGTTGTAGAGCTCTAAACCGAGTCGCGCCTATCGCGAGCAGGCTCGCTCCCACATTGAACCGCATTCTTTCTGACAGAGCGTGGTCCCCTGTGGGAGCGAGCCTGCTCGCGATGGCGGTCTATCAGACCACCCGATTCAAATCGTTATGCCGCGTCTCCTTCAGGCACAGCACCGCAATCAAGCTCAGCACCGCCGCCCCCGACACATACCCGCCGACATAACTCAAACCGCCCATCGCCACCAGTTTCTGCGCAAAGAACGGCGCCGCCGAGGCTCCGACAATCCCGCCCAGGTTGTAGGCCGCCGATGCGCCGGTATAGCGTACGTGGGTCGGAAACAGCTCTGGTAGCAGCGCGCCCATCGGCGCAAACGTCACGCCCATCAGAAACAGTTCGATGCACAGAAACAGCGCCACGCCCCAGGTCGAGCCTTGGGTCAGCAGCGGTTCCATCAGGAATCCGGACAGAATCGCCAGCACGCCACCGATGATCAGCACCGGTTTGCGCCCGAAGCGATCACTCGCCCAAGCCGACAGCGGTGTCGCGGCCGCCATGAACAGCACCGCGAAACACAACAGAGCGAGGAAGGTTTCCCGGGTGTAGCCGAGCGTCGACACGCCATAACTCAGCGAAAACACCGTCGAGATGTAGAACAGCGCGTAGCACACCACCATCGAGCCGGCCCCCAGCAGCATCGGCGCCCAGTATTGGCTGAACAGCTCGACCAACGGGATCTTCACCCGCTCCTGGCGCGCCATGGCGTTGGCGAACACCGGGGTTTCGTGGAGTTTGAGGCGTACGTACAAGCCCACCATCACCAGCACGGCACTGAGCAGGAACGGAATCCGCCAGCCCCACGAACGGAACTGTTCGTCGTTCAGGCTCATGGCCAGGGTCAGGAACAGGCCGTTGGCCGCCAGGAACCCGATCGATGGACCGAGTTGCGGAAACATGCCGTACCAGGCGCGCTTGCCTTTGGGCGCGTTCTCCGTGGCCAGTAATGCGGCGCCGCCCCATTCACCGCCCAACCCCAGGCCCTGGCCGAAGCGCAGCACGCAAAGCAGGATCGGCGCCCAGGCGCCAATGCTGTCGTAACCCGGCAGCACGCCGATCAGCGTGGTACACACGCCCATCAGCAGCAGGGAGGCGACCAGTGTCGATTTACGCCCGATGCGGTCACCGAAGTGGCCGAACAGCGCCGAACCCAGTGGTCGCGCAAGGAAGGCGATACCGAAGGTGAGGAACGCCGACAGCATTTGGGCGGTGCCGGAGGTCTGCGGAAAAAACACCGGCCCGATCACCAGCGCCGCCGCCGTGGCATAGACGTAGAAGTCGTAGAACTCGATGGCTGTGCCGATGAAACTCGCGGTGGCTACTCGGGTGGCGGAGTTGGTTGGTTGGACAGGCGCGGTGTCGCTGAACGTTGTGCTGGTCGTCATGCGGTAATCCCTGACAGTCATGTGCCCCAGTGGAGCGAATTATTATGGTCGAATACCCAGGGATGTGGGTTGAGATACGGTCGCTGTTCAAGGTAGGAACAGTCGTCGCAGTGGTGCGGATATTGTCGATGATCTGGCCGGAACCTGCTGCGCGCGGGGTAAGCACGTGGTTCGGCGGGGGCTTGGGTAAGCGGCTTGATTATAGGAAGGCGGCTAATGATTCAACAAGCGGCTTGGAGGATGCGATGGCTTTTGTGGCGAGGGAGCTTGCTCCCGCTCGGGTGCGTAGCGGCCGCAAACGGCTGAATGCATTCTTTCAGAATAATCGCGCTGTCTGTGATCGGGCCTGCTTCGCAGTCCAGCGGGAGCAAGCTCCCTCGCCACAGGGGAACGCGTCAGATTTTGGAAAGGGCAGGCACTGAGCTGGTATGCCAGATCAGCACGCGCGTGACGCGATTGTCTTCCGTCTCCAGAATCTCCAGCCGGTATCGCCCGATCTTCAGGCAAACCGCGCTATCCGGAATCGTTTCCAGCGCCTCGGTCACCAACCCGTTGAGGGTTTTCGGGCCATCGCTGGGCAAGTGCCAGCCAAGGCTTTTGTTCAATTCACGAATCGACGCCGCACCCTCGATGACCAGGCGCCCATCGGCCTGCGGATGGATGTGTGGATTATCCAGGCTGTGCTGGCTTTCGAACTCTCCGACGATTTCTTCGAGAATGTCTTCCAGGGTCACGATGCCCAGCACTTCTCCGTATTCGTCGACCACCATGCCCAAACGCCGCTGCTGCTTGTGGAAGTTCAGCAATTGCAGCTGTAACGGCGTGCTTTCCGGTACGAAGTACGGTTCGTGACTGGCTGCCAGCAGCGCTTCCAGAGTCAGACTTGAATCGGGCAGCAAATGACGGATCTGTCGGGTGTTGAGCACCGCTTCGACCTGGTTGATGTCGCTGTGGAATACCGGCAGGCGGGTGCGCCTGTTATGGCGCAGTTGTTCGATGATTTCTTCGAGGGAATCGTCCAGATTGATTCCGTCGACGTCACTGCGCGGTACCAGAATATCGTTGACCGTGATGTTATCCAGCGCGTGGATACCTGACAGCAAATGCGGGCGACTGGCTGCGTGTTCGTGATCGTCGTGCCGATTTGCCGGTGCCTCGTCTTCGCTTTGCTGCACCACGTTGATTTTGCGGGCGAATGGTCGCATCAGCAGTTGGCTGATGGCATTAAGTAACCAGGCCGCCGGGTAGACAATCTTCAAGGGTATGCCGAGCAGTGTGTTGCCCAGGGTCAGGACGGCATCCGGATAGCGCACGGCAAGGGTGCGCGGCAGGTAGTCGGCGAACACCAACAACACCGCGCTGGCACCGAGGCAGGCAATCCATGGACCGTTTTGTGCCCAGGTGAAAATCGCCAGCAAGGTGCTGATGACCACCACCAGTGCGCGGCACAAGGTGTTGCAGAGGATCAGGCTGCTGAGCGGGAAACTCAGCTTGGCCATGGGTTTGTCGCTCGAGCGCGAGGCCGTGCGCTGGGCCAGCAATTGCTGTTGTGCAATTTCGATGGCGGTAAACAGCCCCGACCATAAAATCAGCAGGGCCAGCACCGCGAGCATCGGCCCTATGGGCAAGTCGTCCATTAATGCCGCCCGTCAGATATGCAGAATGTATTCGCGGACCAGCTTGCTGCCGAAATACGCCAGCATCAGCAGGCAGAAACCGGCAAGGGTCCAGCGGATGGCTTTGTGTCCGCGCCAGCCGAGGCGGTTGCGCCCCCAAAGCAGCACGCTGAACACGATCCAGGCCAGGCACGCCAGCAGGGTTTTATGCACCAGGTGCTGGGCGAACAGGTTCTCGACGAACAGCCAGCCGGAGATCAGCGACAACGACAGCAGGCTCCAGCCGGCCCAGAGAAAACCAAACAGCAGGCTCTCCATGGTTTGCAGTGGCGGGAAGTTCTTGATCAGCCCGGACGGATGCTTGTGTTTGAGCTGATGGTCCTGAACCAGCAGCAGCAACGCCTGGAACACCGCGATGGTGAACATGCCGTAAGCGAGGATCGACAAGAGGATGTGGGCGAGGATGCCTGGTTCTTCGTCAATGATCTGCACCGTGCCGGCGGGGGCGAACTGTGCCAGCAGCACGGTTGCGGCGCCCAGCGGGAACAGCAATAGCAGCAGGTTTTCCACCGGAATCCGCGAGCAGGCCAGCAGGGTCAGGGCGATGACCGCCGCGGCGATCAGGCTGGCGGCGCTGAAAAAGTCCAGGGCCAGGCCGATCGGTGTCAGCAGATAGGTGATCAGGCTGACGCTGTGGGCCAGCACGGCCAGCACGCCGAGCGTGACTAGCAGGCGTTTGTTCGCCTTGGCGCCGGTGGCCAGACGAGTGCCCTGATAAAGGGTCGCAGCGGCGTATAAGCAGGCGGCGGCGAGGGAGGTAAGCAAACTGGGTGACAAGGGGAGCATAAATCCTGTTAGGCAAGCCCGAAAGGCGCTGAGTTTGGCATAGAATCCCCACGGCACGAAAGACCATGCAACCTGACGGCGAGGTGTCCGCCAGACGCAGTCTTCGCTATAATCCGCGACCTGCCCACGCCGCAGGCTCGCCGAGCACATGTTTATTCCGGTCTGGGCCGCCATTATCCCGGTCTACACAGGGCCTGAAAGGATCGCGCAATGTTTGAAAACTTAACCGACCGTCTCTCGCAGACGCTGCGCCATGTCACCGGCAAGGCCAAGCTGACCGAAGACAACATCAAAGACACCCTGCGCGAAGTGCGCATGGCGTTGCTCGAAGCCGACGTCGCCTTGCCGGTGGTCAAAGACTTCGTCAACTCGGTCAAGGAACGCGCTGTTGGCACCGAGGTGTCGCGCAGCCTGACGCCGGGCCAGGCCTTCGTGAAAATCGTCCAGGCCGAACTCGAAAGCCTGATGGGCGCGGCCAACGAAGACTTGAACCTGAGCGCCGTTCCTCCTGCTGTCGTGTTGATGGCCGGTTTGCAGGGTGCGGGTAAAACCACCACCGCCGGCAAACTCGCGCGCTTCCTTAAAGAGCGCAAGAAGAAGTCGGTCATGGTCGTGTCCGCGGACGTTTACCGTCCGGCGGCGATCAAGCAGCTGGAAATGCTCGCGGGTGAAGTTGGCGTTACGTTCTTCCCGTCCGACCTGAGCCAGAAGCCGGTCGACATCGCGCAAGCTGCTATTAAAGAAGCAAAACTGAAATTCATCGACGTAGTCATCGTCGATACCGCCGGTCGTCTGCACATCGACGAAGAGATGATGGGCGAGATCAAGGCGCTGCACGCCGCGATCAATCCGGTTGAAACCCTGTTCGTGGTCGATGCCATGACCGGCCAGGACGCCGCCAACACGGCCAAGGCCTTTGGCGATGCGCTGCCGCTCACCGGTGTGATTCTGACCAAGGTCGACGGCGATGCCCGTGGCGGTGCCGCGCTGTCGGTACGTGCCATCACTGGCAAGCCGATCAAGTTCATCGGTATGGGCGAGAAGAGCGAAGCGCTCGAGCCGTTCCACCCTGAGCGTATTGCTTCGCGTATCCTCGGCATGGGCGACGTGCTCAGCCTGATTGAGCAGGCCGAACAGACCCTCGACAAAGACAAGGCCGATAAACTGGCCAAGAAGCTGAAGAAGGGCAAGGGTTTCGACCTCGAAGACTTCCGCGATCAGCTGCAACAGATGAAGAACATGGGCGGCCTCGGCGGCCTCATGGACAAACTGCCGAACATCGGCGGCGTGAATCTGGCGCAAATGGGCAACGCCCAGGGCGCGGCAGAGAAGCAGTTCAAGCAGATGGAAGCCATCATCAACTCCATGACCCCGGCCGAGCGCCGCGACCCTGAGCTGATCAGCGGTTCGCGCAAGCGCCGGATCGCCATGGGTTCCGGCACTCAGGTGCAGGACATCGGTCGCTTGATCAAGCAGCACAAGCAGATGCAGAAGATGATGAAAAAGTTCTCCGCGAAAGGCGGAATGGCCAAAATGATGCGCGGCATGGGCGGTATGTTGCCCGGCGGCGGCATGCCGAAAATGTAAAGAATTCGCGCCGGCAGTCATGTCGGCGCTGCCCACAAGGAAGTGGAATCTCCAGCAAACCCGCACTTGGCGGGAGCTGACTGGCCGTTTTCAACGACGGCTCTATAGCAAATCTGGATGGCGACCGATAGGCCGCCGGAAAAAGACATTTGCAAAAGTCCGGATATTCCTTAGAATATGCGGCCTTTCGGGCACCTATGCCCGCTGTGCCTTTAGATTTGCAGCACCGACTACAGGAACGATGTTCACATGCTAACAATCCGTCTTGCCCTTGGCGGCTCCAAAAAGCGCCCGTTTTACCACTTGACCGTAACCGACAGCCGCAACCCGCGCGACGGTTCGCACAAGGAACAGGTTGGTTTCTTCAACCCTGTTGCTCGTGGTCAAGAAGTTCGTTTGTCCGTGAACCAAGAGCGCGTAGCCTACTGGCTGAGCGTTGGTGCACAACCTTCTGAGCGCGTTGCTCAGTTGTTGAAGGAATCTGCTAAGGCTGCGGCCTGAGCAATATGAGCGCGACGCCAGCTGTTGCCGATGATTTGATCGTTATTGGCAAAATTTATTCTGTTCATGGCGTTCGCGGCGAAGTGAAGGTGTATTCCTTTACTGATCCGACTGAAAACCTGTTGCAGTACAAAACCTGGACGCTCAAGCGCGAAGGCAATGTGAAGCAGGTTGAGCTGGTCAGCGGACGTGGGAACGACAAGTTCCTGGTCGCAAAGCTCAAGGGTCTTGATGATCGTGAAGAAGCACGTCTTCTGGCTGGTTATGAGATCTGTGTGCCGCGCAACCTGTTCCCTGAATTGACCGACGGCGAGTACTACTGGTACCAGCTGGAAGGTCTGAAGGTTATTGATCAACTCGGGCAATTGCTCGGGAAAATCGATCATCTTCTGGAAACCGGCGCCAATGATGTAATGGTGGTCAAGCCTTGCGCTGGCAGCCTGGATGATCGCGAACGCCTGTTGCCCTATACGGAGCAATGCGTGTTGGCTGTCGACCTTGCCGCAGGCGAGATGAAGGTGGAATGGGATGCGGACTTCTAAGCGTGGCTAATCTGCGCGTAGAAGTGATCAGTTTGTTTCCCGAGATGTTCTCCGCCATCAGCGAGTACGGCATCACCAGTCGGGCGGTGAAACAGGGGTTGTTACAGCTCACCTGTTGGAATCCGCGAGACTACACGACGGATCGACATCACACTGTGGATGATCGCCCATTTGGCGGTGGTCCGGGCATGGTGATGAAGATCAAGCCCCTGGAAGATGCTCTGGTTCAGGCCAAGGCAGCAGCCGGGGAGGCGGCGAAGGTAATTTACCTGTCCCCCCAAGGCCGTCAACTGACTCAGTCGGCGGTACGCGAGTTGGCGAATCTGGATGCATTGATCCTGATTGCCGGCCGCTATGAAGGCATTGACGAGCGTTTTATTGATGCTCATGTCGATGAAGAGTGGTCGATTGGCGACTATGTACTGTCTGGCGGCGAGCTGCCGGCGATGGTCCTGATCGATGCGGTTACACGACTGCTGCCTGGAGCTTTAGGGCATGCGGACTCCGCCGAGGAAGATTCCTTTACGGATGGTTTGCTGGATTGCCCGCACTACACCCGACCGGAGGTGTATGCGGATCAGCGTGTTCCCGACGTATTGCTAAGTGGCAATCACGCGCACATCCGGCGTTGGCGTTTACAGCAGTCCCTTGGTAGGACCTTTGAACGACGCGCCGATCTTCTGGAAAGCCGCTCGCTTTCTGGAGAAGAGAAGAAGCTGCTCGAGGAATACATCCGCGAGCGGGACGATAGTTAACAACGTATCGATGGTAGATCCGACGATTTACCTTAGGAGCACAGCATGACTAACAAAATCATCCTTGCACTCGAAGCAGAGCAGATGACCAAAGAGATCCCTACCTTTGCCCCGGGCGACACCATTGTCGTTCAGGTGAAAGTGAAGGAAGGCGATCGTTCGCGTCTGCAAGCGTTCGAAGGCGTAGTTATCGCCAAGCGTAACCGCGGCGTAAACAGTGCTTTCACCGTTCGTAAAATCTCCAACGGTGTTGGCGTAGAGCGTACTTTCCAGACCTACAGCCCGCAAATCGACAGCATGGCCGTTAAACGTCGCGGTGACGTACGTAAAGCCAAGCTGTACTACCTGCGTGACCTGTCTGGTAAAGCAGCTCGCATCAAGGAAAAACTGGCTTAAGTCCAGCTTCCGATGCCGAAACGCCAGCCTGTTTAGGTTGGCGATTCAAGAAAATGCCTCGTATCGAAAGATACGGGGCATTTTTCGTTTTTGGTGCGGAACCTGTCGGAGTGGGGCTTGTCCGTGAAGAGGGTGTGTCAGTCGACATTGATGTTGTCTGGTGCGCCGCCTTCGCGGGCAAGTCGGATCGCCGCACCGCCGCTCCCACAGGGGGGGGGGCGTTGGGGGATTTTTTTGCGCAAAAAAAAACGCCCCGAACAGGTCGGGGCGTTTTTCTTGAGGTGCTTTTGCGTTTAGCGCTTCAGCGAAGCTGGCAGGTGCGGCTGGATCGCCGTCAGTACTGCCTTGAAGCACTTGGTGTTGCCGGCGACGATGTGGCCTTTCTCAAGGAAATCGTGACCGCCGGTGAAGTCGCTCACCAAGCCGCCAGCTTCCTGGATCAGCAAGGCGCCTGCAGCCATGTCCCACTCGGACAGGCCTGACTCCCAGAACGCATCGAAACGGCCGGCGGCCACGTAGGCCAGGTCCAGGCTCGCTGCGCCAGCGCGGCGGATGCCGGCGGTCTGGCCAACCAGGGCGCGGAACATGCCCAGGTAGTTGTCGAGGTTGTCCATTTGGTCATCGCGGAACGGGAAGCCGGTACCCAGCAGGGCGCCGTCCAGGCTGGTGCGGCCGCTGACGCGCAGGCGGCGACCGTTCAGTTGGGCGCCGCGACCACGGCTGGCGGTGAATTCTTCCTGGCGAACCGGGTCCAGAACAACAGCGTGCTCCAGGCGACCGCGGTATTTGCAGGCGATGCTGACAGCGAAGTGAGGAATGCCGCGCAGGAAGTTGGTGGTGCCGTCCAGCGGATCGATGATCCACAGGTACTCTTCGCCTTCGATGCCGCTGCCGGCGTGCATGCCGGTTTCTTCACCCATGATCGAGTGATTAGGGTAAGCCTTGCGCAGCGCATCGATGATTTTCTGTTCGGCGGCGCGATCCACCTCGGATACGTAATCCTTGGCGTCTTTTTCGTCGACCTTGATGGTATCCAGGCGCTCGATGGAGCGGAAAATCAATTCACTGGCGCTGCGGGCGGCGCGCAGCGCGATATTCAGCATGGGCTGCATGGATGTGTCACCTAAGGTTGTTAAAGAAAGCCGGGCATTCTATCAGAAAGTTTCTACAGGTGAAGGTCGGTGTTCGCTTTCATGGCTTAACGGTGTGTCCCGCCTCGTAAATACGTTCATATTTTGACGAGTGGTCTATGTTGGCAGGCAAGGCGCCGCGCTGGCTCGTAGCTTGTTATGGGCGGAGGTGGCAACGCAGCATACCAATATTGAATGCCATCAAAAGTGAGTTATTTTTGAGGCGGGACACCCTGATGAACTGTAAGATTCTGCTCCCTATTAAAGTGTTCGAGAGCGCCTCCCTTGCTGCAAAACATTCGTGTCGTCCTGGTCAATACCAGCCACCCCGGAAATATCGGCGGGGCTGCGCGTGCCATGAAGAACATGGGGCTGTCGCGGCTGGTGCTGGTCGAGCCGCGGTTGTTCCCGCATCACGAGGCCGATGCGCGTGCGTCCGGCGCGGGTGACATCCTTGAAAACGCTCAGGTCGTCGCCACTCTGGAAGATGCCTTGGTCGGCTGCAATCTGGTGCTTGGTACCAGTGCCCGTGATCGTCGGATTCCCTGGCCATTGCTCGATCCCCGCGAATGCGGTGTAAAGGTGGTCGAGGAGGCGGAGCAGGGTGCCGAGATCGCATTGGTGTTCGGTCGTGAAGACTCCGGCCTGACCAATGAAGAGCTGCAGCGATGTCATTATCACGTGCACATCCCATCAGACCCTGAGTTCAGTTCGCTGAACCTTGGGGCGGCGGTGCAGGTGTTGAGCTATGAAGTGCGGATGTCCTGGTTGGCGGCCGCGGGTCAGCCGAGCAAGGTCGAGAAGGATGAAGTGGCGTCCACCAAAAGTGGTGAGCTGGCGACCATGGATGAGCTGGAGCGATTCTATGAGCACCTCGAGCAAACGCTGGTGGCCATCGAGTTTCTCGACCCGGAAAAACCACGGCACTTGATGGCGCGTCTGCGCCGGTTGTACGGACGCAGCTCGGTTAGCCGGGCGGAAATGAATATATTGCGTGGCATCCTCACGGAAACCCAGAAAGCGGCCCGTGGCGAGCTTCTAAAGCGGAAGGATTAATGATGTTCGAGCGTTTGCGTGAAGATATCCAAAGTGTTTTCCATCGTGACCCGGCGGCGCGTAATGCTTTTGAGGTTCTGACGTGCTACCCGGGCATGCACGCCATCTGGATCCATCGCCTGTCGTCAGCGTTGTGGGGTATGGGCTGGAAGTGGCTGGCGCGGTTGGTATCGAACTTCGGTCGCTGGTTGACCGGGATCGAGATTCATCCGGGTGCCAAGGTCGGCCGTCGCTTCTTTATCGATCATGGCATGGGCATCGTTATCGGTGAGACTGCCGAGATCGGCAACGACGTCACCCTGTATCAGGGTGTAACTCTTGGCGGCACCAGCTGGAACAAGGGCAAGCGTCATCCGACTTTGGAGGATGGCGTGGTGGTCGGGGCGGGCGCCAAGGTGCTCGGCCCGTTCACTGTTGGTGCCGGGGCCAAGGTGGGTTCCAATGCCGTGGTCACCAAGGCGGTTCCGCCCGGGGCGACAGTGGTGGGGATTCCGGGGCGGATCATCGTCAAGTCCGATGACGAGCAGGATGCCAAGCGCAAGGCCATGGCCGAGAAGATTGGTTTCGATGCCTACGGTGTCGGTGAAGACATGCCGGACCCGGTGGCTCGAGCCATTAACCAGTTGCTCGATCATCTGCAGGCTGTAGATGGTCGCCTTGAAGGGATGTGCGGGGCGCTGAAGGATCTGGGTAGCAATTACTGTGCGAAAGATCTGCCTGAACTGCGCGAAGAAGACTTTGCCTGTGTGAAGGACAAAGATCAGAGCCAGGCCGGCTAGGCCAAGTTGGCTTCATCGCGGGCAAGCCCGCTCCCACAGGGTTTGTGTATGCCCTTGATGGTGTGCATGGCGTAAATCCATGTGGGAGCGGGCTTGCCCGCGATGAACGATAACTCGGTACTGCTGGCTGTTAATGGCCGGCCTTTGTTATGATGCGCGCGCTCTTTTGCGGGTAAACCTGACTAAAGCACTAGGTCTTATAGTTGACTTAAATACTCGGGAATTGCATACTCGCCCCATTCCGAACTCCGTGGTAATTGTCCATGCGACTGACTACAAAAGGCCGATACGCCGTGACCGCCATGCTTGACCTGGCGTTGCACGCGCAGCACGGGCCGGTGTCCCTGGCCGATATCTCCGAGCGCCAAGGCATCTCCCTGTCCTACCTCGAGCAGCTTTTTGCCAAATTGCGCCGCAGCAATCTGGTGTCCAGTGTTCGCGGTCCAGGCGGTGGTTACCAGCTGTCCCGCGACATGCAGGGGATTCAGGTCGCCCAGGTGATCGATGCGGTCAACGAATCGGTCGATGCAACCAAATGCCAGGGCCAGGGCGATTGCCATTCCGGCGACACCTGTCTGACCCACCACTTGTGGTGCGATCTGAGCCTGCAGATTCACGAATTTCTGAGCGGTATCAGCTTGGCTGACCTTGTAACTCGCCGTGAGGTGCAAGAAGTAGCCCAGCGTCAGGACCAGCGTCGTTGCAACAGCAAGGCGCCACGCCTGGACAAGATTGAAGCGTCCGCCGTCGAATGACAGCCAAAGAGCTAGCGGCACGCCAGCCAGCCTGATTTAGGAGATAGTCCATGAAATTGCCGATTTACCTTGATTACTCTGCGACGACCCCGGTTGATCCACGTGTCGCGCAAAAGATGAGTGAATGCCTGCTGGTCGACGGAAACTTCGGTAACCCGGCGTCCCGTTCCCACGTGTTCGGCTGGAAAGCTGAAGAGTCCGTCGAGAACGCTCGTCGTCAGGTCGCTGACCTGGTTAACGCCGACCCGCGTGAAATCGTCTGGACCTCCGGTGCCACCGAGTCCGACAACCTGGCAATCAAGGGTGCGGCGCATTTCTACTCCACCAAGGGCAAGCACCTGATCACCACCAAGATTGAGCACAAGGCTGTCCTCGACACCATGCGCCAACTGGAGCGTGAAGGTTTCGAAGTGACCTACCTCGACCCTCGCGAAGATGGTCTGGTGACTCCAGAGATGGTCGAAGCTGCCCTGCGTGACGACACCATCCTGGTATCGATCATGCACGTGAACAACGAAATCGGCACCATCAACGACATCGCCGCCATCGGCGAACTGACCCGCTCCAAGGGGATCCTGTTCCACGTCGACGCCGCTCAGTCCACCGGCAAGGTCGAGATCGACCTGTCGAAACTGAAAGTCGATATGATGTCGTTCTCTGCCCACAAAACCTACGGTCCTAAAGGCATCGGCGCGCTGTACGTCAGCCGCAAGCCGCGTGTTCGCATCGAAGCGACCATGCATGGCGGCGGTCACGAACGTGGCATGCGCTCCGGCACCCTGGCGACCCACCAGATCGTGGGCATGGGCGAAGCTTTCCGTGTGGCCAGGGAAGACATGGCTGCCGAGAACGTACGCATCAAAGCCCTTAGCGACCGTTTCTTCAAGCAGGTCGAAGGCCTCGAAGAGCTGTACGTCAATGGCAGCATGACCTCCCGCGTACCGCACAACCTGAACCTGAGCTTCAACTACGTTGAAGGCGAGTCGCTGATCATGGCGCTCAAGGATCTGGCGGTTTCGTCCGGTTCTGCCTGCACCTCGGCGTCGCTTGAGCCTTCGTACGTACTGCGCGCCCTGGGCCGCAACGACGAACTGGCACACAGCTCGATTCGCTTCACCTTCGGCCGTTTCACCACCGAAGAAGAAATCGACTACGCCGCGCAGAAAGTCTGCGAGGCCGTTACCAAGCTGCGCACCCTGTCGCCGCTGTGGGACATGTACAAAGACGGTGTCGACATTTCGAAAATCGAGTGGGCGGCACACTGATTTCAAGTCGCCGCAAACCGGCCCTGTAAAACTACGGTTCGCAGGGCTTAAGAGCGACTCTCTGATGAGTGAGGATTAAGAATCATGGCTTACAGCGAAAAGGTCATCGACCACTACGAGAACCCGCGCAACGTCGGCAAGATGGACGCGGAAGATCCTGATGTCGGCACCGGCATGGTCGGCGCTCCGGCGTGCGGCGATGTGATGCGCCTGCAAATCAAGGTCAACGAACAAGGCATCATCGAAGACGCCAAGTTCAAGACTTACGGTTGCGGTTCGGCAATCGCCTCCAGCTCCCTGGCGACCGAGTGGATGAAAGGCAAGACTCTGGATGAAGCAGAGACCATCAAGAACACTCAGTTGGCCGAAGAACTGGCTCTGCCGCCAGTAAAAATTCACTGCTCCGTACTTGCTGAAGACGCTATCAAAGCGGCCGTTCGCGACTACAAGCAGAAGAAAGGCTTGATCTGACTTTCAAGATTTGGCGACGAGTAAGGAGTCACCGATGGCTATCAGCATGACAGAAGCGGCTGCTCAACACGTGCGACGCTCCCTCAACGGGCGCGGCAAAGGTGAAGGGATTCGTCTGGGTGTTCGCACCACAGGCTGTTCCGGCCTTGCCTACGTGCTGGAGTTTGTCGACGAGGTGGTGGCAGAGGATCAAGTGTTCGAAAGTCACGGCGAGAAAGTGATTATCGACCCGAAAAGCCTCGCCTACCTGGACGGCACTGAACTCGATTTCGTCAAGGAAGGGTTGAACGAAGGCTTCAAGTTCAACAACCCCAACGTACGCGGTGAATGTGGCTGCGGCGAAAGCTTCAACATCTGAGGCTGCGCGTGGGTACTCCTTGTCATTTCGCTTTATTTGAGCTGAAACCGAGCTTCCGTCTGAATCTCGATCAGTTGGCCACGCGCTACCGTGAGTTGGCGCGCGGTGTTCATCCGGACCGCTTTGCCGACGCTTCCGAGCGTGAGCAGCGGCTGGCGCTCGAGCAATCCGCGAGCCTCAACGAGGCCTACCAGACGCTCAAAAGCCCCCCCAAACGCGCGCGCTACTTGCTCGCCATGGGCGGTCGCGAGCTGCCGTTGGAGGTCACGGTGCATGATCCGGAGTTTCTTCTGCAGCAGATGGAGTTGCGTGAAGAGCTCGAAGACCTGCAAGACAGCGCCGACCTGGCGGGTGTTGCAGTGTTCAAGCGTCGCCTGAAGACCGCGCAGGATGAACTGAACGAAAGCTTCGCAGCCTGTTGGGATGATGCAGCGCAACGTGAACAGGCCGAACGCCTGATGCGGCGCATGCAGTTCCTCGACAAGCTCACCTACGAAGTGCGCCAGTTAGAAGAGCGCCTCGACGATTAACCCAGTGCCGCTCCGGTCGCACGCCTGATATACAGATAAGTCCTGATAACGATGGCCCTACTGCAGATCGCCGAACCCGGCCAAAGTCCTCAACCGCACCAGCGTCGTCTGGCTGTGGGGATCGACTTGGGCACTACCAATTCGCTGGTCGCTGCATTGCGCAGTGGTCTTTCCGAGCCTCTGGCCGACGCGCAAGGGCAGGTCATCCTGCCGTCTGCCGTGCGCTATCACGCCGATCGCGTCGAAGTCGGCGAGTCGGCCAAACTGGCCGCCGCGTCCGATCCTTTGAACACTGTGCTGTCGGTCAAGCGCTTGATGGGTCGAGGTCTGTCCGACGTCAAGCAATTGGGCGATCAGCTGCCGTACCGTTTTGTCGACGGCGAGTCGCACATGCCGTTCATCGACACGGTGCAAGGCCCGAAAAGCCCGGTCGAAGTCTCCGCCGATATCCTCAAGGTGCTGCGCCAGCGCGCTGAAGCGACCTTGGGTGGCGAATTGGTTGGCGCGGTGATCACCGTTCCGGCCTATTTCGATGATGCTCAGCGTCAAGCCACCAAGGATGCGGCCAAGCTGGCCGGTCTGAACGTGCTGCGTTTGCTCAATGAGCCAACCGCTGCGGCCGTCGCTTACGGTCTGGATCAGCATGCCGAAGGCCTGGTCGCGATTTATGACTTGGGCGGCGGCACCTTCGATATTTCGATTCTGCGCCTGACCGGCGGTGTGTTCGAAGTGCTGGCTACCGGCGGCGACAGCGCCTTGGGTGGCGATGACTTTGACCATGCTATTGCTGGCTGGATCATTGAGAGCGCCGGTCTGTCGGCCGATCTCGATCCGGGTACGCAACGTAATCTGCTGCAAACCGCGTGTGCGGCCAAAGAAGCCCTGACCGATTGCTCGTCTGTCGAAGTTGCTTATGGCGACTGGAAGGCCGAGTTGACCCGTGAAGCCTTCAATGCGCTGATCGAGCCGATGGTTGCTCGCAGCCTGAAAGCCTGCCGCCGCGCTGTGCGTGATTCCGGTATCGAGCTGGAAGACGTTCACGCCGTGGTCATGGTCGGCGGCTCGACGCGTGTGCCTCGCGTCCGCGAAGCTGTTGCGCACGCCTTCAGTCGCGAACCGCTGACCGAAATCGATCCAGATCAAGTCGTCGCCATCGGTGCCGCAATCCAGGCTGATACCCTGGCCGGCAACAAGCGTGACGGCGGCGAACTGCTGTTGCTCGACGTGATTCCGTTGTCCCTGGGGCTGGAAACCATGGGCGGCCTGATGGAGAAGGTGATTCCGCGCAACACCACCATCCCCGTCGCCCGGGCCCAGGACTTCACCACTTATAAAGATGGCCAGTCGGCCATGGCGATCCACGTCTTGCAGGGCGAGCGTGAGTTGATCAGCGACTGTCGCTCCCTGGCACGCTTCGAATTGCGCGGTATTCCGGCGATGGTGGCCGGAGCGGCGAAGATTCGCGTGACCTTCCAGGTCGACGCCGACGGTCTGCTCAGTGTCTCGGCCCGCGAATTGGGTTCGGGCGTCGAAGCCAGCATCCAGGTCAAACCTTCCTACGGCCTGACCGACGGCGAAATCGCCAAAATGCTCAAGGATTCGTTCCAGCACGCCAACGACGACAAAGTCGCCCGCGTATTGCGTGAGCAGCAAGTCGATGCCCAGCGCCTGATCGAGGCGGTGCAGGGCGCTCTGGAGGTTGACGGCGAACGCTTGCTCGACGCCGAAGAGCGCATGGTCATCGAATTGCAGATGCAGGAACTGACCGAATTGATGAAAGGCACCGATGGTTACGCCATCGAGCAGCAGACCAAGCGTCTGTCGCAGGTGACTGATGCCTTTGCTGCCCGCCGACTGGACTCGACGGTGAAAGCCGCTCTGGCGGGGCGCAATCTGAATGAAATCGAGGATAACTGATGCCGCAGGTCATTTTTCTGCCACACGAGAAGTTCTGCCCGGAAGGCATGGTTGTAGAGGCTGAGCCCGGTATATCCATTCTCGAGCTGGCCCACGAACACCATATCGAGATGGAAAGCGCCTGTGGCGGCGTCTGCGCTTGCACTACCTGCCATTGCATCATCCGCGAAGGCTTTGACTCGCTGGAAGAGGCGGATGAGCTGGAGGAAGACTTTCTTGATCGGGCCTGGGGTCTGGAAGCGCAATCGCGTCTAGGCTGTCAGGCGATCGTCGGGACTGAAGACCTGACTGTCGAAATTCCGAAATACTCGCTCAACCATGCGGCCGAAGCGCCGCACTGATTCAAGGAACTGAAATGAGTCTGAAATGGGTTGATGTGTTGGAAATCGCGATCCAACTGGCTGAATCCAAGCCGGATGTGGACCCGCGTTACGTGAACTTCGTCGATCTGCACAAATGGGTGCTGGCATTGCCGGAGTTCAGTGATGATCCGACCCGCGGTGGCGAGAAGGTGCTTGAAGCCATTCAGGCCGCCTGGATCGAAGAAGCAGACTGAGTCTGCGCCGTACGCAGTTAGGCAATACCAAAGAACCCGCGTATAATTCGCGGGTTTAATTTTTCGCAAATTACCGTTTCTGGAGTTACACCATGGCTGTTCAACGTACTTTCTCCATCATCAAGCCTGACGCTGTTGCAAAAAACGTTATCGGCGAGATCACCACTCGTTTCGAAAAAGCTGGCCTGCGCGTTGTAGCTTCGAAACTGAAGCAACTGTCCAAAGCTGAAGCTGAAGGCTTCTACGCTGAGCACAGCGCTCGTGGTTTCTTCGGCGACCTGGTTGCTTTCATGATCTCCGGTCCGGTTGTCGTTCAGGTTCTGGAAGGCGAAAACGCTATCGCTCTGAACCGTGAGCTGATGGGCGCTACCAACCCTAAAGAAGCTGCTGCCGGCACCATCCGCGCTGACTTCGCTGATTCCATCGACGCCAACGCTGTACACGGTTCGGACTCCGAAGCCGCTGCTGCTCGCGAAATCTCGTACTTCTTCGCAGCTACTGAAGTAACCACTCGCTAAGCATTGGCTTAAGAGTGAAGGTGAATCCATGACTACATCGACTGTAAAAACCAACCTGCTGGGTCTGACTCAACAGGAAATGGAAAAATTCTTCGACTCAATCGGGGAGAAGCGTTTCCGTGCCGGTCAGGTAATGAAATGGATTCACCACCTTGGCGTCGATGATTTCGACGCCATGACGAACGTCAGCAAGGCCTTGCGCGACAAGCTCAAGGCTATTGCCGAGGTTCGTGGTCCTGAAGTTGTCAGCGAGGACATCTCCACCGACGGCACCCGCAAGTGGGTGGTTCGTGTGGCGTCCGGCAGCTGCGTCGAGACCGTGTACATTCCCCAGGGCAAACGCGGCACTTTGTGCGTTTCGTCCCAGGCAGGCTGTGCCCTGGATTGCAGTTTCTGCTCCACCGGCAAGCAAGGTTTCAACAGCAACCTCACCGCCGCCGAAGTGATCGGTCAGGTGTGGATTGCCAATAAATCGTTCGGCAGCATCCCGGCGACCGCCGATCGTGCCATCACCAACGTGGTGATGATGGGCATGGGTGAGCCGCTGCTGAACTTCGATAACGTCGTGGCCGCCATGCATCTGATGATGGATGACCTGGGCTACGGGATCTCCAAGCGCCGCGTGACCCTGTCCACTTCGGGCGTGGTGCCGATGATCGATGAGCTGTCCAAGCACATCGACGTGTCCCTGGCGTTGTCGCTGCACGCACCAAATGACGCATTGCGTAACCAATTGGTGCCGATCAACAAGAAATATCCGCTTAAGATGCTGCTCGAGTCGTGCCAGCGCTATATGTCGTCCCTGGGCGAAAAACGCGTGCTGACCATCGAGTACACCTTGCTCAAGGACATCAACGACAAGGTTGAACATGCCGTTGAGATGATCGAGTTGCTCAAGAACATTCCGTGCAAGATCAATCTGATTCCGTTCAACCCGTTCCCGCATTCCGGTTACGAACGTCCGAGCAATAACGCGATTCGCCGTTTCCAGGATCAGCTTCACCATGCAGGCTTCAATGTCACCGTACGCACCACCCGCGGTGAAGACATCGATGCCGCGTGTGGCCAATTGGTAGGGCAGGTGCTGGATCGCACCCGTCGCAGCGAACGTTATATCGCCGTGCGCGAGTTGAGCGCCGAAAACGATATCGCGACAAACGCCGCGAACAATAATTAAGAGAGGATCTCTATGTCCCTGCGCTTCGCGCTGCTTGTGCTGTTGGCCAGCCTCTGTGCTGGTTGTGTCCTGTCGGGCGATTTCAACCCGATGAAGACCAGCAAGGGCCGTGATGAAGCGCGTGCCGCTTACGTGCAGCTGGGCCTGGGGTATCTGCAGCAAGGCATGACCGAGCGCGCCAAAGTCCCGTTGAAGAAGGCTTTGGACCTGGATAGCTCGGATCCTGACGCCAACGCGGCCCTGGGGCTGGTGTTCCAGGCCGAGATGGAACCCGAACTGGCCGATCAGCATTTTCGCAAAGCGTTGTCTTCTCGCCCCGCCGATGCGCGAATCCTGAATAACTACGGCAGTTTTCTTTTCGAAGAGAAACGTTACAAAGAGGCGTACGAGCGCTTCGAACAGGCCGCCGCCGATACCCTGTATCCTGAGCGTTCACGGGTTTTCGAAAACCTGGGCATGACCGCTTCAAAGCTTGGCCAGCGTGATCTGGCCCGCCAGCAACTGGAAAAAGCCCTGCGTTTGAATCGCCAACAGCCACGTGCATTGCTGGAAATGGCTGAGTTGTCTTACGAAGACAGGCATTATGTGCCCGCGCGTGACTATTACGACCGTTTTAGCCTGCTCACCGAACAAAATGCACGTAGTCTGTTGCTCGGCGTTCGGCTGGCAAAAGTGTTCGAAGATCGCGACAAGGCCGCCAGTTTTGGCCTGCAATTAAAACGACTCTATCCCGGTACGCCGGAATATCAGCAATACCTGTCGGAGCAATGATGAAAGCGGCGCATCCCGAAGTTGTAGCAGCGAATCGCGTTAACCCCGGTGAGACTTTGCGCCAGGCCCGCGAAAGCAATGGCTGGTCGCTGGCCGAAGTGGCCCTCAAGCTCAACCTCACCGTCAATTCCCTGAGTAACCTGGAAGCCGGCGCTTTCGACAAGCTGCCTGGGCATACCTTTGCTCGTGGCTATATTCGCGCGTATGCCAAATTGCTCGGCATGGACCAAACCGTTCTGGTCCAGCAGTTCGACCAATCTACCGGTACCGACTCCCAGGGCAGCAACGTCCACAGCCTGGGTCGTATCGAAGAGCCGGTTCGGGTTTCTCACACCATTTTGCGAATTGTCAGCCTGCTGTTGCTGCTCGCGGTGATTGGCGGTGGTTTTGTCTGGTGGCAGGATCAAACCTCATTGCGCACCAAGGACCTGGTTGGCCTGGCTCCCGAACACGTTGAAGTCGAAGGCGCCGACGGCACCACTCAGATTCATCCACTGGACGAGCCGGAAGATCAGGCCGTTGCACAAGGTCAGGCTGAAGGTGAAACGCCTCTTGCGCTGCCTCAAGCCGAAACTTCGGCCGAAGAGCCAGTCAGTGCCGAAACGAGCGCACCGGTTCCAGCGCCAGCGGCTCCAGCAGTAACGCCTGCGGCTGCGGCCCACAGCACTGCTCCGGTTGTTGCGACACCGGCGACACCAGCCCCGGCTGTTCCCGCTGTACCGGCACCGGTTATCACAGCCCCGATTGCTCCGACTGCCCCGGCTTCAGCTCCGGCAACTCCGGTGGCCGGCCAAGGCCAGGTTCAACTGCAATTCACTGCCGATTGCTGGACGCAAGTGACTGATGGCACCGGCAAGGTGCTGTTGAGTGGTCTCAAGCGTAAAGGCGAAAATGTTACTGTCAGCGGCAAGCCACCTTTTTCCGTACGTCTGGGCTTCGCCCGTGGCGCGCAGGTCAGCTACAACGGGCAGGTGGTTGATGTCGCTCCGTTCACCAGTGGCGAGACTGCTCGCCTGAAGTTGGGTCAATAAGTCATGCACGGCGAATCTCCAATCAAACGTCGCGAATCCCGCAAGATCTGGGTCGGCAACGTGCCCGTGGGCGGCGATGCGCCTATCGCTGTGCAGAGCATGACCAACAGCGACACTAATGACGTGGCCGCCACCGTGGCCCAGATCAATCGTCTGGAAGCCGCTGGCGTCGATATAGTGCGGATTTCCGTGCCGGACATGGACGCCGCCGAAGCCTTCGGCAAGATCAAGCAGTTGGTCAAAGTGCCATTGGTGGCCGACATCCACTTCGACTACAAGATCGCTTTGCGCGTAGCCGAACTGGGCGTCGATTGCCTGCGGATCAACCCGGGCAACATCGGTCGTGAAGACCGCGTGCGTGCGGTGGTCGATGCCGCCCGTGATCGCGGGATTCCGATCCGCATCGGCGTCAACGCCGGTTCCCTGGAAAAAGACCTGCAAAAGAAATATGGCGAGCCGACTCCAGCTGCGCTGGTCGAGTCCGCCTTGCGTCACGTTGAGCACCTCGAGCGCCTGAATTTCCAGGACTTCAAGGTCAGCGTGAAAGCTTCCGACGTGTTCATGGCCGTCGCCGCCTACCGCTTGCTGGCCAAGGAAATCGTCCAGCCGCTGCACTTGGGTATTACCGAAGCCGGTGGTTTGCGCTCAGGCACGGTGAAATCTGCCGTGGGCCTCGGTATGCTGCTCGCCGAAGGGATTGGCGATACTATTCGCATCTCGTTGGCGGCCGACCCGGTCGAGGAAGTGAAAGTCGGCTACGACATTCTCAAGTCCCTGCACCTGCGTTCCCGTGGCATCAACTTCATCGCCTGCCCGAGCTGCTCGCGACAGAACTTCGATGTGGTCAAAACCATGAACGAGCTGGAAGGGCGCCTCGAAGACCTGCTGGTGCCGCTGGATGTCGCGGTAATCGGTTGCGTGGTCAACGGGCCGGGCGAAGCCAAGGAAGCCCATATCGGCTTGACCGGCGGCACACCAAACCTGATTTACATCGACGGCAAGCCGTCGCAGAAACTGACGAATGACAATCTGGTGGATGAGCTTGAACGCTTGATCCGTCAGAAAGCGGCCGAAAAGGTCGAAGCTGACGCAGCAGTCATTGCGCGCGGCTAAGTCGAACGAATTTAAGGATTTAAAGTGAGCAAGTCTCTGCAAGCCATTCGTGGCATGAACGACATCCTGCCCGAACAGACTCCCCTATGGCGTCATTTCGAGGGCACTGTTTCGCGTTTGCTGGATAACTACGGTTACAAGCAAATTCGCATGCCGATCGTCGAGTTCACCGAGCTGTTCAAACGCTCCATCGGTGAAGTGACCGACATCGTCGAAAAAGAGATGTACACCTTCGACGACCGCAACGGCGATTCTCTGACCCTGCGCCCTGAAGGCACAGCGGCCTGCGTGCGTGCGGTGCTCGAGCACGGCATCACCGGCGGCGGCCAAGTGCAGAAACTCTGGTACATCGGCCCGATGTTCCGTCACGAACGTCCACAGAAAGGTCGTTATCGCCAGTTCCACCAGATCGGTTGCGAAGTCTTCAACCTCGACGGTCCGGACATCGACGCCGAGCTGATCGTGCTGACCTGGCGCCTGTGGGGCGAGTTGGGTATCCGCGATGCGGTCAAACTCGAACTCAACAGCCTGGGCACCAGCGAGTCCCGTGGTCGTTATCGTGAAGCACTGGTCGAATACCTGTCCGCTCGCCTGGATCAACTGGACGAAGACAGCCAGCGCCGTCTGAAGACCAACCCGCTGCGGGTTCTGGATACCAAGAACCCCGACACTCAAGCGGCGTTGGCCGACGCGCCAAAGATGGCCGACTACCTCGACGAAGAGTCCCGCGTGCATTTCGAGGGCCTCAAGGCTCGTCTGGACGCCGCCGGCATTCCTTACGTAATCAACCCGAAGCTGGTTCGCGGGCTGGATTACTACAGCAAGACCGTTTTCGAATGGGTCACCGACAAGCTGGGCGCCCAGGGCACCGTGTGTGCCGGTGGTCGTTACGACGGTCTGGTGGAGCAAATGGGCGGTAAGCCGACCACGGGCGTTGGCTTCGCCATGGGCATCGAGCGTCTGGTGCTGCTGCTTGAAACCCTGGAGCAGATTCCCGAAGAAATCTCCCGTCAGGTCGATGTCTACCTCTGCGCCTTCGGTGAAGCCGCCGAGTTGGCCGGTCTGACCTTGAGCGAGCGTGTTCGTGATCAATTGCCCAACCTGCGCCTGCAAGTCAATGCCGGCGCCGGCAGCTTCAAAAGCCAGTTCAAGAAAGCCGACAAGAGCGGTGCGCTGTACGCATTGATCCTCGGTGACGACGAAATGGCCCAGCAAGTGGTAGGTTTCAAACCCCTGCGTGGCCAGGGCGAACAACAAAGCATTGCCTGGGATGCGCTTGCTGCACACCTGGCCACCTGCGTCGTGCAGGGTTGAAGCTGTCAAACAGCCGATTTAGCGATTAAGGAGTATTGGGGTGTCGAGTACCGAAGACGAACATCTGGCGGAGTTGAAGGACTGGTGGACACGCAACGGCAAGCCCCTGGTCACTGGCGGCCTGTTGGCGCTGGTCATCGTGTTCGGCTGGCAGGCCTTTCAGAAGTATCAGAGCAATCAGTCGCAAGGCGCCTCGATTCTCTATCAGCAATTGCTCGAAACCACGCTGACGCCTGATGGCAAGCCTGATGCTGCACGTGTTTCGGATCTGGCTGGCAAACTCAACAGCGAGTTCGGCGGCACTGCTTATGCGCAATATGGCAGCCTGTTCGTGGCGAAAGTCGCGGTCGACAGCGGCAAGCTGGACGACGCAGCCAGCGAGCTGAAAGCCATTGTCGCCAAACCGGCCAACCCGGCACTCGGCGAAATTGCTCGTCAGCGTCTGGCGCAGGTACTGGCCGCGCAGAACAAGGTCGATGAAGCCCTGAAATTGCTCGAAGGCGATGCCGACAAGGCTTTCCTGGCTACTCGCGAAGAACTTAAAGGCGACCTGCTGGTGCAGTTGGGTCGTACCGACGAAGCGAACACGGCGTATCAAAAAGCCAAGGCGGCGCTGTCGGATGAAGCGGCGGTCGGTGGCCTACAAATCAAGCTGGACGACCTGGCCAAAGGGGATGCGTGACGTGATCCGTTGGAAACATGCAGCATTGCTGGCTCTGGCCATATTGGCCGCGGGTTGCAGCAGCAACAGCAAAAAAGAATTGCCACCGGCCGAGTTGACCGACTTCAAAGAAGAAGTGGTTCTGCAAAAGCAGTGGAGTCGTTCGATCGGTGACGGTCAGGGCGAAACCTACAACATGCTGGTTCCGGCGATCGATGGCGATACCATCTATGCCGCCGACGTCACCGGTGTGGTGATGGCGATGGATCGCAGCAATGGCGACGTCAAATGGAAGAAAGATCTCGAACTGCCTGTCTCCGGCGCCGTTGGCGTGGGTTATGGTCTGGTCATGATCGGCACGCTCAAGGGCGAAATCGTTGCCCTGGACGCCAGCAGCGGTGAAGAGAAATGGCGCGCTCGCGTGACCAGTGAAGTGCTCGCGCCGCCGGCCACCAACGGTGACGTTGTTGTGGTTCAGACCCAGGATGACCGTCTGATCGGTCTGGATGCCGCTACCGGCAACCAGCGCTGGTTGTATGACAGCACGCCAGCGGTTCTGACCCTGCGCGGCACCAGCGCACCGATCGTCACCAACCGTCTCGCGGTGGCTGGTCTGTCGACTGGTAAAGTGGTCGCTCTGGATGTTTCCAACGGCGTGCCGGTTTGGGAGCAGCGCGTAGCGATTCCACAAGGTCGTTCGGAGCTTGAGCGTGTGGTCGATATCGACGGTGGCTTGCTGCTGTCCGGCGGTACACTGTATGTCGCCAGCTACCAGGGGCGTGTCGCGGCACTGGACCTGGAAAGCGGTCGTCAGCTCTGGCAGCGTGATGCTTCCAGCTATGCCGGCGTTGCCCAGGGTTTTGGCAGCGTCTACGTGAGCTTGTCTGCAGGCACCGTTGAAGGCGTCGACGAACGTTCTACCACTGCGTTGTGGAGCAACGACTCGCTGGCCCGCCGTCAGCTGTCGGCTCCGGAAGTGTTCTCCAGCTATGTTGCAGTCGGTGATATGGAAGGTTACCTGCACCTGCTGAGTCAGGTGGACGGTCGTTTCGTCGGCCGCGAGCGCATCGACAGCGACGGCCTGCGTGCCCGTCCGCTGGTGGTGGGTGACACGATTTATCTGTATGGCAACAGTGGCAAACTGGAAGCCCTGACCATTAAGTAAAGACTATGCTTGGGGTTTAACCCCCAAGCGGCCCCGTTCTGCGGGGCTCGCAGTGCTTACAGGCGCTGCCCCGAGCACCAGCCGCTGCCTCGCAGCGGCTTTTGTATTTTCTGAAATAACGAAGTGGAGAGCCGCATGGTTCCCGTAATCGCCCTGGTGGGCCGACCGAACGTCGGCAAGTCCACCTTGTTCAACCGCCTGACCAGGACTCGCGACGCCATCGTCGGCGACTTGTCCGGTCTGACCCGTGATCGCCAGTACGGTGAGGCCAAGTGGCAAGGGCGTTCCTACATTCTGGTCGACACCGGTGGTATCTCCGGTGACGAGCACGGTATGGACGAAAAAATGGCCGAGCAGTCGCTGCTGGCCATTGAAGAAGCGGATGTTGTTCTGTTCCTGGTAGATGCCAAGGCCGGTTTCACCGCCGCCGACCAGATGATCGCCGAGCACTTGCGCAAGCGTAACAAGCGTTCTTATGTGGTCGCCAACAAGGTCGACAACATCGACCCTGAAATGGCCCGCGCTGAATTCGCTCCGTTGGGCATGGGCCATGCGATTCCGATCGCCGGTGCGCATGGTCGTGGCATCACCCAGATGCTGGAAATCGCCTTGAGCGACTTCCCGAAAGACGACGAAGAACCGGAAGAAGGCGAAGAAGAGATCGTTGCCGAAGGTGAGGAAGCCAAGCGCATTCCTGGCCCAAGCGAAAAAGACGGGATCAAGATCGCCATCATCGGCCGCCCGAACGTCGGCAAGTCGACCCTGGTCAACCGCATGCTCGGTGAAGACCGGGTTATCGTTTATGACCAGCCCGGCACCACCCGCGACAGTATCTACATCCCGTTCGAGCGTAACGACGAGAAGTACACGCTGATCGACACCGCCGGTGTGCGCAAGCGCGGCAAGATCCACGAAGAAGTCGAAAAGTTCTCCGTGGTCAAAACCCTGCAAGCGATCAAAGACGCCAACGTGGTGATCTTCGTGATGGACGCCCGCGAAGGTGTGGTTGACCACGACCTCAACCTGCTGGGCTTTGCCCTTGAAGCCGGTCGTGCGTTGGTCATCGCGATCAACAAGTGGGACGGCATGACGCCGAGTGAGCGCGACTTTGTGAAGGTCGAGCTGCAACGTCGACTGTTCTTCGTCGATTTCGCCGATATCCACTTCATCTCGGCCCTGCACGGCACTGGCGTAGGTAACCTCTACGCGTCGGTACAGAACTCGTTCAAGTCCGCGGTCACCCGCTGGCCGACCAACCGCCTGACCCAGATTCTGGAAGACGCGGTCGGCGAGCACGCGCCACCGATGGTCAACAACCGCCGGATCAAACTGCGTTATGCCCACCTGGGTGGCGCGAACCCGCCGATCATCGTGATCCACGGTAACCAGATCGAGAAGGTGCCGAAGTCTTACGTCCGTTACCTGGAAAACACTTACCGTCGTGTGCTCAAGCTGGTCGGTACGCCGATCCGCATCGAGTTCAAAGGCGGCGAGAACCCGTACGAAGGCAACAAGAACTCGCTGACCGATCGCCAAGTCAACAAGAAGCGCCGCATGATGTCGCACCACAAAAAGGCCGACAAAAAGCGCCGCGACAAGCGCTGATTCACTACCTCACTCTTTTTTGGGAGGGGCTTGTTGTGGCGAGGGAGCTTGCTCCCGCTCGGCTGCGCAGCAGTCGCAAATCAGCCGATGCGTTCTGCCTGAACGACTTCGGTTGTGGATATTGGGACCGCTTCGCGGTCCAGCGGGAGCAAGCTCCCTCGCCACAGGTATTGCGGTGAATGTATTAGAAGAAGGGCGCCGGTTGGCGCCCTTTTTTTATGGGCGCCGTTTGGGCTATCCTCGAGCTCTCCCGTGCCGCCGTTAGAGCCGGGTGTAGCGCAGGGAATCATCGATGATCACCAGTAAGCTGCCGAATGTCGGCATCACCATCTTCACGCAGATGTCTCAGCTCGCGGCGCAAACCGGGGCGATCAATCTGTCTCAGGGGTTTCCCGATTTCGACGGCCCGCAGGCCCTGCGCGATGCAGTCGGTCGGCATATCGCCAGTGGCCACAACCAGTATTCGCCGATGACTGGCCTGCCAGTGTTGCGTCAGCAGATTGCGGCGAAGATCGCTCGCAGCTACGGCGCCCATGTCGATGCCGACAGCGAAGTGACGGTCACCCCCGGCGCAACTCAGGCGATCTTCTGCGCCATTCAGGCGGTGATCCATGGCGGTGACGAAGTCATCGTGTTTGATCCGGCCTATGACAGTTATGAACCTTCGGTGGAGCTGGCCGGTGGTCGTTGCGTGCATGTGCAACTGGGCCTCAACGATTTCAGCATCGACTTCCAGAAACTTGCCGAGGCGCTGAGCCCGCGTACGCGGATGATCATTCTTAACACCCCGCACAACCCCAGTGGCGCACTGATCAGCCGTGCCGAGCTGGATCAACTGGCGGCGCTGATCCGTGATCGCGACATCTATGTGATCAGCGACGAAGTCTACGAACACCTGGTGTTCGACGGCGTGCCTCACGTCAGCGTATTGGCCCACGAAGAACTCTATCAGCGCGCATTTGTGGTCAGTTCATTCGGCAAGACTTACCACGTCACCGGTTGGAAAACCGGTTATGTAGTGGCGCCGCCAGCCCTTACCGCGGAGCTGCGCAAGGTTCACCAGTACGTCAGTTTCTGCGGCGTGACACCGTTGCAATACGCGTTGGCCGATTACATGGCCGAACACCCGGAACACGTCGAAGAGTTGCCGGACTTCTATCAGGCCAAGCGCGATCTGTTCTGCGATCTGCTGACGCCGTCACGCTTCAGTTTTACTCGCGTGGCCGGTACTTACTTCCAGTTGGTCGATTACTCGCAGATTCGCCCGGACCTCAATGACGTCGAGATGGCGCTGTGGATGACCCGCGAACATGGCGTCGCGAGCATCCCGATCTCGGTGTTCTATCAGACGCCACCCGAAGGCCAGCGCCTGGTGCGCCTGTGCTTTGCCAAACGCGAGGAGACCCTGCGCGAAGCAGCGGCAAAACTATGCGTGATCTGAGTGCTCTGCCCAATCTGAATGTCGCGCTGATCCAGACCACCCTGGCCTGGCATGATCGTCAGGCCAATCTGCAGCATTTCGAGCCCTTGCTGGAACAGGCTCGCGGCGCAGATCTGGTCATCCTGCCGGAGATGTTCACCACCGGTTTCTCCATGGAATCGGAAACCCTCGCCGAGCCGGAAAACGGCCCTACCAGTAAATGGTTGCGGGTTCAGGCGGCGAAACTGGACGCGGTGATTACCGGCAGCATCATCGTCCAGGTGGCTGACGGCAGCCATCGCAATCGTCTGTTGTGGGCGCGGCCGGACGGGGAGGTGTGGCACTACGACAAGCGCCACCTGTTTCGCATGGCGGGCGAGCACAACCATTTCACCCCGGGCGAGCGTCAAGTGCAGTTCGAATTGAAGGGTTGGCGAGTACGGCCGCTGATTTGCTACGACCTGCGTTTCCCGGTCTGGAGCCGCGACCCGCAAGATACCGATTTGCTGTTGTACACCGCCAATTGGCCAGGCGCCCGGCGTCAGCACTGGAACCGTTTGCTGCCGGCCCGGGGGATCGAAAACCTCTGCTATGTGGCGGCGGTGAACCGCATCGGTACCGATGGCAAAGGCTTTGCGTATACCGGTGACAGTCAGGTGCTGGATTTTCAGGGTGAGACGTTGCTCAGCGCAGGCGATGCCGATGGGGTCTTCAAGGTCGTTCTGGACGCGGCGGAGCTGGCGGCCTATCGCGCACGGTTCCCGGCGAATCTGGATGCGGATACCTTCGAGTTCACCTGAGATTTTCGCTGTCTGATCTGCCGTCATCGCGAGCAGGCTCGCTCCCACAGTAGATCGTGTGAACCCCCAATTTTGTGTTCACCCAAAATCCAATGTGGGAGCGAGCCTGCTCGCGATGAGGCCATGACAGGCGACACAAAAAATACAGGCAAACAAAAAGGCCCCGAGATTCACACCCCGGGGCCTTTTGCATTGCAGTGGAGGTTTACGCCGCTTTCGCTTCCGGCTGGCTCAGGGAGCGGTTCAGCGCACTAAACAGGGCCTTGAAGCTGGCGGTGGTGATGTTTTCATCGATACCGACGCCGTGCACCGCACGCTCACCATTCACCCGCAGTTCAATGTAGGCCGCAGCCTTGGCATTGGTGCCCGCGCCGATGGCGTGTTCGTTGTAGTCCATGATTTCCACCGGAATCGGCAGACCGGCCACCAGCGCTTCCAGGGCGCCGTTGCCTTTGCCACGCCAGTGCAGGTTGGTTTCGCCCTGACCTTTGCTGGAGACTTCCACTTCCACGGCGCTGTGACCGTTTTCTTCCTGCAAGCGATGGCTGACCAGCGCATACGGGGTGTTGGCCTGCAAGTACTCGCTGTGCAGCAATGCGTGGATCTGCTGGGCTGTCATCTCCAGGCCCAGGCGATCAGTTTCACGCTGCACGACCTGGCTGAACTCGATCTGCATGCGGCGCGGCAAGTTGATGCCGTATTCCTGTTCCAGCAGATAAGCGATACCGCCCTTGCCCGACTGGCTGTTGACGCGAATCACCGCCTCGTAGCTGCGGCCGATGTCGGCCGGGTCGATCGGCAAGTACGGCACTTCCCACAGGGCGTCCGGTTGCTGCTGGGCGAAGCCTTTGCGGATTGCATCCTGGTGGGAGCCGGAGAACGCGGTGTGAACCAGATCGCCGACATACGGGTGACGTGGGTGCACCTGGATCTGGTTGCATTCTTCGACGACTTTGCGCACGCCGTCGATATCGGAAAAGTCCAGTTCAGGGTGGATGCCCTGGGTGTAGAGGTTCAATGCCACGGTCACCAGGTCGACGTTACCGGTCCGCTCGCCGTTGCCGAACAGGCAGCCTTCGACACGGTCGGCGCCGGCCATCAGGCCCAGCTCGGTGGCGGCTACGCCAGTGCCACGGTCGTTGTGGGTGTGCAGGCTGATGATCACGCTGTCACGACGGTTGATGTGGCGGCCGAACCATTCGATCTGGTCGGCATAGATGTTCGGGGTGGCGCATTCGACGGTGGCAGGCAGGTTGAGGATCACCTTGTGCTCAGGCGTCGGGTTCCACACTTCGATCACCGCGTCGCAGACTTCCTTGGCGAATTCCAGTTCGGTGGCGCTGAAGGTTTCTGGCGAGTACTCGAAAGTCCACTCGGTTTCCGGCTGCTGGGCGGCGTATTTGACGAACAGTTTGGCGGCGTTCACGGCGATGGCCTTGATCCCGTCCTTGTCCTGGTTGAAGACAATGCGGCGGAAGGAAGGGGAGGTCGCGTTGTACAGGTGAACGATGGCTTTCTTGGCACCGCGCAGGGATTCGAAGGTACGTGCGATCAAGTCTTCACGGCCCTGGGTCAGCACCTGAATGGTGGTGTCGTCCGGGATGTGGCCGTCTTCGATCAGGGTACGCACGAAGTCGAAGTCAGTCTGCGAGGCGGCCGGGAACGAGGCTTCGATTTCTTTCACACCGACTTGCACCAGAGTTTTCCAGAAACGCAGCTTCTTGACCGCGTCCATGGGCTCGATCAGCGACTGGTTGCCGTCACGAAGGTCCGAGCTGCACCAGATCGGCGCTGCGGTGATGGTCTTCGATGGCCAGGTGCGGTCCGGGATGTCGATGGTCGGGAACGCGCGGTATTTCGAAGACGGGTCTTTGAGCATGCTCATCGGGAAATCCTTATTGTGTGGGCCGAAAAAAGGCGGCCTGCCGGTGGATCAAATGTTCTGGGGGTAAAGCGTAAGACGAGGCACCGCGATTCAGCCTGGCAGTCGTGCGCTGACGAGGCACAGGCTGCGGTGCTGGCGAAGCTGAATGAGGGTGTGAGAGGTTTTCATGCCTTCAACCCTAACCGCGGGGGGAAAGGATGGCAAGCAGTCGAAAAAAATTGAGAGGAATACTCGAAAAGGCCGATTTATCGAGATTTTATTGCTCTTGTTGGCGCTCATTGTATTGATGCTTGCGTGAGGTTTGAGCGATGCGCAATTGACGGTTGGCGATTGCAGTTCGGTCGACGCAGCTATTCTTAAAGCCTCAACCAGGCGACCAGAAAGCAGGAGTTGGCAATGAACGAGTCGGATTGGAAGCTCTATAGCGCATTGCGTCCGGTAGCCCATGAGCGGATGTGTATCCGGATCATGGAGGAGGTCGAGCGTACGGTGCTGGATAAAAGCCTGGCGCCTTATGAACGTATTGAAGCCAGTGAAGAAAGGCTGAAGGCCGGTCAGCAGGAGCTGTATTGGGCGTTTGGCGTTTTCAGTCACTCACGCAATGAGGCGCCTGCTCATTTACTGGGGCTGTGTACTCATGAGCTGATCACATCTGCAGAATTGGCTGGTTTCTCGGAGGAAACCCAGAGCTGGATCAAAGAGTGTCTGGCGCACAGGGCGGTCCACGGGATTGAGGACCTTGAGGCGGAATAAGCGGCGCCTGTGACATTGCCTTCGCGGGCAAGCCACGCTCCCACAGTTTCTGTGTCGTTCACAGATTTTGTGTACGACACAGAAACTGTGGGAGCGTGGCTTGCCCGCGATAGAGGCCGGTAGCCTCACCAGCTATTTAAGGCTGAAACGCCCCAATAAAAATCGCCGGATCCACCCGCGCATCATTCAAGCTGATGTTCCAATGCATATGCGGCCCGGTCGCGCGCCCGGTGGAGCCGACTTTCCCGACCACGCCACCACGCGCCAATTGCTGGCCAACCTTCACATCGATCTTCGACATGTGGCAGAACATGCTGATAAAGCCCTGGCCGTGGTCGACGAATACCGTATTGCCGTTGAAGAAGTAGTTACCGATCAGGATCACCTTGCCGGCGGCCGGGGTTTTGATCGGCGTACCGGCAGGCACCGCGAAGTCGAGGCCTGCGTGTGGATTGCGTTCTTCGCCATTGAAAAAGCGGCGCACGCCGAACTTGCTCGACAGCGGCCCGTTGACCGGTTTGTCCAACAGCAGATTGCTCGGGGTGTTCGGGCTAAAGCTGCGGTAGGCCTGGATCTGCTCCGCCAGTTCACCCTCGATGCGCTTGAGATTCTCCGGGTTCGGATTGACCTGCTGAGTGTTTTTCAGGGTGATGTGCTGTTCCGGGTATTTCTTGCCGCCGACGGTGAAGTTCAGGTTACGACCGCCACTGCTAAGCGACTGGCTGCCCGGTTTGACAGTCAGCGGCACGCCGACAATGGCCAGCCAGTTGTTCTGTTCCTTGACCACCAATACCGGTTTGCCTTGATAGCTGGCTTTGGGTGCCTGGGCGGAGCTGCCCAGATCCACCACCGCCACGCCCCCCGGCACCGGTTTGTTCAACAGGCGGGTGATGTAACTGTCGGCGTGGGCGTTGAAGGTCAGGCACAGCAATAGCAGCGGAGCTAAAAAACGCGGCATGGATCAATCCAGTAAAGAAAGGGTGACAGGCGTCAGGTGATTGTCTTCGACGCGCACTTGCAGTTCGCCTTCGCCCAGTTTGGCTTTCAGGCGCTGGCCGGTATGGGTCTGCGCGGCGCTGCGAATCGCGTTGCCGCGCTCGTCCAGCAGAATGCTGTAGCCACGCGCGAGGGTCGCCAAGGGGCTGACCACGTGCAGCGTCTGCATCTGACTTTGCAGTTGCAGCCGACGGGATTTAAGACCTTCGCGCATGGCCCGGGGCAGGCGCTCGGCGAGGCTGTCGAGGCGCTGGCGAAGCATCGCCAGTTGTCGCCCCGGATGTTGCCCGGCGAGGCGGGTTTCCAGGCGGATCAAACGTTCGCGACGGGTATTGAGGCTGCGTTCGAACGCGCGGCGCATGCGCATGTCCAGATCATCCAGACGTTGTGCTTGCTGACGCAGTCGTTCGCCGGGATGACGCAGGCGTCGGGCCATGCCCTCCAGGCGTAGCCGATCGCGCATCAAGCGGTCGCGGATGCGCATCACCAGGCGTCGGTGCAGGCTTTCGACACGACGCACCAGATCGCTGGAATCCGGCGCGAGCAGTTCAGCGGCGGCGGACGGTGTCGGGGCGCGGACGTCGGCGACAAAGTCACTGATCGATACGTCGGTTTCGTGGCCGACGGCGCTGACAATCGGCGTCACGCAGGCATCCACGGCGCGGGCCACGGCTTCTTCGTTGAAACACCAGAGGTCTTCCAGCGAGCCGCCACCACGGGCCAGGATCAACGCGTCGAAACCGCGGGCATCCGCCAGTTTCAGTGCGCGGACAATTTGCGCGGTGGCTTCGCGGCCTTGCACGGCGGTGGGGATCAGCGTCAGTTGGATCTGCGGCGCGCGGCGGCGGAACACACTGATGATGTCGCGGATCACCGCGCCGGTGGGCGAGCTGATGATGCCGATGCGTTGCGGATGCGCCGGCAGCGGCACTTTGCGCTCGGCACTGAACAGGCCTTCAGCACTGAGCTTTTCCTTCAACGCATCGAAGGCCAGGCGCAAGGCGCCGTCACCGGCCGGTTCCACGGTGTCGAGAATCAGTTGGTAGTCGCCACGACCTTCAAACAGCGAAACCTTGCCGCGAACCTTGACCGCCAAGCCGTCCTTCAACGCTTGGCGAACCCGCGCGGCGTTCTGCCGGAACAGCGCGCAACGCACCTGTGCGCCGCTGTCCTTGAGGGTGAAATACACATGGCCGGACGCCGGGCGGGCGAGGTTGGAGATTTCGCCTTCGACCCAGATGTTGCTGAACACGTCTTCGAGCAACACCCGCGCGCGGCCGTTGAGCTGGCTGACAGTCAGGACTTCCCGGTCCAGGCCGAGTCTTGCAAAGGGATCTTTAATCATGGGGCGCAGTTTAAAGGCATTCGGCGATCAATCTCCATGAATCAGCGTAAATCCCTTGTGGGAGCGGGCCTGTGGTGAGGGGGATTGTCGGAACGCCACCGCCCCGTTTGAGTGCGTAGCACTCACAAGATCTTTGATACATCAGAGATTGTTGGGCTGCTTCGCAGCCCAACGGGGGCAAGCCCCCTCGCCACAGGTCGCTCCCACGGGTGTTGCTACGGCAATCGGCTGAAGTGCTCAACGAATTGCTGAACCAGCGCAGTGGGACTCTGCCGATAGGCGAGGGCGACGGTGCTGTGGCAATCGGGGTCGGCCAAGGGCAGAAAGTGGATATCCGGCGGCGCAATGTCCTGCATCGATTCCGGTAACAGCGCGATGCCGAACCCGGCCTGGATCAATTGCAGTTGCGTGGTTTTGCGTGACACCACCCGAGCCGCCTGGGGAAAGAAACCCTGGCGCATGCACAACTCGGCGGACAGATAACTCAGGCCGCCGCGCTGTGGATGAGGGATGGAAATAAACGCTTCATTCTTCAACTGCGCCAGATCGATGCCTTGCGCGGACTTATCCACAGCCAGCCGATGATTCGGCGGTACCGCCAGCAACAGACGCTCGCTGTACAGCGGAACAATCTGCACCCCTTCACACTGACGCAGTACTGGCAGGCGCAACAGGCCCACATCAAGGCGACCTTCGGCCAATTCTTCCAGTTGCGCCTCGGAGGACAGCTTGACGATGTCCATCGACACACCGGCGTGCCGATCCAGATAGACGCTGATGCCTCTCAGCAGCCGACCGCTCATGGGCACCGTGCTGGAGTGACTCAGGCGCAATACGCCGAGTTGACCGGTGCCCACCTGAGTGGCCATCTCGCTGGCCTTGGTCAGTTCGTTCAGCAGGTTTCTCGCCCGAGGCAAAAAGGCCTCACCCGCCGCCGTCAAACGGGGCTGGCGCGCGGTACGTTCGAACAGCGGTGTTTGCAGCCGGGTTTCCATGTCCTTGATCTGTCGGCTCAAGGCTGATTGAGCAATAAACAGACGTTCGGCCGCAGCGCTGAAGCTGCCGCTCTCGGCGATTTCCACGAAGTAACGCAATTGGCGGGTTGAAAGCACAAGGCATGCCTTTTCGAGATGGGTGGTCGACATTGAAGATATTAGTCGCAACGCTCGGCGCTGGCTAAAGTCATCGCAGGAATTAAAGGAAGCCGTGACGATGAGTGTGCTGGAGTTGTTAAACCAATGGCCGTGGGGTGCGGTGGATTGGCTGGTGATCGGGTTGGGCGTTGCCCTGGCCTACATCGTGTTCGGTATCGCCGGTTTTGGCACCGCGCTGGTGGCCGGGCCGATTCTGATCCTGTTCATGCCGCTGTCGAAAATCGTGCCGCTGCTGGTGCTGCTGGATTTCGTCGCGGCATTCGGCAATCTGCTGCCTTCGCGACGGGATGTGGCGAGGCCCGAATTGCTGCGATTGCTGCCGTGCATGGCGGTGGGCTGCACGTTGGGGGTGATTTTTCTGCTGAACCTGAAATCCGATGTTTTACTGCTGTTGATGGGGCTGTTTATCAGCGCCTATGCGATTTACAGCCTGTGGATTAAAACCCGTCCGGCGCAATTGTCTGCCGGGTGGGCGGTGCCGATGGGCACGGTGGGCGGGATGTTCGGGGCGCTGTTTGGCAGTGGCGGCTTTTTATATGCGATCTATTTGAACAGTCGTCTGCCCAAGGATGCGGCCCGGGCAACCCAGAGTGCGCTGATCAGTTGCAGCACCGTGGTGCGTTTGAGCCTGTTTGCCATCGCCGGTGTGTATGCCGAGCTACCCTTGTTGGTATTGGCGCTGTGTTTGTTGCCGGCGATGGCGCTGGGGTTGTGGATCGGCCGGCGGTTGACCATGAAATTGTCCCGCGAGGCATTCGTGCGGCTGGTGACCTGGCTGGTGCTGGCCAGCGGGATTGCCTTGATCGGGCGTTATTTGAGTACTTGACCGGATTTCGTCAGGGATTAAGCTGCCGGCCGCAAATCCTGTGGGAGCGAGCCTGCTCGCGATGGCGGTGGGTCAGGCAACAACAATGTTGGCTGCAATGGCCTCATCGCGAGCAGGCTCGCTCCCACAAGGGTGGATCATTCAGCATTTGTAGGCTTGCACCATGAACTCCCAAAGCATCATCGTCCCGAAAATCTCCACCCTGCCGGTACACGAACCCCGGGCCCGGGCGGTCGTGCGTTGGCTGGTGCGCAAGAACATCATTAAAGAAGAACTGACCACCTGTGGCCGCACCGGCAATCGCATGGCCCACGCCATCGCCGACGGTGCCCGCGCCGTGGTCCTGCACCCTGACGCGCTGCCGTTCGGCGAGTCGATCAATGGCCTGGAAATCATCACCAAGCGCTGCATCTATACACCGGCCAAGGGGTTTCTCGAAGAAGCCGGCTGCGCCGAGTGCCGCAAGGAGATTGGCGAAGCGCTGTTCGAAAGTCTGGAAGAGTGGATGCCGGGGCGCACCGATAACTTCACGTGCCCTGAATGCGGGCATGAAGACGACATCAACGGATTTCTGTTCTTGCAGGAATGCGGTTTTTCCAACCTGGGTTTCATCTTCAACAACTGGCTCGAGGCTGGGTTCAAGCAGAGCTTCATCGACGAATTTGCCGATTGGCTGGATCAACCCGTGAGCTGGGTCAAAGTCGAACTCTGAACGCGGACGCCTTTGTAGGAGCTGCCGAAGGCTCGGGCCGCGTTCGGACGATCTTTTGATCTTGTTTTTGAAAATCAAAGTCAAAAGATCGCAGCCTTCGGCAGCTCCTACAGGGACGTCGTTTCTCCGTATGTCAGTAATGCCAATAATAGACAGAGTTTTACATTGAACCCGAGGGGGTGTCTGACTATAATGGCGCGCTTCCATTTTCCCGCTCGGGAGCCCCCGCGATGCTGCGTATCAGCCAAGAAGCTCTGACCTTCGACGACATTCTTTTAGTGCCCGGTTATTCCGAGGTTCTTCCTAACGAAGTCAGTCTCAAGACCCGCCTTACCCGTGGCATCGAGCTGAATATTCCACTGGTTTCTGCTGCCATGGACACCGTTACTGAAGCCCGATTGGCAATTGCCATGGCTCAGGAAGGTGGCATCGGTATCATCCACAAGAACATGACCATCGAGCAGCAAGCTGCCGAAGTGCGTAAGGTCAAGCGTTATGAGGCCGGCGTGGTCAAGGACCCGATCACCATCGAGGCTGACGCCACGGTTCGTGAACTGTTCGAACTGACCCGCATGCACAACATCTCCGGCGTTCCGGTACTGCACGATGGCGACCTGGTCGGCATCGTCACTTCCCGTGACGTACGTTTCGAAAACCGTCTGGACGCCACCGTCCGTGAAGTGATGACGCCTAAAGAGCGTCTGGTCACGGTCAAGGAAGGCGCCGACAAGAACGATGTGCGTGAACTGCTGCACAAGCACCGCATCGAACGCGTGCTGATCGTCGACGACAAATTCGCCCTCAAAGGCATGATGACCGTCAACGACATCGAAAAAGCCAAGGCTTACCCGCTGGCCAGCAAGGACGATCAAGGTCGTCTGCGTGTTGGCGCGGCAGTCGGCACCGGTAAAGATACCGGTGACCGCGTTGCCGCCCTGGTCGCTGCCGGCGTTGACGTGGTGGTGGTCGACACTGCTCACGGTCACTCCAAAGGCGTGATCGACCGCGTTCGCTGGGTCAAGCAGAACTTCCCTGAAGTGCAGGTCATCGGTGGCAACATCGCCACCGGCGCTGCCGCCAAGGCCCTGGCCGAAGCGGGCGCTGACGCAGTCAAGGTCGGTATCGGTCCTGGCTCGATCTGCACCACCCGTATCGTCGCCGGTGTCGGCGTCCCGCAAATCAGTGCCATCGCCAACGTCGCCGCTGCCCTTGAAGGCACAGGCGTTCCGTTGATCGCCGACGGCGGCATCCGTTTCTCCGGTGACCTGTCCAAGGCCATCGTTGCCGGTGCTTCCTGCGTGATGATGGGCTCGATGTTCGCCGGTACTGAAGAAGCACCGGGCGAGATCGAACTGTTCCAGGGCCGTTCGTACAAGGCTTACCGCGGCATGGGTTCGCTGGGCGCCATGTCCCAGGCTCAAGGTTCCTCCGACCGTTACTTCCAGGACTCCTCGGCAGGCGCCGAGAAACTGGTTCCGGAAGGCATCGAAGGGCGTGTTCCGTACAAGGGCACCCTGAGCGCCATCATCCATCAACTGATGGGCGGCCTGCGTTCCTCGATGGGTTACACCGGCAGTGCCGACATCGAAGAAATGCGCACCAAACCTGAGTTCGTGCGGATCACCGGCGCTGGCATGGCCGAGTCCCACGTTCACGACGTGCAAATCACCAAAGAAGCGCCAAACTACCGCGTAGGTTGAGGCTTCCAGCAATAAGTTAAGTAACCGGGGCTGTTTTCAGCCCCGAGTTGTTTCTGATTTTCTTCACCGAACTGCATAGACGAGACTGACCACATGGCCCTCGACATTCACGCCCACCGCATCCTGATCCTCGACTTCGGTTCCCAGTACACCCAGCTGATTGCCCGCCGCGTGCGTGAAATCGGCGTGTACTGCGAACTGCATCCGTTCGACATGGACGACGAAGCGATTCGCGAATTCGCTCCAAAAGGCGTCATTCTCGCCGGCGGCCCCGAGTCCGTGCACGTAGCCGACAGCCCGCGCTGCCCGCAAGCGGTGTTTGACCTGGGCGTACCGGTCTTCGGTATCTGCTACGGCATGCAGACCATGGCTGAACAGCTGGGTGGCAAGGTCGAAGGTTCCGAACTGCGTGAATTCGGTTATGCCCGCGTTGACGTGGTCGGCAAGAGCCGCCTGCTCGATGGCATCGAAGACCACATCGACGCTGACGGCCTGTTCGGCCTCGACGTGTGGATGAGCCACGGTGACAAGGTCACCAAGATGCCGGAAGACTTCCACATCCTGGCCAGCACCCCGAGCTGCCCGATTGCCGGCATGTTCAACGATGCTCGCGGCTACTACGGCGTGCAGTTCCACCCGGAAGTGACCCACACCAAGCAGGGCGGTCGCATCCTTTCGCGCTTCATCCTCGACATCTGCGGCTGCGAAGCCCTGTGGACACCTTCGAAGATTGCCGAAGACGCCATTGCCAACATTCGCGCCCAGGTTGGCACCGACAACGTGTTGCTCGGCCTGTCCGGCGGCGTTGACTCCTCGGTGGTTGCCGCGCTGCTGCACAAGGCTATCGGCGACCAGTTGACCTGCGTCTTCGTCGACAACGGCCTGCTGCGTCTGCACGAAGGCGAGCAAGTGATGGCCATGTTCGCCGAGAACATGGGCGTCAAAGTGATTCGCGCCAACGCCGAGGACCAGTTCCTGGACAATCTGGCAGGCGAAAGCGACCCAGAGAAGAAGCGCAAGATCATCGGCCGTACCTTCATCGACGTTTTCGATGCCCAGTCCAACAAACTGGATAACATCAAATACCTCGCCCAAGGCACCATTTACCCGGACGTGATCGAGTCGGCTGGCGCGAAAAGCGGCAAGGCTCACGTGATCAAGTCGCACCACAACGTGGGCGGCCTGCCGGAAGAAATGAACCTCAAGCTGGTTGAACCGCTGCGCGAGCTGTTCAAGGACGAAGTCCGTCGTCTGGGCCTGGAACTCGGCCTGCCGTACGACATGGTCTACCGTCACCCGTTCCCGGGCCCGGGCCTGGGTGTGCGGATTCTTGGTGAAGTGAAGAAGGAATACGCCGACCTGCTGCGTCGCGCCGACCACATCTTCATCGAAGAACTGCGCAAGGCCGACTGGTACCACAAAGTCAGCCAGGCATTCGTGGTGTTCCAGCCGGTGAAATCGGTTGGCGTGGTTGGCGATGGCCGTCGTTACGCCTGGGTCGTTGCCCTGCGTGCCGTGGAAACCATCGACTTCATGACCGCGCGTTGGGCACACCTGCCTTACGAACTGCTGGAAACTGTTTCCGGCCGGATCATCAACGAAATCGAAGGCATCTCCCGCGTCACTTATGACGTGTCGAGCAAGCCGCCGGCGACGATTGAGTGGGAGTGATCCCGGCTTTAGCTGATCGTCCGTAACAAATGAAAGGCCCCGTGAACGCGAGTTCACGGGGCCTTTTGCGTTTCAGCGCCGGGCCACGTCCGAAAAGTAGAACTTGTCCAGGGTATGTCGCGACTCGGTGTACTCGAATTGTCGACCGTCCTGCAGGAACGTCTGGTTACTGACCACGATCACATGGCTCTGGCCGTCGAGGTCCAGATGTTGCTGGTCGTCCTTGCTGCGGGGCACCGCTTCGATGGTGCGCTGGGCGTAGGCGATTTGCAGTTGCAGCGTCTGCTCGATGAAGGCGTAGATCGATTGTTCGGCGATATCGCGGGACAGGCCGGGAATCACGTCGCTGACGAAATGGTTGATGTCGAGGATCACCCGTTTGCCGTCGATTCGCCGCACGCGCTTGATCCGCGTGATCAGGCTGCCTTCTTCTGCCTTGATATGTTCGAGCAGCGGGCCTTCAAGGGGGATCTGAGTGAATTCGACCACCTCGGTGCTCACGTCGTTACCCAGTCGCGGGTAGGTTTCCTGGAAGCTGACGATGCCGCCGAGCTGAAATTCGATCGGGTTGGTCGACAGCACGAAGGTGCCTTTGCCGTGGACTTTCTGGGCAAAACCGCGCTCCTGCAATTGCTCGATGGCCTTGCGCACGGTGCCGCGACTGGCCTGATAGCTGTCCATCAGTTCGGTTTCGGAAGGCAGACGTGCGCCGCGTTCCAGACGTTCGGTCGTGATGCTGGCAAGCAGATCGCTGTAGATCTGGTTGTATTTACTCATGGGGATGGCTCTGTGCCGCGCTGTACTCAAGGTTTCGAACCTTAAGGGCAGGGTAGGGGTTTGTCCATGCGGCTTTGGGTTTCTTTGACTTCGGAGGTAGGAAATGTCGCCGCCTGTCGGGTTCAGGATAAACAAAACCAAACTCGTCTGTACGAGTTGTTGCAATAACTCGTACAGACGAGTACTTTTCGCTTCGGCGTGCTGCCAATAACAAAAAACTACAGTGGAAGAACAAGCATGAGCCACGACTATCCGAATATCGTCACTGAGCTGCTGCACAGCCTCGGTGGCAGCGATAACCTCGAGCAGGCCGCGCATTGCGTCACACGGCTGCGCCTGGCTCTCAAGGACCCGAAACTGGTCAATAGCGCCACGCTGAACCAGATCGATCTGGTTAAAGGTTCATTCTTTACCGGCGGCCTGTTCCAGGTGGTGATCGGCCCCGGCGAAGTGGAAAAGGTCTACGCCGAGCTGCGCCGGCAAACCGGTCTCGCCGCCTCGACCATCGCCGACGTCAAACAGAAAAGCGCCGACAAGATCAATCCGATGCAGCGATTGGTGCGGGTATTTTCCGACGTGTTCATGCCGATCCTGCCGGCGCTGATCATTGCCGGCCTGTTGATGGGCATCAACAACCTGATCGGCGCCAAGGGTATGTTCATCGAGGGCAAGACCCTGCTGGACGCCTACCCCAAGCTTGACGGGCTCTGGAGCCTGATCAACCTGATGGCCAACACCTCGTTCGTGTTTCTCCCGGCGTTGGTGGGCTGGTCGGCGGCCAAGCGGTTTGGCGGCAGTGAAATCCTCGGCATTGTGCTCGGCCTGATGCTGGTTCACCCGGATCTGCTCAACGCCTGGAACTACGGCAAAGCGGTGGCCGGGCTGGAGGGGCAGAGCCTGCCGTACTTCGACATCCTCGGCCTGTTTCAGATCGAGAAGGTCGGTTATCAGGGGCAGATCCTGCCGATCCTGATGGCGGCCTATGTGATGAGCGTCATCGAAAAATGGCTGCGAGCGCGAGTGCCTAACGCGGTGCAGTTGCTGGTGGTGCCGATCACCACCATCGTCGTCACCGGTGTGCTGGCGTTGGCAGTGATTGGCCCGGTGACCCGCCATCTGGGGATTCTCATCACCGAAGGCGTGGTCACTTTGTTTGATTTGGCGCCGATGGTCGGCGGGGCTCTTTTCGGTTTGCTCTACGCGCCGCTGGTGGTCACCGGCATGCATCACATGTTTCTCGCGGTCGACTTGCAATTGATCTCCACCCAGGGCGGCACCTTCATCTGGCCGATGATCGTCATGTCCAACCTTGCCCAAGGCAGCGCGGCGTTGGCGGTGTTCTACATGACCCGCAGTGTGCGGGACAAAAGCATGGCCTCGACCTCGGCGATTTCTGCCTATTTCGGCATCACCGAGCCGGCCATGTTCGGGGTCAACCTGCGCTACAAATTTCCGTTCTATGCGGCCCTGATTGGCTCGGCGCTGGGCTGCATCTTCCTGTCGCTGAACAAGGTCCAGGCCTCGGCGATTGGCGTGGGCGGATTGCCCGGTTTCATCTCGATCATTCCTCAATTCATTCCGATGTTCGTGGTCGGGATGGTGATTGCCATGGTCGTGCCGTTTGTTCTGACCTGCGGGTTGAGCATGAGGATTGTCCAGCCCGGGTATCGGGTCGTTTGATAGATCTCTGTGGCGAGGGGGCTTGCCCCCGTTCGGCTGCGCAGCAGTCGTAGAACCTGCAAATGCGGTGTGCCTGACGTAATGGCGTTGCAGATTTTAGGGCCGCTGCGCGACCCAACGGGGCGGTGCGGCGTTCCGACAAGCCCCCTCGCCACAAAAGAAATAGCCAGTACAAAACTTAATGAAGGAACCCCGCCATGCAAGACTGGCAACGTTCGGTGATCTACCAGATCTACCCGAAGAGTTTTCACAGCCACGCCGGCAACCCCACGGGGGATTTGCTCGGCGTCGTGGCCAAGCTCGATTACCTGCACTGGCTGGGTGTCGATTGCCTGTGGATCACGCCGTTCCTGCGTTCGCCCCAGCGCGACAATGGTTACGACATCAGCGATTACTACGCCATTGATCCAAGCTACGGGACCATGGCTGACTGCGAGTTGCTGATCGCCGAGGCCGGCAAGCGCGGGATCAAATTGATGCTCGACATCGTGGTCAATCACACCTCGATCGAACACACCTGGTTCCAGCAGGCCCGCAGCAGCCTCGATAACCCTTACCGCGATTTCTACATCTGGCGCGATCAGCCGAATAACTGGGAATCCAAGTTCGGCGGTTCGGCCTGGGAGTACGAGGCTCAGACCGGTCAGTATTACCTGCACTTGTTCGATCACACTCAGGCCGACCTGAACTGGGACAACCCCCAGGTGCGCGCCGAAGTCTTCAAGATGATGCGTTTCTGGCGCGACAAAGGCGTCGGTGGTTTCCGGCTGGACGTGATCAATCTGATCTCGAAACCGGCGGATTTTCCCGAGGACAACAGCGACGGTCGGCGCTTCTACACCGACGGTCCGAACGTCCACGACTACTTGCAGCAGATGCACCGCGAAGTATTCGAAGGCCATGACCTGATCAACGTCGGCGAGATGTCATCCACCAGCCTGGAACATTGCATTCGCTACTCGCGACCGGAGTCGAAAGAGCTGTCCATGACTTTCAACTTTCACCACTTGAAGGTTGATTACCCGAACCTGCAAAAGTGGGTTCGTGCCGATTTCGATTTCCTCGCACTCAAACGCATCCTCTCCGACTGGCAAACCGGCATGCAGGCTGGCGGCGGCTGGAACGCGTTGTTCTGGTGTAACCATGATCAGCCGCGGGTGGTCTCGCGTTTTGGTCATGACGGTGAGCATCGGGAGGTGTCGGCGAAGATGCTCGGCACAGCGCTGCATTTCCTGCAGGGCACGCCGTTCGTGTACCAGGGGGAAGAACTGGGCATGACCAATCCGGGGTTCGATCACATCGATCAGTACCGCGATGTCGAAACCCTGAACATTCACCGGCTCAAGCGCGAGGCCGGTGTGAGCGACGCCGACAACATGGCGGCGATCATGCAGAAGTCCCGGGACAACGGTCGCACGCCGATGCACTGGAACACCGAGCCGAACGCCGGTTTCAGTGCGGTCGAGCCCTGGATCGGTGTGCCGGCCAACGCGGCCCAGATCAACGTCGCGCATCAACTCGACGACCCGGATTCGGTGTTGCATCACTACCGTCAACTGATCGCCCTGCGTCGCAGTGAAGCGCTGATGTCTGACGGCGTGTACCGGCAGTTATTGCCTGAGCACACGAAAATCTGGGCGTATGTGCGTGAAGGCCATGGCGAGCGTTTGCTGGTGCTGAACAACTTCTATGGCGCGCCGTGCGAAGTCGAACTGCCGGATGACGTGATCAGCGAAGCGATGGCGCAACGTCTGGTGATCAGCAACTACCCGGACTGTCCGCTGCGCAATCAGCAGGTGTTTTTACGGCCGTTTGAATCGTTCGTGCTGCACCTGACTAACCACTAGCCCTTAACCAATAAAAGCACCGTTTCAAAAAACACGCAGAACGCTGCGCGGGGGATTTTTGCGCGCCGATTTTGCTGCATCACACAATAAAAATAATGAGGTGGTTCTTGAAAACAACAATAAATCGCAGTCTTGTAGCGGCGGGCGTGTGCCTGGCATTACCACTGTCGGCCCATGCGCTGGAATTTGCCGGTTACTTGCGCAGCGGCGTCGGCACCTCGGTTAACAGCGGTAAACAGCAGTGTTTTCAGCTGCCGGGAGCGCAGACCAAATACCGCTTGGGTAACGAATGCGAGCAATACGCCGAACTTGAATTGCGCCAGGATCTGTACACCCTGGACGATGGTTCGGTGCTCAGCGTCGACGGCATGGCATCGCTGTATAACCAGTACGACAAAGACCTGACGTTCAACGGCGACAACGGCTCGGTGCGCCTGCCGCAGTTGTATGCGCAATGGTCGAACATGCCCAGTCTCAACGGCGGTTCACTGTGGGCCGGTCGGCGTTATTACAAGCGGAACGATATCCACATTTCCGACTTCTACTACTGGAACCAGAGCGCCACCGGCGGCGGTATCGAAGATGTGCTGATCGGCGATCTGAAGTACAGCTACGCCTTCTCGCGCAAGGACAACCTGTACCAGAAGGACTACATCAACCGTCACGATTTCAACGTCGCCGGCTTCAACACCAACCCTGGCGGTGAGCTGGAGTTCGGCCTGAGCTACATCGACAAACCCGACAGCCGCGACGCGCATCGCGGTTGGGCGATCACCACCCAGCATGTGCAGAAGGGTTTTCTGGGCGGCAAGAACAAACTGGCCTTTCAGTACGGCGAAGGTCCGGGCACCGGGTTGGGCTATACCGGTAGCGTGAAGCTGGATGACAGCAGCAAAAGCTACCGCGTGGTGGAGTTCTTCGACTGGCAAGTGACGCCGCGTTTCGGCGGGCAAGTCGAAGCGGTCTACCAGAAAGACATTCGCCCGGATGGCGCTGACCAGAATTGGATTTCCCTCGGCATCCGTCCGGCGTATGCGATCACCGAGCAGTTCAAACTGGTGACCGAACTGGGCCACGATCAGGTTGAAGCCACGGGCGGGACGCGCAAGTTGAGCAAGTTCACCTTCGCCCCGACCTGGTCGCCCAAGGGCCCGGAATTCTGGGCGCGCCCCGAGGTGCGTCTGTATTACACCTATGCCAGCTGGAACGAGGCGGCCAAACGGGCGGCCAATGAACTGGCGGCGGGTTCGGCGTTGTCCGACACCGGCGCCTTCGGCACGGCGCGACACGGTTCGAACGTCGGATTGCAGGTCGAGTATTGGTGGAAATAAGCGATGCTGTCGGAGCCTCGCGCTCCATCAGCACTTCAAAGAACAAAACAGCAGGTGACGTCATGGCCACACCCCAACAATTGCAATTGCTGGCACCTTTGTCCGGCGTGCTGATGCCGCTGGACCAAGTGCCCGATCAGGTGTTTTCCAGTCGCGTGATCGGCGACGGTCTGTGCATCGATCCGACTTCGCAAACCTTGTGCGCACCGCTGGCCGGCGTGATCAGCAATGTGCAGGTCAGTGGGCATGCCGTCAGCATCACCGACGACAATGGCGTGCAGGTGCTGATGCACATCGGCCTCGACACCGTGAACCTGGCTGGAAAGGGTTTCACCCGGTTGGTGGAGGAAGGTCAGCGGGTAGCAGTGGGGCAGGCGCTGATCGAGTTCGACGCCGATTACATTGCCTTGAACGCCCGCAGTTTGCTGACCTTGATGCTGGTGGTCAGTGGTGAGCCGTTCACCTGGCTGACGCCCGAAACGGGTGTGGTGCAAAGCGGTCAGCCGCTGCTGAGTTTGAATCCATCCGAAGTGGCGGCCGACGAGGGGATTGCGCAGGAGGGCAAAGCTCTGTTCTCCAAGCCGGTAACGCTGCCCAACGCCAACGGCTTGCACGCTCGCCCTGCGGCCGTGTTTGCCCAAGCGGCGAAAGGCTTTTCGGCGAGTATTTGCCTGCATAAACAGCAGAGCAGCGCGAACGCCAAATCCCTGGTGGCGATCATGGCTTTGCAGACCGCCCATGGTGACGTCCTGCAGGTCAGCGCGGCGGGCGTGGATGCCGAAGTGGCGATCAAGACGCTGGCCGAGTTACTGGCCGCCGGTTGCGGGGAAGCCGTGACGGTGATGGCAGAGGTTGAGACGGTTGTGGCCGAGACCTCATCGCTGAAGGTGCTGCGCGGCGTCTGTGCCTCGCCGGGGTCGGCATTTGGCCAAGTGGTGCAGATTGCCGAGCAGACCCTCGAGGTGAGTGAATCAGGCGTTAGTCCTCAGGTTGAGCGTGAGCACCTGTCCCGAGCGTTGGCAGCGGCGGTTCTGGCCTTGCAGCAGTTGCGAGACAAGGCCACGAGTGACGCTCAGGCAGACATCTTCAAGGCTCATCAGGAACTGCTCGAAGACCCAAGTCTGCTGGATCAGGCACTGGCACTGATCGATGCAGGCAAAAGCGCCGCCTTCGCCTGGCGTGCGGCCACCGAGTCGACGGCAACCTTGTTCAAAAAACTGGGCAATGCCTTGCTGGCCGAGCGGGCGGCGGATTTGGCCGACGTTGGTCAACGGGTACTCAAGCTGATTCTCGGCGTGGAGGATCGTGTGGTGGAGTTGCCGGACGGGGCGATTCTGATTGCCGAGCAACTGACACCCTCTCAGACGGCTGGCCTGGACACGCGCAAGGTGCTGGGGTTCGCGACGGTCGGCGGTGGCGCTACCAGCCACGTGGCAATTCTCGCGCGGGCCTTCGGTTTGCCGGCGATCTGCGGCTTGCCGGTTCAGGTGCTGACACTGATCAATGGCACCCGGGTTTTGCTCGATGCCGACAAAGGTGAGTTGCAGCTGGATCCTGATCTGGCCGCCATTGAGCAATTGCAAGCCAATAGCCAGCGACAAAAGAAACGCCAGCAATACGAGCGGGAAAATGCAGGACTGGCCGCTTGTACCCGCGATGGGCATCACTTTGAAATCACCGCCAACATCGCTTCGCTGGCCGAAGCCGAACAGGCCATGACGCTGGGCGGCGAGGGCGTTGGTTTGTTGCGTTCGGAGTTTCTTTATCTGGATCGCAATCACGCGCCAAGCCATGACGAGCAGGCATCCACCTACAGCGCCATCGCCCGTGCCCTGGGCCCGGCGCGCAATCTGGTGGTGCGAACTTTGGATGTCGGCGGTGACAAACCGTTGGCCTATGTGCCGATGGAGCGCGAAACCAACCCGTTTTTGGGCATGCGCGGGATTCGTTTATGCCTGGAGCGTCCGCAGCTATTGCGCGATCAGTTCAAGGCGATTTTGAGCAGCGCCGGGCTGGCGCGCCTGCACATCATGCTGCCGATGGTCGCGCAGCTGTCGGAGTTGCGGCTGGCTCGTCAGCTGCTTGAAGAAGAGGCGCTGGCATTAGGGCTTACCGAACTGCCGAAACTGGGAATCATGATCGAAGTACCGGCGGCGGCGCTGATGGCTGATCTGTTTGCGCCCGAGGTGGATTTCTTCTCCATCGGCACCAACGACCTGACCCAATACACCCTGGCCATGGACCGCGATCATCCCCGGCTGGCCAGTCAAGCCGACAGCTTTCATCCATCGGTACTACGCCTGATCGCCAACACTGTGAAAGCCGCTCATGCCCATGGCAAATGGGTCGGAGTGTGCGGCGCCATGGCTTCGGAAAAACTGGCGGTGCCGCTGTTACTGGGACTTGGCGTGGATGAGCTGTCGGTGAGCGTGCCGTTGATTCCGGCGATCAAAGCGACGGTTCGTGAAATGGATCTGCTGGACTGCCAAGCCATCGCCCAGCAGGTGCTGGGGCTGGAAAGTGCCGAGCAGGTACGCGAGGCATTGCGGCTGCACCATGAGGCGACGGTCGATACTTCATTGATTCTGGAGAACTGAGCATGTTCGAGAAAATGCAGCGGGCGTTCTGGAAAGCGTTGACGCCGGACCTGGTGGTGGATGAGCCGAAAGTGGAGGCTCAGCCTGTTTTCGGTTTGGCCGCGAATGTCGTGGCCGCGCTGGGCGGTGTGGATAACCTCAAGTCGCAACAGCCGGTGGCGCTGACCCGGGTGCGGGTGGAGTTACGGGATGTGGCGCGGATGGATCGGCAGGCTTTGACGGTGGCAGGGGTGCCGGGAGTGATGATGCTGGAGGATGGAGTGGTTCATTTGATCACCGGACTTCAGCCGTAACCGGACCTTTGTGGTGAGGGGGCTTGCCCTAATGCCGGTAAGTTAAGACGCAGAACCTGTGGGAGCGTGGCTTGCCCGCGAAGAACGATGACGCGTAATACCTGAAAAACCGCGGTGCATTCTTCGCGG
>NZ_JBVHNK010000017.1:0-115790 GCF_055556615.1 Pseudomonas sp. PME37.24/025
GCTGCGCCTTTTTCCCGTGTTCATTACGTCCTCCTGAGAATGGGTCAGAAGGTGTAAACCTTATTCAGGACGGGACACGGCGATAAAAAAGGGCAGCTCAAAGCTGCCCTTTTCCCAACCTGCTCCTTAGGCGGCGCTAAACAGCTTGTGCGGATCCATGACGAATTTCTTCGGCACCCCGGCATCGAACTCGTGGTAACCGCGCGGCGCGTCGTCCAGGCTGATCACCTGCACGCCAACGACCTCGGCAATGTTGATCCGGTCCCACATGATCGCCTGCATCAGCTGACGGTTGTACTTCATCGTAGGGGTCTGGCCGGTGTGGAAGCTGTGGGACTTGGCCCAGCCGAGGCCGAAACGGATGTTCAGGCTGCCATGCTTGGCGGCTTTGTTGACCGCGCCCGGGTCTTCGGTGACATACAGACCGGGGATGCCGATATTGCCGGCGACCCGCACCACACCCATCAGCGCGTTGAGCACATCGGCCGGGGCCTCGTGCTGCGCGCCGTCATGGCCGTGGCCACGGGCTTCGAAGCCGACCGCATCGACCGCACAATCGACTTCCGGCTCACCGAGCAGGTTGGCGATTTGCTCGTGCAGCGGAGTGTCCTGGGTCAGGTCGGCGATCTCGAAGCCCTGGGCCTTGGCATGCGCCAGACGCAGCGGATTGACGTCACCGACGATCACCACCGCCGCACCCAGCAAACGGGCGGAGGCGGCAGCAGCCAGTCCGACCGGACCGGCACCGGCGATATACACCGTGCTGCCAGGACCGACACCGGCGGTCACCGCGCCGTGGTAGCCGGTCGGCAGGATATCGGAGAGGCAGGTCAGGTCGCGGATTTTCTCCATGGCCTTGTCGCGGTCGGGCAGCTTCAGCAGGTTGAAGTCGGCATACGGCACCAGCACGTATTCGGCCTGGCCGCCAACCCAGTCGCCCATGTCCACATAGCCATAGGCACCGCCGGGGCGCGCCGGGTTGACCGTGAGGCAGACGCCAGTGTGCTGCTCTTTGCAACTGCGACAACGGCCGCAGGCGACGTTGAACGGCACCGAGACCAGGTCACCGATCTGCACGTTCTCCACGTCACGACCCCTCTCGATCACCTCGCCGGTGATCTCATGGCCAAGCACCAGCCCGACCTGGGCCGTGGTCCGGCCACGTACCATATGCTGGTCGGAGCCGCAGATATTGGTCGAAACCACGCGCAGGATCACGCCATGGTCGATGCGCTTGCCGCGCGGGTCTTCCATTTTCGGATAGGGGATGGTCTGCACCTCGACCTTGCCTGCGCCGAGATACACGACACCACGATTACCAGACATGCTTTCACCTCGCTTTTGTTGTTGTGAGAACACGGCCCTCGTACTGCGAAGGGGGGCCGCGGCCTTACAGTGCGGCGGTATATGTCTTGCGTTTGCGCGTGAATGTAGATCGGCTGGAAGTTACCTTCCAACCACGCGTGATTAGCAGTCATCGTATCGATCCTACGCCTGGTATCAGCACTCTGCGAGGGCATTTAGCACCCACCCGATCATGGATGCGAGCGCTGCTGCCTGTGATTATTAACTTAACGCCCAGGCTGCCCAGTCGCTTCGCAATCGCAATGCCAATGCACTTTTTCAATCAGTGAGTTGATTCGGGTCATTGACGGCGTGCTCACTTGATTTGGCGATCGAGCGTCTCGAAAATGTACGCCCATGTACATGCCGTGTACGCCAAAGATCCTGGGGTGTACAGTGTCGAAGAATTTTCAAATAAAGGTGCACCCGAATGTCGCAGACAGGAAGGGCGAAAACCAAAGCGCAGGACGCAGGCTGGCGAGGCTCCGTCGATGGTTGGCTGGACGCCGCCTACGAAGCTCTTAAAGAGTCGGGTGTGGATGCTGTGCGGGTGATGCCGCTGGCCAAACGCTTGAATTTGTCTCGTACCAGCTTCTACTGGTTCTATGAAGATCGAGAGCAGCTGCTCGCCGCGCTCCTGGCTCGATGGCGGGACAAGAACACCGGCGGTATGGTCAGCCAATGTGAGAGCTATGCAGAAAGTATTTCAGAAGCGATTCTCAACGTCTTCGAGTGCTGGCTGAACCCTGAGTTGTTCGACTCGCAGTTCGAATTTGCCGTGCGCAGTTGGGCGCTGCAATCGGACGAGGTCAAAGCTGAAATCGCTTTAGCCGATGAGGCGCGGATGAATGCCCTGGCCGCGATGTTCCGACGGTTTGGCTACGACGCCGAGGGGGCCGATGTTCGAGCCAGGACGATCTACCTCACGCAGATCGGCTACATCTCCATGAAAACCAATGAAGATATTGTCGTACGATTTCGACGGATTCCTCAGTACGTGAGCGTGTTCACCGGCAAAGTACCGAAGCGGCGCGAGCTGGACCGCTTTTATGGAAAGTTCGGCTACGCGGAAAAAGAGCCCGGCGTTTTCGTTCCCTTGGTCGATACATTCGAGGAGTCCACTGCCGATGAATAAAACCCTGGGCATCATCGGCGGCACCGGCTGGCTCGGGCGCGCAATCGCCGAGGCGCTGCTCGATAGCGGGTTCATCAGGCCTGACCGTTTGTTGATCTCGAACCGCTCAGGCGTCAGTACCTTCGAGCCAGGTGTGAAGCTGTTGGCCGACAACCAGCAGTTGGTGGACCTGAGCGATCTGGTCGTGCTGTCCATCCGGCCGGAGCAGTTTCGCGAACTGCTGATCAACGCCCGCGGCAAGGTAGTGGTTTCTCTGATGGCCGGCGTTCCGGCGGCAGCCATCAGCGCGGCAACCGGTGCGGATGTAATAGTGCGGGCCATGCCGAATGCGGCCGTGGAAATCAGGCAGTCGTTCACGCCCTGGTACAGGGTCGGAAACCTTGTTGAACACGACCGCCAGTGGGTGCAGCGGCTGTTCGAGTGCGTAGGTTCGGCGGACGAAGTGCCTGATGAAGACTGTATTGATTACCTCAGCGCGTTGTCCGGGACTGGGCCGGCCTTCCCGGCAATGTTGCAAATGGCACTGACTAATCAGGCGGTGGCTGCGGGAATTCCTCTTGCCATCGCGCAGCGCGCTGCACAAGGCGTAGTGGTGGGGGGCGGCCAGATGCTTGCCAGCCGCGATCCGCGGCAAATGATTGAGTCGTTGATGGCTTACCGTGGCGTGACGGCAGCAGCGCTGCAGTCGATGGCTGATCAGAACATCGAGTCGATTGTGGGACGAGCGGTGCAGGCAGGCGCTGATATTGCCCGCAAAGGCATGTAGCCGAAGAGATAAGCAATGAAGGCCCTTTGAAGGGCCTTCTTTGTTTTAGGCGTCAGACGGTTGAGATTATTCGGCCTTGAAGCAATAGACAGCCAGTTTGTTGCCATCCAGGTCCCGAGCGTATGCGGCATAGGCATTTTCAGCCCAGTTACGCGAACCCGGTTGGCCTTCACAGGTGCCACCGGCAGCGAGTGCAGTTTCGTGGCATGCATGTACCGCAGCTGGCGAGCCGCCGTTCCAACAAAAATGGAGGTTCGGATTCAGATTTCTTTCACCAGGCGCAAAGCGTCGTAGATGGCCGCGTGGGTGTTGCGAGCAGACACGGCGTCGCCGATCCGGAACAGCTGGAAGCGTCCTTCTGGATGGGTGACGATGTTCTGTGCCGTGCCGGCGATCAGGTCATGCTGTTCTACCGCGCCGCCATTGGTGGAGAGAGGACGCAGGTCGAAGTACAAGTCGTCCAGGGGAAGGGTGCCGTGGTTGACGACCACCTGATCGACCACGCGCTGCTTGTGAACCTTGCCGTAATCGCTGCCAAAGGTTGCGACGAGCCCGCCATCACGTTTTTCCACGGTATCGACCCGGTAGGTGACGGTGAAGGTGACGTCCAGGTCCTGCAGGCTGCGCATGTAGGGCACCAGGTTCATGGCCATCACTTCAGGTGCAAACGAGCGATCAGGGGTGACGATTTCGACTCTCGCACCGCTTTGCGCGATGACCTCGGCAGCCTGCAGGGCAGCATGATCCCCCGCATCGTCGAAGATCAGTACGTTGCGACCGGGCTTGATGTCGCCGGAGATGATGTCCCAGGTTGAAACCACGAGTTCGTTGCCTTTGCTGAGTACCTCGGTATCCGGCAGGCCGCCGGTCGCAACGATAACCACGTCAGGCTCAAAGGCTTGCACAGTGTCAGCTTCGGCCCAGGTGTTGAAGTGAAACTTCACCCCGAGCCGTTCGCATTGCGCCATGCGCCAATCAATGATGCTGATCATCTCGCGACGACGTTCGCTCAACGCAGTCAGACGAATCTGCCCGCCAGGTTGGTCAGCCGCCTCAAGCACCGTCACGTCATGGCCGCGCTCACCGGCGACTCGCGCCGCTTCCAGCCCGGCAGGGCCGGTACCGACCACCAGCACCTTGCGCTTGACGGCGGCTTTGGGAATGTCATGAGGCATGGTGGTTTCCCGGCCGGTCGCCGCGTTGTGAATGCAGTAGGCGGCGCCGCCCTGGTAGATGCGATCCAGGCAATAGTTGGCGCCCACGCACGGGCGAATGTCTTCTTCGCGCTTCTCGATGATCTTGCGCACGATGTGTGGATCGGTCATGTGCGCGCGGGTCATACCCACCATGTCCACTTTGCCCGAGGCGATCGCGTAGCGCGCTGTGGCCACGTCGGGAATCTTCGCCGCGTGGAAGGTCGGGAAGCCTGTTGCCGAACGGATCTCGCCGGCGAAGTCGAGGTGGGGTGAGTTGCGCATACCCTGAATCGGGATGACATCGGTCAGGCCTGCGTCCGTATCGATGTGCCCGCGTACCACGTTCAGAAAATCGACCAGCCCGCTGTCCTTGAGCATATGGGAAATCTGCATGCCCTCGCTGGCATTGAAGCCCCCGGGTAATTCTTCGTCACCGGTGTAGCGAACCCCGAGCAGAAAATCTTCGCCGACCCGCTGGCGGATGCCGCGCAGGATGTCGAAGGTAAAGCGCATGCGGTTTTCCAGTGAGCCGCCGTAAGGGCCGTCGAGGTCATTGGTCAGCGGCGACCAGAATTGGTCCATCAAATGCCCGTAGGCCTGAAGTTCCAAACCATCGAGACCTGCCGCCTTCATGCGCTCCGCGGCGTCCACATAGTCCTTGATGATCCGCTCAATGTCCCATTCCTCCATTTTCTTCGGGAAGGAGCGGTGTGAAGCCTCACGACGGTGTGACGGCGACACCACCGGTAACCAATCGGCCTTGTCCCAGCGGGTACGGCGGCCCAGGTGAGTCAACTGGATCATCACCGCCGCACCGTGTTCGTGGCATTCGTCGGTCAGGTCCTTCAACCAACCGACCACTTCATCCTTGTAGGCGAGCACATTGTTGAACACCGGCGGGCTGTCTCGGGATACGGCAGCGGAGCCGGCAGTCATGGTCAGGGCGACACCGGCTTTGGCGCGCTCCACGTGGTAGGCGCGATAGAGATCCTTGGGCATGCCGTCCACAGGGTAGGCCGGTTCATGGGATGTAGTCATGATCCGATTTCTGAGGGTCAGATTCTTGATTTTATAGGGTTGCAGCAAGGGATCGCTGGACATCGTGGTGCGCTCCAAAGTGGGCTTCATCAGGCTCGATGACTTAAAATTAGGATAAATGTACACTGGTGTCAACGACTGATGACACAGGTGTACATTTTGCTTGCGTGCCAAAAAATCCAGGATTAACATCCGTCAAAGCCCGGGCTGATTGGATTCGTACGCGCCTGGCTCCCATCGCATTGAGCGGTCAGTGCCCGCGGCGTGATGAAAGTGCGCGCAGCGGCAAACCGCACTCGTTGAGGCGGGCGTGAAAGTGGGTGTTATAGGTGATGGTTCAGATGTGACTCAGGGGATTGAAGAGGGCACAGTCGTGCTTTCTTAATCTTCTGCCTTATTGATATTTCGGAAAGGAGAGCATAGGTGGCAGAGTTATTTGATATTCGCTTGGCTAGCAAACAGACAGCTTTCACTGAAATTCCAGTCATAGATATATCGTCGCTTATAAACGGCGAAAATCCGCTGAAGGTGGCAAGCCAAATAGGTGATGCATGCGAAAAGGTAGGGTTTTTTTATATAAAAAACCATGGCATTGACCAACAATTAATAGATGAGATGTATGCGCTTACCAAAAGTTTTTTCAAGCTTCCTTATGAGGAGAAGAACAAACTTAATGTCGTGAATTCCGGGCTCACGTTACGCGGCTATATTCCAATGTACGCGGAAAACGTAGACCCTGCTAATACCCGAGATTTCAAAGAGTGTTTTGATTGCGGAGCTCATTACGATGAGGTCTCTCCATTCTTTGGCCCTAATCAAATGCCGTCTGTGCTGCCGCAATTCGAGACGGTTGCCGAAGATTATCATTCCTCAGTATTAGCGCTCGCGCGAATGCTTATTGGCGGGATCGCGCTGAGTTTGGGTTTAGCACAAGATTACTTTGAACATCTTCAGCGTAAGCCCATCACTATTCAGCGAGTTTTGCGTTACCCGCCCCAGATAGGAAGGGTTTCCCAAGAGGAGATTGGTATCGGGGCACACACGGACTACGGTTTCTTGACTGTCTTGTCTCAAGATGCAGTTGGCGGTTTGCAAGTCAGGAACCGTGCAGGGGAATGGGTTACTGCACCTCCCGTTGAAGGCACGTTTATCGTCAATATTGGTGATTTGGTTCAAACCCTCACCAATGATCGCTACACCTCGACAATGCATCGTGTCATCAATACCAGCGGCTTGGAGCGTTATTCAATACCGTTCTTTATTGATTTGGATTTCGATGCGGTTGTTGAACCTGTGCCAACCTGCGTGAGTGAGACTTTACCCGCGAAGTATGAAGCGTACACATGTGGCGAACACAAATTTAAGCGATTTGTTGATAGCTATGCGCATCTGAAAGAAATCGAGAAGGTGTAATCACTGTCAGCGGGAGAAGCGATGTGGCTCGGCAGAACGCCGAGCCTATAGAAAAGACCTAAGCGATTTTTACATTCATCGTGATTCTATACTCGACGCCCGGTGGGCGTCGGTGCATCGCCTTCACCGGCCCGGCTTCGCTGGGGACAAAAGCAGGTCGAGATTGCTCGTGGTCATGATGTCTCTCGTAGGGACTGATAGGTGAGGGGTGATTGTCGAAACGTTTCTCGCCCGGGTTCGAGCAGCCGCTAGTTAAGTCGTCCTTGCTGTCGCAGGCGTGCGCCAATCCGCTGTATTTCGGATTCACCCTGCGCCAAAGCCGTTTCGCTCGTGTGCACCGAGTAGTGCCCCGTGACCAGATCGTGCGGATGCTTCACCGCTGAGCCCATCACGAATGAGCAGTCGCCGTGTGCGACAAAGTCGATGTGTTGCTCGGTCTCTTCGAAAATGGCAAGTTCGCCAGGACTAATCAGGCCTCCTGCGTCCAGGTGTCCTGCATTAACCGCGAGCCAGGCCACGGTGTGACCGGACGGCGGGGAGTATCGCCAGTGCTCGCCGTCCTTCAAATTAACGGCGAGATAGTTCATGTCACTTGGCGCTTCAATCAAGCTTTGCGCGTCGCCATATCGCCCCAGGAGCACGCGTACGGGTCCTGATTGCGGAACTTGGGAGGGTGCAAGATAGGTGCTCAGCGCAGGGGCGTTTTCCAGCGACGGCGGCAGAGCCACCCAGAGCTGGAAACCCTGCATAAAGGACTTGCCGATCAGCGTCGCGTCGTGCCAAACACCGTTGCCGGCGCGCATCCACTCGAGACCTCCAGCAAGCAATACACCTGTCGCACCAGCGGTGTCTTCATAGGCGACTTCGCCTTCGGTCATGAAGGTAACCGTCGCGATCCCGGAGTGCGGGTGCATGCCGAAACTCGACTGGCCGCGACTGGCGTTCATACTGAAAATATCAAGGAAAATGAAAGGTTTCAGACGCTCACCCAGATCACCCGGGCTCATAAGCCGGGTTATCGGGCCATGGGTGCTGCCTTTGGTGCGATGGGTGATAGCGCGTTGCTGCGCTACGATGTTGCTGGTCATGTGTTTTCTCCATGCCGATGTGCACGGCGTACCGGGGCCCGAACCGACGGGGAGGGGGAAGTCATAAGTTGTACCGAAGAGTTGACCGAGTTCATCAGAGACACTCCGCTTAGTCCTCTGCACTGAACAGTGAGAGAGGGCGCAATTGCCAGGCTACAAACGCAGACAGCGCGGCCAAAACCATCGCGGGCGTGGGGTTGCCGCCAATCAGCAGAAGGTGCGTAGCCGCCCCGCAGATCATGGTCATTGTCAATATCAGACCTGCGAGAAACCCCGTGGTACGTTTCAGTAGTAACAGGGCGCCGATTACCTCGACGGCACCGGTCAGATACCTGAACCATTGGCCTATGCCGATGGCTTCGAATACTTGAATCATTTGCGGTGCTCCGGCCAGCTTGGCGATGCCAGCCACAGCGAATGCCAGAATCAGGAGCGCACGCACGCCCCAAACGATTCGACGGTGAGCAGAAGCACGAGAAGTGGATGTAGTCATGGAGCGAGGTCCTTTCTTCGAGGGAGCAGTTGAGGGCTAACAGCAGCCATGCCGGAAAGATAAGCGACTATTGATTGCTTGATTAGATGGCATAATTGGGTTGGACCAATCCATTTAACGAAGTAGTGCATACAAGATGCTTGACCTGAACGACGTCGCCTTGTTTGTTCAAGTGGTGCGCAACGGCAGCTTTGCCGAGACGGCACGGCAGCTTGGAATGCCGTCGAACACCTTGAGCCGGCGAATTCAGCAACTCGAGGCTCAGCTCGGCACGCGGCTGCTACAGCGCTCGACACGCAAACTCACACTGACCCATTCGGGCGAGCTGTTTCATGAGCGGTGTTTTGGCGCGGTAGAGGGCTTGCTCGATGCCGGACAGCAATTGATTACAGGTAGCCAGCAACCAAGCGGCACCGTGCGCGTGGCGGCGATGGCTGATTTTTTCGACTTTTTCCCCATGGAGTGGGTGGCTGAATTCCTGGCCAGGCACCCTCAAGTGCGACTGGATTTCGTGCTAAGTGATGCGCGTGCCGATTTGATCGCCGAACGGATTGACATTGCATTTCGAGGCGGCACTTTGCAGGACTCGGGATACGTCGGTCGACAACTGCTTGGAGCAGGCAATGAACGGTTGGTAGCCAGTCCTGATTACCTCAGTAAACGAAGCGCACCTGTCACGCTAAAGGACTTGGAAAATCACGACTGCGTGAGTTTTGCTCACCCCAGCGCAATTACGACGTGGCGTCTTATGGGGCCCGACGGTGTTGAGGAAGATATTCAGATTACCAGCCGTTTCAATGGCAACACTGCTCAAGCTTTGCGTAAGGCCACTTTGGCTGGGTTAGGTATTGCGTTGCTGCCGCCCACCCTGACTAATCTCGATCTTCAGGCTGGCCGATTGGTGTCTGTGCTCCCGCATTACTATCGCACTGGATATGGTCTGCACTTGCTTTACTCCAGTCGCAAACATTTGCCCTTGGCAGTGTCTGCATTCATCGAGTTGGTGATGAAGAAGCTGAAAGAGCAGACATTCCCGGCGAACGTATAACGATGCAAGGGGGGGATCGCTGGATCGTCGCTTAGCCACACAAACGCTGGCTGGAAAATAGCAAAACCCTACCTCCCAGCCAGCGTTGCATTCACCGTTTCAGGAGATTGACTCAGATCCTCTGGCGCCTTAAAGACTCTCAGGGTCGCCAAAGAACATTTTGACTTGTCTCTAGGACGGTATTATCAGGCCGAGAAAGTTTTGGTTTGCCCCCACTTTTGCCTCCAGCCGCAACCGGTGTGCGAGCGTTCGCGACTGGCGATTTCTGACCGGTTCCAGTATGGATCTGGCTGGCTTTCAGTGCACCTCCATCGAGGAGACGCAAGGTCCCCTCGGTAGCCACCCTTCAGTCAGTCACAGAACCCTGCGGTATTCTCCCGGCGAAACTGTCCACCAGGCTCGCCACCACCATCTCGCCCATCAGCGTGCGGGTCTGCAATGTCGCACTCGCGCGATGGGGCTGCAGCACTACGTTCTCTTTACCAAACAGTGGCTCGGGCACGTTCGGTTCATCGACAAACACATCCAGCGCCGCACCCGCGATCTCACCGGCGGCAAGCGCTGCCACCAGATCGACCTCGTTGACCAGCTTGCCCCGCGCCACGTTGATCAGATACCCACTTGTACCCAACGCTTGCAGCACTTCGGCATTGATGATGGCTTCAGCCTTGTCGGCAGCGGCGGCGAGAATCAGCGCGTCACTGTTGGCCGCGAGTTGCTTCAGATCGGCAACGAAGGTGTGGTTCACATCGCTCATTGGCTGCAAATCGGTGTAACTGATCGGGCAGCCGAACGCTGCGGCCCGGGTCGCCACGGCACGGCCGACCCGGCCCATGCCGACGATGCCGATGCGCATGCCGGACACCTGACGCGCCAACGGCAGCGGGGCCAACGGAGTCGGGCTATGGGGCCATTGCCCCGAACGCACGTAACGATCACTGGTACACAGACCACGGCACACGGCAATCAACAAGCCGATGGCCAGGTCGGCGACATCTTCGGTCAGCGCGCCGATGGTCGCGGTCACGCGGATCCCGCGATCCCTGGCGTAAGCCAGGTCGACCGCATCGGTGCCCACGCCGTTGACCGCCACCACTTCCAGTTTTGGCAGTTGAACCATGAGTGCCTGGCTGATACCGGTATGGCCGCCGGTGATCACCCCGCGAATGTTCGCGCCGTGCGCCTGCAAATAAGCCGGCTTGTCGGCCTGCTGGAAGTAACGTCTGACGGTAAACAGCTCATCGAGCCGCGCGTTGATTTCGGGGATCAGGATCGGGCTGAGCTGCAAGACTTCTGGCTTCATGTAAACCTCGTGTAGCGGAATAAAAAGGCCGGTTCAACCGCGACCGGCAAACGGCATGGCGCTGGCCATGACGGTCATGTTCAAGACGTTCGCCTCCAGCGGCAGAGCGGCGATGTAGCGGACGGCATCGGCCACGTGCTTGACATCTACCATCGGCTCCACGGCGATGGAGCCGTTGGCCTGGCGCACGCCTTTGGTCATGCGCACCGACATCTCGGTGAGGGCGTTGCCGATGTCGATCTGGCTGCAGGCGATGTTGAATTCGCGCCCGTCCAGGGCGAGGGATTTGGTCAGTCCCAACACCGCGTGTTTGCTGGCGGTGTAGGCGCTGCTGAACGGGCGAGGGGTATGGGCTGAGATTGAGCCGTTATTGATGATGCGTCCGCCCTGTGGCTGCTGCCGGCGCATCAGCCCGAAGGCGCCACGGGCACAGAGGAAAACACCGCTCAGGTTGGTGTCGATCACGTTTCGCCACTGCTCGAACGTCAGCTCATCGAGCGGCACGGCAGGGGCGTTGACTCCGGCGTTGTTGAACACCACGTCGAGGCGTCCGTATACCTCGGTGATGGTGGCAAATAGCGCATCGACACTGGCCGGGTCGCGCACATCGGTGGGCACCGCCAACGCTTCGTGTCCCTCGCTGAGCGCCAACTCGACCAATGCCTGCAATGGCTCCGGCCGGCGTCCGGCCAATACCAGGGTGAAGCCGTCGGCCATCAGAGCCAGGGCCACGGCGCGACCGATTCCGCTACCGGCGCCGGTCACCAGGGCCACTTTCAAAGGACTGTTCATGTTGTTATTTCCTTCCTCAATTCACGAGGGCGTATGCCGGGTTCAAGGTCGCTGACTGACGCGCATTTCCAGTTGGCCGATGCCATCGATCCCGGCGTTGATGATGTCGCCGGGTTGCAGCACATCGACGCCTGCCGGGCTGCCGGTCATGATCAGGTCACCGGCCCGCAGCGCCACCGACTGCGAGATGCGGCTGATGATTTCACTCACCGACCAGATCTGGCTGTCGAGGCTGTCGCGCTGGCGCTCTTCGCCGTTGACGTTCAGCCACAAGTCGCCGTCCGGGTGTCCGGCGCGAGTGACTGGCACGATGGCGGTCATCGGCGCGGCGCCGTCGAACACCTTGGCACCTTCCCACGGCAAGCCATTGCTCTTGGCCGCGCGCTGTACATCACGACGAGTCAAGTCAAGCCCGGCGGCGTAGCCCCAGACATAAGCCAGCGCCTGACTCTGCGGAATATTGGCGCCACCTTCACCAATGGCGACGACCAATTCGATTTCGTGGGCAAACTCTTCGGTCAGCGGCGGGAACGCCACTTCACCCAACGCATCCACCACGTTGCTCGCCGGTTTCATGAAAAACACGGGCGGCTGGCGGGACTGGCCCTGGGTGTCTGGCCAAGGGTAGTTGCGGCCGACGCAAAATACCCGGCCAACGGGGAAACGCTGCTGGCTGCCGGCAACTGGCAAGGTCACGGGTAAATCCGGAGTGAAAACGTATTCGGTCATAGTCATTTTTGTCGTGGTCCTGTTGGAAGCATCAGCCTACGGCGGCTTCGTTTTGCGAAGTTGGACGAAAGCCGCCTCGTGTTGGAGAAAAACGCTTTTCGGCGCTCATGTTTTCCGGACTTAGCGTGCCTTGAGCTCGATGCGATACAAGCGACCGAGCAACAACGAATAGGACAGGGTGCCAATCAGTGCCACGCCGCCAATGAACCAGAAGGCGTAGGCAAACGAGCCCGTCGCGTGGACGATGGCGCCAATCACGATCGGAGTGACGATCCCGCCGATGTTGGCGGCGAGGCTGGTGATCCCGCCGGTCAGTCCGATCAGTTCCTTGGGCGCGACTTCCGATACCGCCGCCCACGATGACGAGGCGATGCCTTGGGCGAAGAAGGCAATGGTCAGCACGGCAATGCAGATCACGTTCGAGTCGGTGAAATTCACCAGGACGATCGACATGCCCAGCATTGATCCGACCACCAAGGGCAACTTGCGAGCGAAGGACATCGAATAGCCTCGGCGGATCAGCAAGTCGGAGACGATGCCGGCCAGCAGAATGCCGACTGTTGCGCCCACGAACGGCAGCACAGCGAAGATCCCGGCCTTGATCATGGTCAGCTTGCGTTCTTCAATCAGGTACGTCGGGAACCAGGTCAGGAAAAAGTACAACGCCGAGGTACTGGCGAACTTGCCGATGCAAATCGCCCAGATCTGCCGATAGCTGAACAGCTCGGCGATCTGCCGCCAGTTGAACTTGGTGCGTTCCTGACTGCTCTTGACCAGTCCGCCCCCGGCTTCGATGTACTTCAGTTCTTCCTGGCTGACGTTCTTGCAGCTCAGCGGATCGCGGTACAAGTAGAGCCAGATCACACCGAATACAATGCCGAGAATCCCGGTGCTATAGAACACATGGCGCCAGTCATAGGTCGTCGCCAGCCATAACAGCACGCCGGTAAACAGTGCCGTGCCCAGATATTGGCCGCACACGTAAATGCTGCTGGCCAGGCCTCGTTCGCGGGCCGGGAACCACACGGTGACCGCTCGGCTGTTGGCCGGAAACGCTGGAGCTTCCATGGCACCGACAGCCAGTCGCAGCCCGAACAGCGAAGCGAATCCTGTGGCAAAGCCTTGGCACACGGTGACCGTCGACCAACTGATCAGCGACACCCCGTAAGTGAACCGGGAACCGAAGCGATCGGCGATGAACCCGGCGGGGACCAAGGCCAGTGCGTAGGTCCAGGCAAACGCGGAAAAAATCAGGCCCATTTCGATCTTGTCCAGGCCCAGATCCTTGGCCATGAATGGTGCGGCAATCGAGATGTTTACGCGGTCGATGTAGTTGATGATGGTTGCAATCAGCAGCAACGACAGCATGAACCAGCGCCGACGTGTCGGCAGGCGCTGAGACAGTGCGGCGTCCCGGGCGCCGACGCTCACCGACGGCGCGGTGGACGGGGAGGTTTGCGAATTCGACATGAGTAGACCTTTTTATTGTTAGTAGAATCGAGATGTTTGCGCGCAGCCGAAGCCGTTGCCTCCAGTGTCGGGGCAGAGCAATTGCTACGTGAACGAGAGACGCGGACAGCCGGTGTCAGGCGCTCAGATACGCCTTCGGTCAGAGGCGTTCGGGGGAGGGATCGCGAGGGGAAAAAGCGGGTTCATGGGGGCGCACCTTTTGATTGTTTTTGGACGGGTCGGGCTGCATTGGCTGTCAATGTGGTCGTACAACCTTTAGAAATCAACGGAGGCGTTAGATCGTTTTTCCTCCTGAAAACAGCCGTTAATGGAGGTGTCCAAGAAAAATCGAATCACCAATTTCTACTGTTCTATTCAATATTCTTAATATCTATTTGTTTTTTATAGGTTAATTAATTTTTTGTGAGCTTCTTTTTTTTGGACAGTCGACGGAGCACACACGGATACAATTAATTTCAGGATTATCGTAGTCATCCTATGATGTGTTGATATCAACCATGTCCGCCTACACAATCACCCACGTCGCCGCCTGCCTTCCGGCGTGATGACAGCCTGTCCATGTGCCTGCCGAGGATCCTCAGGAGATGTCGTCACCCAGTCGAGTGCCCACCTATGTCATGCAGCAACGCAGCGAATTGACGGACTTCTACATCCGCGACAAAAAGGGTCGGCGCGCCGAAACCAGTCCGCATCGCCACGAGTATTTCCAGATCCAGGTCAACCTTGGTGGCGATACCGTGCAGCACATCGGCAACGTCGAACGACCGTTTCCGCGCAATACGCTGGCCTTCATCCTGCCACATCGCGTGCACGTGATTCCGCATCCGGCCGACAGCAACTTCATGGTGATCAATTTTTCCCAGACCTTCCTGCTGCCGCATTTGCAGTGTGACCCGATGGATCTGGAGGAAGTCTCGATTCTGCTGGCGCCGGAGTTGTCACCGTTCCGCTTTCAGGAGCATCTGGATTTCATTCTGGCCGATGAGGATTTCAGAAAAGCCTGTGGCTTGATCGAACAGATGCGAGTGCTCGATGAAAACCGTCAGTTCGGTACCCGCGAGATGCTCAAGGGCCTGCTGCTGCAATTGGTGGGGAGTGTCTGCACCCTGTATGCCGAGCCGCTGAAACGGTTGGCTGAAGAGAACGCCGCTGAAGTCAGTCGACGCGACGCATTGAGCCGGATGTCCGAATATTTGCGCAAAAACATCACCGACCCCGACCTCAACCTGATCAAGGTTGCTGCCGCGACCTACCTGTCACCGACGTACCTGACGCATTGGTTGCGCAAGGAAATCGGCAAGACCTTCACCGAGCTGGTACTCGAACGCCGGATGCACGCGGCGCGCAATTATCTGCTCAATGGAACAAGGCCGGTGGGGGAGGTTGCGAGGTTGTGCGGCTTTGCCGACGAGGCTTATTTTTCGCGACGCTTCCGCCAGATCCACGGCCAGCCACCTGGACAATTCAGGCGTCAGCAGCTCAATCCTGATACGCCGCAATCGCCGTCGAATACGTGATTGGGTGGGTATTTTATTAAACGGCGCGACTGTTTCGACTGCGCCAGAACTGGCCCGGCGTAGCGCCCATGATTGACTACATAGCCAACCGCCAACATCCGGTCGTCCGCAATTTTTTTAGTACACAGTGTTTGCCCCCGATAACGCCCCCAAAAGAGGCGCCGGGTAGCCCGGGTCATTGATCGGAAGCAGTGGACTTTTCACCTAACGCCCCTTGAATAATGACGCGACCGTCCACTTTCAGAGACTCTCAGGGTCGCCAAAAAACATCTGAATCCGCGACCTTAACCAACGCTCCCCCGGGTCATTATCCTGCGACCCGCGCCAAGTCATATGCAACTCAAAACTGCGCACCGGCAACGGCGGATCTTCAGCCCGCACACCGCCAGCCGCCGTCAACGCTTCAGCCGTGTAATCAGGCACGGTCGCAACAATATCGGTGCCACTGATGAGCGTACTGAGCCCATTGAACTGTGGCACAGCCAGCACCACATGCCGTTTGCGCCCCAGCTTCTCGAGCTCCTCATCTATAAAGCCGCTCAGGTCGCCCGCGAATGAAACCAACGCGTGGGGGCGGGCGCAGAAGTCATCCAGACTCAACGGCCCCGGCACCGTGTCGGCTCGCAACAGTTTCGGCATGCTGCGACGCAGTACTTTGCGCTTGGCGTTGGCCGGCAGGTCGGCGGTGTAGCTGACGCCGATGGATATCTCGCCCGAGGCCAGCAGGCTCGGCATCAGGATGTAGTTGGCCCGACGCACCACCAGCACGATCCCCGGCGACTCCGCGCGCAGCCGCTTGAGCAGCATCGGCAGCAGCGCGAACTCGACATCATCCGACAAGCCAATGCGGAACACCGCGGTGCTGGTTGCGGGGTCGAATTCCGCCGCACGACTGACCGCGGTGGAAATCGAATCCAGGGCCGGCGAGAGCAGGGCAAAGATTTCCACCGCCCGGGCGGAAGGCTCCATGCTGCGGCCGGTGCGCACGAAGAGCGGGTCATCGAACAGCCCGCGCAGGCGCGAGAGTGCCGCACTGATGGCCGGTTGGCCGAGGAACAATTTTTCCGCAGCGCGGGTCACGCTGCGTTCGTGCATCAGTGTTTCGAAAACGATCAACAGGTTCAGGTCGACACGACGCAGGTCATTACGATTCATCTGGAGTCCTGGCAGATTCAGCAAACTTGACGTGAGCGACCATATGAGAACAATGGCCGGCATGAATCTTACGGGCAAAGGCTGGTACTCTGCACAGGGTAATTCAGTTTTTTCTGAAAGGCGCTTCGGTTTTTACGGCATTGGATGATGTCGCCGTCGCTGCGGAATCAATGACAGGCATGTCGACTATTAATAGCCACTGATGGTCTTGGGTAGAAAGCCCAGATAGAGTTCAGGGCATTAGAGGTTTCTTTGACGAGGTTTGCGATGTCCCGCACGATCCGTTTTCACAAGTTTGGTCCAGCCGAGGTGCTCAAATGCGAAGAGCATGCGGCAGCCCTGCCTGCGCCGGGCGAAGTGCAGGTGCGCGTCGAAGCGATTGGCATCAGCTGGTACGACATTCTCTGGCGCCAGAACCTGGCTTCATCCCATGCTCGTCTGCCTTCTGGCCTCGGTCATGAAATGGCCGGCGTGGTCACGATGGTCGGCGAAGGCGTCGATGACCTGGCCGTTGGTGACAAGGTCGCCAGCTTTCCGGCCGAAAGCCCCAACGACTACCCGGTCTACGGCGAACAGATCGTTCTGCCGCGCTCGGCGCTGACCCGCTATCCGGATGTACTCAGTCCGATCGAGGCCAGCGTGCACTACACGCCGCTATTGATCGCTTATTTTGCCTACGCCGACCTGGCGCGAGTCAAACCCGGGCAATTTGCCCTGGTGACCGACGCCAGCCACTGCGCCGGGCCGTCGTTCGTGCAACTGGGCAAAGCCCTCGGTGTGCGAGTGATTGCCGCGACCAAAACCGCGGATGAGCGTGAGTACCTGCTGTCCCTCGGCGCCGAGAAAGTCATCGTTACCGAGGAAGAAGATCTGCTCATGCGGATCAACAAAATTACCGACAATCGCGGTGTGGATGTTGTGTTCGATGGCCTTGGCGGGCCGCAGATGTCGCTGCTCGGCGATGTGCTCGCGCCTCGCGGCAGCCTGGTGCTCTATGGCCTGCAAGGGGGTAACCAGACGCCATTCCCGGCCTGTGCGGCGTTCCAGAAGAACATTCAGTTTTTCGTGCACTGCATCGGCAACTTCACCGGCAAGCCGGAACTGGGCATCGTCCAGGATCAGGCTGCACTGCAACGTGCCCTGCGCGACATCAACCAGTTGACCGCGGACCGTGTGCTGCTGCCGCTCAAGACTCGGGTCTTCCCGTTTTCCGAGTTTGTTGAAGCACACCGCTATATGGACGAATGCCCATGCCGCGAACGGGTCGCCCTTCAGGTCGAGCCTGCGTAAGTCCTTCCTCTGCAAGAGTCCGTGAGATCACGGACTCTTCTGCTGGCAGTTACTCCCAAATGAGACGTCCATCGATCTGTCGATGGGCCGGTTCAGCAACTGAACTGGTTTTTGCTCTCAATCTGTATCTTCTAATCGTTATATAAGCCCTGATAATTGCGTGATTACTTTCATCTCAAGGAAAGAGTCATGGCCGAGTATCAGGCTGAAACTCCTCAGTGTGCGATGGCAATATATGCTCAACAAATAATGCAGCACCGCTCAGTTGTCTTACATTTATTGGCAACTTCTTTCTTTATTTCCTGTGCTAAGTGTCTGTGGGACGCTGTCGGAAATTTCCTAGGAAATCGCGTGGGAGCGCAAGGCGCCCATTCTGCCGGGCGTTGCGGCAATCTTGATCTTCTTGGGGTGCCCGATAGATCCAATTATTTCAAATAATTACACAGCGCTTAAGTGCTAGCATTTGAACAACAATCCCGGCACTCCATTCATGACAGATAACCTGTTGCGCACTACACCTCGTTGTTTGCGTGGCACTGAACTTATGAGCTACAGGTAAATAATGATGACCGCTACCCATGATCAGGCAATGAACTATGTTTATCAGCAAATGTTGCAGCGTTTGCTGGGTTTTTTCTCTCGCGCCGAGCGCACGGCATTGCAATTGCTGATTCAGCGCCTGGTGATGTCCGCAGGAGGTTTGGAGCGTATTGGCGATTACAAAGTGCTGGCGATCCAGTCCGGGTCTCGCGACAGCTGCTACACCCTGGCGCTACTGCGCGCCGCGCAACTGAGTATCGCCAGTAGGGCTCCGGCGACGTTTCAATTGCGAGTGGCGACCTTACGCTTGAACGGTACTGCTTCGACGGCCCTGGAAAATATTCATCGCAGCTGCTGTGCGTTGTTTCTCTACGACGATCCCCGGGTCGAAGTGTTGATGGTCGATAATCGTGAAGTCCTGCCGTTCAACCATCTGGCGCCGATTTCGGACGCCGGTCGCGAGTCGAATCGGCTCAATCTGCTGATGGTCGGGCACCGCCGTGCCTGGGACGGGCCGCTTGATCTGTGGGATGACGGGTACCTGGCGACCGGCGAGTTTTACGGACAAATCGCCCGCTGGGACAAGGGGGTTGATGCATTGATCAGTAGCGATACGCCCCGTCGGCAGAAGCAGTTTCTCGAGGGATTGAATCGTGCGGCGGCCAAAGCCGGGCTCAAGGCACCGGACCATCATGAAACGGGCTACGAGTGTCTGTTCGCGCGACTCGATGAACTGGGCAGCGATTGCTACCGCGAGTTTTATCCTGAATCTGCCCAGGCTGCGTGGCGTCCCTGCGATCGTTTTGAAGCCTGTCGCCGCACGACCTTCATTGATATTCACGACATGTTGGTCAGTAATCTGGAAGATCGCTGGCCCCTGCTCACCGATTTCCTCGGGTTCCAACCTGACGAGTTGTCGGCTCAGCTCAGTGATAACGACTACGTCAGTCTTTCGATATCCGCGCACCTTCGTGGCTTGCAGGCGTGCTTTGTACACGGTCGCACCTACGAGAGGGGCCTCGGCGAATACCTGCAGCGGGCGCTGGTGATGATGCGTCGTAAACGCGTTCCAGAGCGCTTTTGCGAACAGGCAATGGAGACCTTCGGCAACCCGATGACAATGACCGACCAGCGCGCATTGGCGGCGGCCCAAGCACAAAAGAACCTCGGTTTGAGCGAGGCTCAATTGGTGTGTCTGCTGTTCGCCCCTTTTGCCGATAACGGCGCGGCGCTTGAGCATTTTCTTCGTCAATGCCATCCCGGCATGCTCGTGGCGTTGCCGGACTTGCACCGGGCAATGCAGGGCGGTCCGGCTCCCGAGCAGGTTCTGCAGTGGATGGTCGATGTCAGCGGATTGCCCGTGAGTCTGATCGGTACGCTTTACCGCATGGGTCCGGTGGTTCGGGATGAGGGCAGGGGGCTTGGCATGGAAAACGGCGACGTGGGTGTGCAAGCTGAAACCATGGAACCCGATAGTGGAGCGACCGTGGCTGGCGAATGGTCGACGGGCCGGTGAAAGTGCCAGGCTTGACGGATTCAGCAAGGATGCGTCACGACGTTCGTAGCCTGTTCGGCCGTTACCCATGAAAGGAGCACGGGATACCGATTTTGCCTACCAGGCGGTCTACCGTTACCTGACTAACCTGATCAATGAGCCGGGCAGTGACGTGCAAGTGCGCCTGCCTTCATTGCGACAGTTGGCGCACCGCCTGAGCGTGTCGATTTCAACCATTCAGTACGCCTACTCGCTGTTGGAGAAGGAAGGGCGCGTCTATTCGGTGGCCAAGTCCGGCTATTACGCACTCCCCGTGTCCTCAATCGGCATACCCGGCAGTGGCAAGGACCTGCTCGAAACGGTTTATGTCAATGCCAGACGTCCCGGCATGCTGGTGTTGAGCGCCGATGAACCGGCGTTACTACAACCCCTGGATAGCCCGTTACTGCTGTTGGAGAGAGAACTGCTGCGTCAGTATCCGCGCCAGCCACAACCTTCTTCGCAACCCTGTGGCGAACTGGAACTGCGCACAGCTCTCGCGGCCCGTTACACCACTTCGCCGACCCGTTGCTGGCATGCCGATGATGTTTATATCGGCGCCGACCTGCGGGGAGTCCTGGAAATATTGATCGCCGTGCTTGGTCTCAAAGATGCTGTGGTGGTGGTCGAATCGCCGTGCGACTGGGTGATTCTGCGCCTGTTTCAAGACGCGGACGTGCAGGTGATCGAGCTGCCGTTGCAAGCCGATGGGGGGCTGGATCAGGAGCGATTGAAGGAACTGCTTGAGACCGGGCAGGTGCGACTGGTGATGCTTTCGTCGGGGTTGAACATGCCCCGCGGCAGTGTGGCGCCTGACAGCAACAGGCAATCCACCGCACGGTTGCTGGAACGACATGGCAGTTGGGTGCTGGAAAACGATTGCTATAGCGAGCTTGAATTCGAGCCGAATGGCCTGCGGTTTCGCGATCTGCTGGATCCGGATCAGCTGATTGTGTTTTCCACATTCGAGAAATTCATCGGGTCGGAGGCGCCCTTCGGCTATCTGATGTCGCGACAATTGCGTGCCAAATTGCAACGGCACTTTCTGCTGCGTGCGTTTCGCTTGTCGTTGATTCGTCAGAAAGCCATTGCGCGGCTGTATAGCAACGGACGCATCGATCAACACCTGCTGGTGTTGCGTCGACTGCTCAAGGAACGCATGGTGCAGATGACTCAGTTGCTTGAAGAGCGCCTGCCCGATGCGCTGCACTTCGTCGAACCCCAGGGCGGGGCGACGATCTGGATCCGCTCGTTGCGCCAGGTCGATGTGCATCGAGTGTTCGAGCGTTTGCTCAAGCAGCATGTGGTGATTGCGCCGGGAGAATTGTTCAGCTTGCAGGGCCTGCACGGGCAGCATTTGCGCCTGAGTCACACCTTCGGTGGTCATCATGACCTCGCCGACGCACTGGGGCTTTTGGGGGATGCCTTGCGTCTGGAATCGCTCGACTGAGTCGAGGTGCAAACCCTCCTCGGAACCTGACAATCGATAACATCGCGCCAGAGGCAAACTGTCAGTAAACTGCGTTCTATTCCCGAACCACTCTCTCTCAGAGGTTTTGCATGACACTCAGTCCTTTTGCGGGCAAACCGGCACCGGCAGAACTGTTGGTCGACATCCCGCGACTGGTAACGGCCTATTACACCGGCCAGCCCGATGCAGCCATTTCTACCCAGCGTGTCGCCTTCGGCACGTCCGGACACCGAGGTAGCTCGTTCGACCTGAGTTTCAACGAATGGCACGTTCTGGCCATCAGCCAGGCGATTTGCCTGTACCGCGAAGCCCAGGGCATCGACGGTCCGCTGTTCGTCGGGATCGACACCCACGCGCTGTCCACGCCGGCCGGCGCCAGCGCCCTGGAAGTCCTGGCGGCTAACGGCGTGACGGTGATGATCGCCGAAGGCGACGAGTACACGCCGACGCCGGCCATTTCCCATGCGATTCTTTGCTACAACCGTGGGCGCACTTCGGGCCTGGCGGACGGCATCGTCATCACACCGTCTCACAACCCGCCACAAAGCGGTGGCTACAAGTACAACCCTACCAACGGCGGCCCAGCCGATACCCACATCACCAAGTGGATCGAAGCCAAGGCCAACGAGCTGCTGGCGGCCAAACTCGCCGGCGTCAAACGCATCAGCTACGAGCAGGCGCTGAAGGCCAGCACCACTCATCGTCACGATTACCTCAACACCTATGTCGCCGACCTGATCAACGTGATCGACTTCGACGCCATCCGCGATGCGAAGCTGCGTCTGGGTGTCGATCCGCTGGGCGGAGCAGGGGTGCGCTATTGGTCGGCAATTGCCGAACACTATCGCCTGGACCTGGAGGTGGTGAATAAAGAAGTTGATGCAACATTCCGTTTCATGACCGTCGACTGGGACGGGCAGATCCGCATGGACCCATCGTCCAGCCATGCCATGCAAGGTTTGATCGGTCTGAAAGAGCGTTTCGACGTGGCCTTTGCCTGTGACCCGGATCACGACCGCCATGGCATCGTGACCCCGTCCGGCGGTTTGCTGGCACCCAACAACTACCTCGCGGTGTCGATCGATTACCTGTTCCAGAACCGTCCACAGTGGCGCGCCGATGCGGCCGTGGGCAAAACCGTGGTCAGCAGTGGCTTGATCGATCGCGTTGCCAAGCGTCTGGGCCGTCGCCTGTACGAAGTGCCGGTCGGCTTCAAATGGTTTGCTGATGGCCTGTTCGACGGTTCCCTCGGTTTTGGTGGCGAAGAAAGTGCTGGCGCGTCGTTCCTGCGCAAGGACGGCGGTGTCTGGTGCACCGACAAGGACGGCTTGATTCCAGCATTGCTGGCCGCCGAAATGACTGCTCGCACGGGCCGTGACCCAAGCCAGGCCTATCGCGCATTGACCGATGAGCTGGGCGAACCTTTCTCGGTGCGGGTCGATGCCAAGGCAAACCCTGAGCAGAAAGCGCTGCTGAGCAAACTGTCGCCAGACCAGGTCACCTCCACTCAACTGGCGGGCGAAGCGATCCAGAGCATCCTCAGTCATGCACCGGGTAACGACCAGGCCATCGGCGGTCTGAAAGTCATGACCGAGAACGGTTGGTTCGCGGCACGTCCGTCGGGCACTGAGGATATCTACAAGATCTACGCCGAGAGTTTTGTCAGCGACGACCACCTCAAGCAGTTGGTGGCGGAAGCTCAGACACTTGTGGATGGCGCGATTTCTGCGAAGTGATTGAGGTCCCTGTGGCGAGGGAGCTTGCTCCCGCTGGGGCGCGAAGCGGCCCCAAATCGATTGGCGAGGTGTAACAGCTACACCGTGTCGGTTGGATTACGACTGCTTCGCAGCCGGACGGGAGCAAGCTCCCTCGCCACAAATGAAAAATGAAAAAAAGGGGCAACCATCAACGGTCGCCCCTTTTTTTGCCTCGCATTTACCGCCTCAAGCCACATCCACCAACACAATCTCACTGTCCTCAATCGCGGTCACGCGCAACACCTGCTCATCGGCAATTGCGACACCGTCTCGAGCTTGTGCACGCAAGCCATTGACTTCAATGACCCCAGTGGCTGGAACCAGATAAGCACGACGACCGCTGTCCAGGTGATACTCCGCGGATTCACCGGCCTTCAGATTCGCCGCCACCAGACGCGCATCGGCGCGAATATGCAGGCTTTGATCGTCGCCAGCCTTGCCGCTGGCCAGGGTCACGAAACCTTCGCGCTCACCTTTAGGGAACGGCTTGGCACCCCACGACGGTGCCGAACCGGCTTCGTTGGGGATGATCCAGATCTGAAAGATCCGGGTCTCGGTTGTTTCCAGGTTGTACTCACTGTGGGCGATCCCGGTGCCAGCGCTCATGACCTGCACATCACCCGCTTCGGTGCGTCCTTTGTTGCCGAGGTTGTCTTGGTGGGTAATAGCGCCTTCTCGAACGTAGGTGATGATTTCCATGTCGCGGTGCGGGTGTTGCGGGAACCCGGTACCGGGGGCAATCACATCATCGTTCCATACCCGCAGGTTGCCCCAGTTCATGCGTTTGGGGTCGTGGTACTCGGCGAACGAAAAGTGGTGATGGGCATCCAACCAGCCATGGTGTGCGCCGCCCAGCGAATTGAAAGGTCTGAGTTCAAGCATGATCGTCTCCTGAAAAGGTTCGTCATGGGGCAGAACGCCTGAGCCACAGACGAGAACCGGTGGTTGATGGCGAGCATGATCTATCAGTCATTCATCGATAAAAAGCGTAAAAAATGCCTTAATACAATCGAATTAGTTGATATCAAATAACCTCGAAACATTCTCATCCAGCCTTCAATTCATCGCATAAGCCAATGACCTGTAAGCATTTCACTAGAACTCAACGGCAAATGCAGACACCATAGCCCTCAACAGCCTCACACTCTGGAGTCCGTCAGCGTGCCGCAACACACCCCCGATCTTCCCCCCGAACTTCGTCCCTTGGCCGAAATGCCGCTGCTCAAGCGCCTGGCCGCCCGGTTCTTTGGCCACGGCCTTACCCGTCTGCGCGCGCAACACCGTGCATCCTGGCTGCACGGGCAAGCCGACGGTTTTCGCAGCGGCCACAGCGCCGGTGTGGAGTACGGCTATAAGGAAGGCAAACTCGAGGGGCTGGAGGAAGGTCGGCAGGTTCTGTTGATTCGCGACTCGCGCTCAACCGAGCATCGACCGCCCAACGTCGATGACAATCTGTTCGACGATTGGCGTCTGCCATTGAGTGCTGAACTGAAGAAGCGCATGAAGGCTGACGTGGCGCGGCTGCTTCCCGCGCATGCCCAACCGAGCGCCGCCCAATGGAAGATGATTTTCAGCGACACACCCTCGACCTCGGTGATCGCCGGTGCGGGCGCGGGCAAGTCGACTACCCTGGTGCTGCGAATCCTGCTGCTCAGTCATTACCTGGGGTTTGAGTTGAGCTCGATGACCGTGGTGACTTTCACCCGCGAATCGCGCAAGGACTTCATCAACAAGCTGATCGAGCTGTTTGCAGTCTGGGGCCGGGGAATCAGCCTTAAAGAAGCGCGCGATCTGGTGCGCACTTTCCATTCACGCATCCTGCCGATGGTTCGCAGTCTGCCGGGTTTCGAGCGGCTACAAGCCTTCGAAAACCTCAGTCACCGAGTGCAAAGCGGCGACGAGGAGGTCGACAGCAACCCCTTTGACCTGCGCATCAACGACGCCCAGCGCCAGCAACTCAACGCGTGCTATCACAGCCTGCACACTCGCGATGAGCGTTTTCGCGAACTGATCAAACCTTTGTCTCGTCACGCCTTACAGCTCAAGGAGCTGGAGCGTGATCACCCGGACGTACAGAAACGCATGGCGGTGACTGAACTCGCCGCCATGCGCGATGAAGAACTGTGCGACACAATTGAAGACCTATGGTTTCGCGCCGGTGCCTGGCCGATCAAGGGCATCGAGCCGAATCGTCAGACCTTCGATATCAACGGTTCGACCTTTCATTGCCACGGCTACATTCCGACGCTCGACGCCTGGGTGGTGCTGGGTTTCGATCCCCGGGAAAATCCCCAGGTCAGTCGTCCGAATGCCAAGCTTTCAGTGCGCGCAGAATGGGCGGTAAAGCGCACCCTGTTTCAAGCTTTCTGTCGTAAGCCTTTGATATGGCTAGACAGCTATGAGTCTTCAAAACGTGTGTTGGCCTCTCTTGCCGGAGACGCCAGCGCCGGGCCGGGCTTCGATTACAAGGTCAAGGGCGAGCTCGGCTCCGCGCCGTTGCTGGACTGTTTTGTCGCGGCGGCCGGGTTTATTGAAAACCTCGGCCTGGATGTGCCGAACGCCGTGGGCCAGATGAGTTTCGCCAAGGATGACCCGGACCGGTTCTTCTTTGAGGCTCTGAGCCTGTTCTGGCGTGCGCTGGAAGATCATCTGCTGGATCAATCGCCCCCCGTCATGACTTACAACCGGATGTTCGCTTTGTTCAGTGAACATTCGCCGGAAAATCTCAAGCTGCTGAGCGATGAGCTGCTCAGGCCGATGTCGCACTTGATGATTGACGAGTTTCAGGACGTGTCGCCGCAGATCGTTTCGTGGATTCGCGCCAGCCTGGCAGAGATCCGCAGTCGCGGACCGGCCATGCACGTGGGGCGTGGCGCGCAGCGTTCGTCATTGCTGTGTGTCGGTGATGACTGGCAGTCCATCTATGGCTGGCGCGGCAGTTCCCCGACTTATTTCATGGAGTTCAACAAGGAATTCCCGTCGCCGAGCACGACCAAAGTGATGCTCAGCGACAATTACCGCAGCCATCAGCACATCATCGACGCGGCGGAGCATATCGTCCGCGCGGCTCCGGCGATCGCTGGCAAGAAGGCCAAGGCCAGTGGTGAATCCAAGGCACTGCTGCCGGTGAATGTGCTCGATCGGGATGACCAAGGCATGTCCCAGCGCCTGATCGAGCACTACAGAAAAGGCGATTCAATCTTGATGCTTTATCGAAAAAGCAGCGATAAGTCATTGATAGAAGAGCATATTAAGTCTGTAGTTAATGCAGATTCTAGCTTGCCGTATGAGGCTCGACGGCTCAAACAATTGACCTATCACAGCGCCAAGGGCCTGCAGGCTGATGCGGTATTTTTGCTGGGCGATTGCCAGCACCTGACCAGTTCACCCTACAAGAACCAGGTCTATCGCATGGCCGGGCTCGGCAAGGCTGGCGACAGCGAAGCTTACGACAGCGCACAGAAAGACGAGATTCTGCGACTGGCGTACGTGGGCATCACCCGGGCAGTGAGCCATTGCTACTGGTATGTCGATGGCCAGGATACCTCGGCTGCGAATATGCCCAAGGCCTCGGACCGGATCGGCAAGAGCAAGGCGTTCTTCGTTGATCATCGTCAAGGAAAAGTGCCGGCCTGATCCCTGATGCGGTTCACTGAAAGTCTTGAGTCAGAAAAACCTGTGGCGAGGGAGCTTGCTCCCGCTTGAGTGCGCAGCACTCACAACAACCGGCAGTGGTTGCTGGATTTTTGGGGCCGCTACGCGACCCAACGCGAGCAAGCTCGCTCGCCACCGGGACACTACCGACTGGCTGCGAAAAGTTGCGAGGGACGCAATCCCGGCCTAAGGTCCAAGGCGAGGCTTTGCTTGCGACTGGCGCGCAATGATTCGCCGCAGGTCGCTGTCCATCCAGTGCGGATACATGCAGCGAGGTGACGACATGCCGAACGACTCCCGTCCCGCCGTGCTCGAACTGATCGGCAATACACCGCTGGTGCGCGTCAGCCGCTTCGATACCGGCCCGTGCACGCTGTTTCTCAAACTCGAATCGCAGAACCCCGGAGGCTCGATCAAGGATCGCATCGGCCTGGCAATGATCGATGCCGCCGAGCGCGATGGGCGCCTGCGCCCCGGCGGCACCATCGTCGAGGCCACCGCCGGCAACACCGGTCTGGGCCTGGCCCTGGTCGGCCGAGCCAAGGGTTATCGGGTGGTGTTGGTGGTGCCGGACAAGATGTCCACCGAGAAGGTCCTGCACCTCAAGGCGATGGGCGCCGAAGTGCACATCACCCGCTCCGATGTTGGCAAGGGCCATCCCGATTATTACCAGGATGTCGCTGCGCGGTTGGCGCAGGAAATTCCCGACGCCTTCTTCGCCGATCAATTCAACAACCCGGCCAACCCACTGGCCCACGAGTGCAGTACTGCTCCGGAGATCTGGGCGCAGACTCAGCATGATGTGGATGCCATCGTTGTCGGCGTCGGTTCGGCCGGCACGCTGACCGGGCTGACCCGTTTCTTTCAGCGCGTACAACCGAATCTGGAAATGGTGCTAGCCGATCCGGTCGGCTCGGTGATGGCCGAATACAGCCGCAGCGGCACCCTTGGTATGCCCGGTTCCTGGGCGGTGGAGGGCATTGGCGAAGACTTCATTCCGTCGATTGCCGACCTGTCCAGCGTGCGTAAAGCCTATTCGATCAGCGACGAGGAAAGCTTCGATCATGCCCGCCAACTACTGCGCGCCGAAGGCATTCTCGGCGGCTCTTCGACCGGCACATTGCTGGCGGCGGCACTGCGTTATTGTCGCGAACAAACCGAGCCGAAGCGGGTGGTCAGTTTCGTCTGCGATACCGGCACCCGCTACCTGTCGAAGGTTTACAACGACCAGTGGATGAACGATCAAGGGCTGCTTGCGCGCAAGCGTTACGGTGATTTGCGAGACCTGATCGCGCGGCGCTTCGAGGATGGCCGGGTGGTCAGCGTGGGTCCGGACGACACGTTGCTCACCGCGTTCCAACGCATGCGCCTGGCGGATGTGTCGCAACTGCCGGTGCTGGTGGGCGGGCAGCGACTGGTCGGCGTGATCGACGAGTCCGATATCCTGCTTGGCGTGCACGAAGACGCGTCACACTTCCGTAAGCCGGTGAGCAGTGCGATGACCGACAAGCTGGAAATCCTGCCCCCCGGCGCCAGTCTGGCCGAACTGGAGGCGAAGCTCGACCGTGGATTGGTGGCGATGATCGCCGACGACTCGGGTTTCCATGGGCTGATTACCCGCGTCGACATGCTCAATTACCTGCGGAGATCCCTTGCATGAGTCAGCACGATGAAACCGCCAAGCCACGTGCCTTCGCCACCCGTGTGATCCATGCCGGGCAGACGCCGGACCCTTCCACCGGGGCGCTGATGCCGCCGATTTATGCAAACTCCACCTATCTGCAACAGAGCCCGGGTGTGCACAAGGGCTTCGATTACGGGCGTTCGCACAACCCGACGCGTTTTGCGCTGGAGCGTTGCGTGGCGGACCTTGAGGGCGGTACTCGGGCCTTCGCCTTCGCTTCCGGGCTGGCGGCGATCGCCAATGTGCTCGAGCTGCTAGATGCTGGCGCACACATCGTTTCCGGCAATGACTTGTACGGCGGTACATTCCGGCTGTTCGACAAGGTGCGTCAGCGCAGTGCCGGGCATCGTTTCAGCTTCGTCGATCTGACTGACCTGGCGGCCTTCGAAGCGGCGCTTCAGGATGACACGCGGATGGTCTGGGTCGAGACGCCGAGCAATCCTTTGCTGAGCCTCACGGATCTCGCCGCCGTCGCGCGCACCTGTCGCGAGCGAGGCATCATTTGTGTAGCCGACAACACGTTTGCCAGCCCGTGGATACAGCGTCCGCTGGAGTTGGGCTTCGATATCGTGCTGCACTCGACGACCAAGTACCTGAACGGTCACTCCGACGTGATCGGCGGCATCGCGGTGGTCGGGCAGAATGCTGAACTGGCCGAGCGCCTGGGTTTCCTGCAGAACGCGGTGGGGGCTATCGCCGGGCCGTTCGATGCTTTTCTCACGTTGCGCGGGGTGAAGACCCTGGCGCTGCGCATGGAACGCCATTGCAGCAATGCGCTGGAGCTGGCGCAATGGCTGGAGCGTCAGCCGCAGGTGGCGCGCGTCTACTATCCAGGCCTGCCATCACACCCGCAGCACGAGCTGGCGCGGCGGCAGATGCGTGGATTCGGCGGGATGATTTCCCTCGACCTGAATTGTGATCTGGCCGGCGCCAAGCGTTTCCTCGAGAGTGTGCGGATCTTCGCCCTGGCCGAGAGCCTGGGCGGGGTGGAAAGCCTGATCGAGCACCCGGCGATCATGACCCATGCCAGCATTCCCGCCGAAACTCGCGCGCAGCTGGGCATTGGTGATGCACTGGTGCGTTTGTCAGTGGGGGTCGAGGATGTCGAAGACCTGCGTTCCGATCTGGCACAGGCCCTGTTGAAGGTCGATTAAACACTATCCATGTGGGAGCGGGCTTGTGTGGCGAGGGGGCTTGCCTGTGGCGAGGGGGCTTGCCCCCGTTGGGCCGCGCAGCGGCCCAAAAAAAAACCCACCGCGACCCTCCAGGTAAAAACGCATCAACCGGTTTTGCGACTGCTTCGCAGCCGAACGGGGCGATGCGGCGTTCCGACAAGCCCCCTCGCCACAGGCCGCTCCCACAGGTTTTGTGGCGCGCTGGTCGTCAGGCATAACTTCTGAGGGTCTCCGGTGGAATGAACGCCTCCAGCTCATCTTCCACAGCTTCGATGATTCGTTCTACATCCGCCGCATTCATGACCGTTGCGCAAGGAATGCCGGCAATGGCGATCATGGTCTCGCCACTGGCGCGGTCGAACAGCCGGGCAACCATACTGCCCGGTGCATCCATGGTCGCTTCGAAACCCATGGGATGAAAATGCCAGCGCATCAGCTGGCAGGCATTGGGAAAAGTGACTTTGCTGAAAGACCTTTCATTCATGTGTTGCCCACCTTCATCATCGAGCGCTTCCTTTAGCTCATGTTAGGAGGGAAGAGCCTTCAATGGCTCAACCGGTGACTGTCTTTAAAAGTAGCATCCAGATGTGAAAATCATGTGGATTTTTTCAGTCCGTTTAGCGATTGGTTCATTTTTTTTGACGCAGATCACGAGACCCCCTTTTTTGTGGCGAAAGGCCAATATTGGCGAGGTATTCCACGGGGTCATTGAAGCCCCGAGCCTGAACCTCAGTAAGCTCGGTTTTTTTCTCGTCGAGTCCTTTATTCACGCCGATGATGATGGGCCGTTGCAAACCCAGGTCACGGGCGAGACGGTCATGCGTTACCACCTGCAGCTGGAAACACCGGGATCCGGGTCCCGGAAACTGCTGCTACAAACATCTAGCGCACCGCAGACTTGCAGCAGCAGCCGAAGGCGGCATTTGGCTGCGCAGCAGTCACAACAATACCCATCCAATAAAAATAAAGTTGATAGCAATACACTGGCACTTATATTAAAAATCCCTGAAAAATGAGAACTCATCTACAGAAGACAACTTATCTATATTTAATATTTAGATAGCGCATTGTCAGACAATCCGGCTAAAACCTTCAACTACAAACTATATTTCGACAGCGCATGCACTGTTTGCTGGAGTTCGCCGGAACAGATCAATTTGACGTCAAAAAAAATGTAGACGTTTGATTTCGAATTGTGTCAGTTTTTATACGCCTTCATTGGGCGAGTGATAGGACGATCTCGCCAGAGATTGTCGTATCGGACAAAAACTGTTCCATTGCTAAACAAGGAAGTGTGTTTATGTCGAAAGTAAAAGACAACGCTATTGATCTTGCCGAACAGGGCTTTGCGCCATTGCAAGCGCTGGCTGCACCCAGTTCCGCCTACAACCAGATCGATAGTTTCAGCCATCAGTATGATCGGGGTGGCAATCTCACGGTCAATGGCAAACCCTCCTTCTCCGTCGACGAGGCTGCTACCCAGCTGCTGCGTGACGGCGCTGCCTACCAGGATAAGGACGGCAGCGGCAAAATCGAACTCACCTACACGTTCCTGACCTCGGCTTCGTCGAGCACCATGAACAAGCACGGTATCACCGGGTTCAGTCAGTTCAGTGCGCAACAGAAAGCCCAGGCCGCTCTCGCCATGCAATCCTGGGCCGACGTGGCCAATGTCACCTTCACCGAGAAGTCCTCCGGCGGTGACGGTCACATGACTTTCGGTAACTACAGCGGCGGTCAGGATGGCGCGGCAGCGTTCGCCTACCTGCCTGGCACGGGTGCAGGTTATGACGGTACTTCCTGGTACCTGACCAACAGCAGCTACACACCGAACAAGACGCCGGACCTGAACAATTACGGCCGTCAGACCCTGACCCACGAAATCGGTCATACCTTGGGCCTGGCTCACCCTGGCGACTACAACGCCGGTGAAGGTGCGCCGACTTACAATGACGCGACCTACGGCGAAGACACCCGCGGCTACAGCGTCATGAGTTACTGGAGTGAAAGCAATACCGACCAGAATTTCAGCAAGGGCGGTGTGGAAGCCTATGCGTCCGGCCCGCTGATGGACGATATCGCCGCCATCCAGAAACTCTACGGTGCGAACACCACCACCCGTACCGGTGATACCACCTACGGCTTCAACTCCAACGCCGGTCGCGATTTCCTGAGCGCGTCTTCGTCGTCGGACAAAGTCGTGTTCTCGGTCTGGGATGCGGGCGGCAAGGACACCCTGGACTTCTCCGGCTTTACCCAAAACCAGAAAATCAACCTCAATGAGGCCTCGTTCTCCGACGTTGGCGGCATGGTGGGCAACGTGTCCATTGCCAAGGGTGTCACCGTCGAGAACGCGATTGGCGGTTCGGGTAGCGACCTGCTCATCGGTAACGGCGTGTCCAACGAGCTGAAGGGCGGTGCCGGCAACGACATCCTCTTCGGCGCGGGCGGTGCGGACAAACTGTGGGGCGGTTCGGGCTCGGACACCTTTGTGTTCGCGGCCAGCAGCGATTCCAAGCCAGGTGCCGTCGACCAGATCCTCGATTTTGTCAGTGGCCTGGACAAGATCGACCTGACCGGCATCACCAAAGGCGCGGGCCTGCACTTCGTGAATTCGTTCACCGGTGCGGCAGGCGATGCTGTATTAACCACGTCAGGCGGCAACAGCTTGTTGTCGGTGGATTTCTCCGGGCACGGCGTGGCTGACTTCCTGGTCAGCACCGTTGGCCAGGCGGCGTTCTCGGACGTCGTGGCCTGATTCAAGGCAAAAAGGAGGGTGGCGCTTTACGCGCTGCTCTCTGCCCCGATCCAGAGTAAAACGCCCTATGACCCAGAACGCTTTTACCTGCAAAACAACCGCGTGGCTGTTAGCGACGCTGATGATGTTTCTTGGAGAAGTAGCCATGGCAAGCAGTTTGAAATTAGCCGACCCGTCGGAGCTCGCCGGTAAATGGCAAGCCATTTTGAATGCCGCCCAAGACTCGCCCGAGTCCCAGGCGCTGCAGGACAAACCGTCGAATGTCTGCACGATAGAGCTTAAATCGGACCAGACCCTGGGTGAGGGGGCCGATTGCCTCAGTGTCTGGCTGAACAAATCGGCGATGGGCTGGTTCCCGGAGCCGGATGGCATTGCCGTGACCGGTAAAGAAGGCTCAAGAATTGTGTTCTTCAGCCGACAGCATGAGGGGCTTTATAAAAGTACCTTGAAATCGGGGCTGATTATCACGCTCACGCGCGCAGCGCAATAAGCGAAAAGCGTCGGACCGATAGCAGGTGCTGAATATAAAGACCGTTATTGCAGTTATAAGCAGCAGATCAATAACCGGGACTCTTTAAAGTCCATAAAGAGTTGTTATTAATCTGTCAGCGATAACCGGCAAAAGAATGTCTCGACCCATGTGCGGACAGTTAATTGGAACCTCGCAAGTGATGCGAGGCTTAATACCTCAGGAAAAACCAATGAAGATGGCGAAGAGCCCGGCCACCGCACCGTTATTCAAGGCACTGGGCGACTATAAGAGCATCTTGATCAGCGTCGGCTGCTTTACCGCATTGATCAACGTTTTGATGTTGGTCCCGTCGATTTATATGCTTCAAGTCTATGACCGGGTACTGTCTTCGCAAAACGAAACCACCCTGGCGATGTTGTCGTTGATGGTGGTCGGGTTTTTCGCCTTCATCGGTCTGCTGGAGATCGTGCGCAGCTTCATCGTCATCCGTATCGGCAGCCAACTGGAGCGCCGTTTCAATCTGCGGGTGTATCAGGCCGCTTTCGAGCGCAACCTGTTCAAGGGCGAGGGCAACGCGGGGCAATCCCTGGGCGACCTGACCCATATTCGCCAATTCGTCACCGGCCCGGCGCTGTTTGCCTTCTTCGATGCACCGTGGTTTCCGGTCTATCTGTTTGTGATCTTTCTGTTCAACGTCTGGCTCGGCGTATTGGCCACCGCGGGCGCGGTGCTGCTGATCGGGCTGGCCTGCCTCAACGAGGCAATGACCAAAAAGCCCTTGGGCGAAGCCGCAGGGTTTTCCCAGAAATCCAGCCAACTGGCCACCAGTCACCTGCATAACGCCGAAACCATTCAGGCCATGGGCATGCTCGGTGTCTTGCGCAAGCGCTGGTTCCAGGTGCACTCGCGTTTTCTCGGTTTGCAGAATCAGGCCAGCGACACCGGCGCGGTCATCAGTTCCCTGAGCAAAACCCTGCGCCTGTGCCTGCAATCTCTGGTGCTGGGGCTGGGCGCCTTGCTGGTGATCCAGGGTGACATGACCGCCGGGATGATGATCGCAGGTTCCATCCTGATGGGCCGGGTACTGAGCCCCATCGATCAGCTGATCGCCGTGTGGAAACAGTGGAGCGGCGCCAAACTCGCTTACCGTCGTCTCGACGCCTTGCTGCAAGCCTACCCGCCGGTTGACGAGGCCATGGCGCTGCCGGCGCCGAAAGGTCAGATCACGTTCGAACAAGTCAGCGCCGGCCCGCCAGGGCAACGGGCAGCGACGTTGCACATGGTCAATTTCAACCTGGGTGCCGGGGAAGTGTTGGGCGTGCTCGGGGCTTCCGGCTCCGGTAAATCGACCCTGGCCCGGGTGCTGGTCGGCGTATGGCCGACGCTCGGCGGCACGGTGCGCCTCGACGGCGCGGACATTCATCGCTGGAACCGCGACGATCTTGGCCCCTATATCGGTTATCTGCCCCAGGACATCGAGTTGTTCAGCGGCAGCATCGCCGAAAACATCGCCCGATTCCGTGAGGCGGATCCGCAAAAAGTCGTCGAGGCCGCGCAACAGGCCGGGGTTCATGAACTGATCCTGCGCATGCCGCAGGGCTACGACACGGTGCTTGGCGAGGACGGCAGCGGTTTGTCCGGTGGCCAGAAGCAACGTGTGGCGTTGGCTCGCGCGCTGTATGGCAATCCGAGTCTGGTGGTGCTGGATGAGCCGAACTCCAACCTCGACACCGTGGGTGAAGCGGCATTGGCCGGTGCCATCGCGCACATGAAGGCCCGGGGCACCAGCGTGATTCTGGTTACCCATCGCTCTTCAGCCCTGGCCCAGGCCGACAAGTTGCTGGTGCTCAACGAAGGTCGCTTGCAGGCCTTCGGCCCAAGCCAGGAAGTACTCAAGGCACTTGCCGGTAACCAGTCAGGAGCCCAGGAGCAACAACGTGAAAAACCTGCACAAGCACCGGGCGGGCTCAGCATGAGCCGACAGTATCAGCCCACGACAAGGAATTCGGGTGTATGAGCAGCGCACGCATGAACGATGACAGCGAAGCGACCATGGAACACAACTACATCGCCGAGCGCCCTGAGCGCGACGCGCGTTTCTTCGCCCGCATGGGCTGGATTCTGGCGATTGTCGGCGCCGGCAGTTTCTTCACTTGGGCGAGCCTCGCGCCGCTCGATCAAGGCATTCCGGTGCAAGGGACCGTGGTGGTCTCGGGCAAGCGCAAAGCCGTGCAATCGATGAGCAGCGGCGTAGTCAGCCAGATTCTGGTGCGCGAAGGCCAAGTGGTGAAGCAGGGGCAACCGCTGTTTCGCCTCGACCAGACCCAGGTCGCGGCCGACGTGCAATCGCTGCAAGCGCAATACCGCATGGCGTGGGCCAGCCTGGCGCGCTGGCAGAGTGAACGGGACAACCTCAAGCAGGTGAATTTCCCCGCCGTGCTGAGCAACGATCCTGACCCGCGCCTGGCCTTGGTACTCGAAGGCCAACGGCAATTGTTCAGCAGCCGTCGCGAAGCCTTTTCCCGGGAGCAAGCCGCCCTGCGCGCCAACATTGAAGGCGCCAGCGCGCAACTGGCCGGCATGCGCCGCGCGCGTACCGACCTGACGGCCCAGGCCAGTTCCCTGCAACAACAGTTGAGCAATCTTCAGCCCTTGGCGGACAACGGCTACATCCCGCGCAACCGCTTGATGGATTACCAGCGTCAGTTGTCGCAAGTACAGCAACAACTGGCAGAGAACACTGGCGAAAGCGGCCGCGTGGAGCAGGGCATCCTCGAATCCAGGCTCAAGCTGCAACAGCACAGCGAGGAATACCAGAAGGAAGTCCGCAGCCAACTGGCCGACGCGCAACTCAAAAGCGTGACCCTGGAAGAGCAACTGACTTCCGCCGGCTTCGACCTGCAACACAGCGAAATCATCGCCACCGCCGACGGCATCGCCGTCAACCTTGGGGTCCACACCGAAGGCGCGGTGGTGCGTCAGGGCGACACGTTGCTGGAGATCGTCCCGCAAGGTACCCGCCTGGAAGTGGAAGGGCACTTGCCGATCAACCTGATCGACAAGGTCGGCACGCACTTGCCGGTGGACATTCTGTTCACTGCGTTCAACCAGAGCCGTACCCCGCGAGTCCCCGGCGAAGTCAGTCTGATCTCCGCCGACCAGATGGTCGATGAGAAAACCGGTGTGCCGTATTACGTGCTGCGCAGCAGCGTCAGTGACCAGGCCATGGAAAAACTCAACGGTCTGGTGATCAAGCCCGGCATGCCAGCAGAAATGTTCGTGCGTACCGGTGAACGTTCACTCCTCAACTATCTGTTCAAACCGCTGCTCGACCGGGCAGGCTCCGCGTTGACCGAGGAATAAGGATGTTCGGCTGTATGAATAAGTTTTCTTTGCTCGCAGCGACCGTGGCGTTGCTGACGTGCAACAGCACGATGGCCATGGGGCCGTTCGATATCTATGAGCAAGCGTTACGCAATGATCCGGTGTTCCTCGGCGCCATCAAGGAGCGCGATGCAGGCCTTGAAAACCGCGCCATCGGCCGCGCCGGACTGCTACCGAGGCTGGGTTACAACTACAACAAGGGGCGAAACACCTCCAAGGTCACTCAAATTAATAAGGGGAGACCAGACTTCACTGAGGACCGTAACTACAGCAGTTACGGCTCGACCTTGACCCTGCAACAGCCGCTGCTTGATTACGAGGCTTATGCGGCGTATCGCAAAGGCGTGGCGCAATCGCTGTTCGCCGATGAAAACTTTCGTGGCAAGAGCCAGGAACTGCTGGTTCGAGTGCTGGAGAATTACACCAAGGCGCTGTTCGCTCAGGACCAGATCGACATCGCGCGGGCCAAGAAAAAAGCCTTCGAGCAGCAGTTTCAGCAGAACGAGCAGATGTTCCGCCAAGGGGAGGGCACGCGCACCGATATCCTCGAAGCCGAGTCACGTTACGAACTGGCGACCGCCGAGGAAATCGAGGCGCGCGATGAACAGGATGCGGCCCTGCGTGAGCTGGGCGCACTGATTGGCGTGCCGGCCATCGACATTGGCGACCTGACGCCGCTGGATCAGAACTTCCAGACGTTCACCCTGCAACCGGCCAATTACGACACCTGGCACGAGATGGCGGTGGCCAACAACCCGAACCTGGCCTCCCAGCGTCAGGCGGTGGAAGTGGCGCGCTACGAGGTCGAACGCAACCGCGCCGGCCACCTGCCAAAAGTCAGCGCCTACGCCTCGGTACGCCAGAACGAATCGGAAAGCGGCAACACCTACAACCAGCGCTACGACACCAACACCATCGGCATCGAAGTCAACGTGCCGCTGTATGCCGGCGGCGGGGTCTCGGCCTCGACCCGGCAGGCCAGCCGCACCATGGAACAGGCTGAGTACGAGCTGGACGGCAAGACCCGGGAAACCTTGATTCAGCTGCGCCGCCAGTTCAGCGCCTGCCTGTCGGGGGTAAACAAATTGCGGGCTTATCAGAAGGCTTTGGTGTCGGCCGAAGCGCTGGTGGTTTCGACCAAGCAAAGCATTTTGGGTGGTGAACGGGTCAACCTCGATGCGCTGAATGCCGAACAACAACTGTTTACCACCCGCCGGGATCTGGCCCAGGCGCGTTACGACTATTTGATGGCCTGGACCAAATTGCACTACTACGCCGGCACCTTGGGCGAGCAGGATCTGGCCAAGGTGGATGAGGCCTTCGGCCAGGGCCCGAAAGCTCAGTAGCGCATAGAAAACATGGTGGCAAGGGAGCTTGCTGTGGCGAGGGGGCTTGTCGGAACGCCGCATCGCCCCGTTCGGCTGCGAAGCAGTCGTGAGTCCGGCAGATGCGAAATGTCTGTTGAATCACCGATTCTGGTTTTGGGACGGCTTCGCCGTCCAACGGGTGCAAGCCCCCTCGCCACAGGGTAGCAGGGCACAGGACTTGAGTTAACAACGCAATATCGCCCCAGGACTGGGGACTACAACTCTAAAAACGCCAAAAAAGCGAGAGTCATGAACATGGACGTACAGATCAAGCCGATGTCGGTCGGCACGCTATTGCTCTTGATTTCATCAGTACCAGGCCCAGCCCAGGCGCTTTACCTGGAAACCGGCAAACCCGGCGACCCCGCCAGTTGGCGCTCGACCGAGTTCCAGCGCGATTGGGGCCTGGCGCGCATGCAGGCCGATCAAGCCTATGCCGCCGGCATCACCGGCAAGGGCGTGAAAATCGGCGCGCTGGATTCCGGTTTCGATTCCAGCCATCCCGAATTTGCCGCCGACCGTTATCACGCAGTGACCGCCAGCGGCAGCTATGTCGACGGCTCAGCGTTCAACGTCGACGGCACGCTCAACACCAACAACGACTCTCACGGTACCCACGTCACCGGCACCATGGGCGCTTCCCGGGATGGCACCGGCATGCACGGCGTGGCATACAACGCGCAAATCTACGTCGGCAACACCAACAAGAACGACAGTTTCCTGTTCGGCCCCAACCCCGACCCGCGCTACTTCACCGCGGTCTATAACGCCTTGGCGGATGCCGGTGTCCGTGCGATCAACAACAGCTGGGGCAGCCAGCCGCCGGACGTCAGCTACCGAACCCTCGACGACCTGCACTCCGCCTACGCCCAGCACTGGAACAAAGGCACCTGGCTCGACGCCGCCGCCGATGTTTCGCGCCGTGGCGTGATCAATGTGTTCAGCGCCGGCAACAGCGGTTACCCGAATGCCAGCGTCCGTTCGGCCTTGCCGTATTTTCAGCCGGACCTGGAAGGCCACTGGCTGGCAGTGTCGGGGCTGAATCAAAGCAACCAGCAGAAATACAACCAGTGCGGGATCGCCAAGTATTGGTGCATCACCACGCCGGGCGCGAAGATCGACAGCACCATTCCCGGCGGCGGTTACGCGATCAAGTCCGGCACCTCCATGGCCGCGCCGCATGCCACCGGGGCACTGGCGCTGGTGATGGAACGCTATCCGTATATGAACAATCAGCAAGCGCTTGAGGTGCTGCTGACCACCGCGACCCAGCTCGACGGTTCGGTCACCGAGGCACCGAGCACGCGCATCGGTTGGGGCGTGGCCAACCTTGAGCGGGCGATGCGCGGGCCGGGGCAATTGCTCGGGGCGTTCAACGCCAATCTGGGGGCCGGGCAAAGCGATGTCTGGAGCAATGACATTTCGGACAGGGCGCTGATTCAGCGTCAGGCCGAAGACGCCGCCGAACACAGCGCCTGGCAACAGACGTTGAAGGACAAGGGCTGGGAGAATGGTATCCCGGCCGGTGCCAGTCAGCAGGATCAGACCGATTATGCAGTGGGCACAGCTCGCGACTCCGCCGCCGCCAACCGAGTCTACGAAGGCAGCCTGATCAAGTCCGGTGCGGGGCGGTTGATGCTCACTGGCGACAACACTTATCGCGGCCCGACCACGGTCAACGGCGGGTTGCTGGCGGTGAACGGCTCGCTGACGTCGGCGGTCACCGTCAATGACAGTGGCACTCTCGGCGGTAACGGACGAATCGCTGCCTTGACCGCCAATCCCGGTGGCACCGTGGCACCCGGTAATTCCATAGGTACGTTGCAAGTCAGCGGCGATGTGACATTTGCGCCGGGTTCGACTTATGCCGTCGAACTGTCACCCACCAGCAGCGACCAGATTATTGCGGGCGGTACGGCCACGATCAGCGGCGCCACCGTGAGCCTGTCCCTGGAAAACAGCCCGACCTTGCTCAGCACCCAACAAGTGAAAAGCCTGCTGGGCAATCAGTACAACATCCTGCAAGCGGCGGGCGGCATTCAGGGCCAGTTCGGCGCGGTGTTGCCCAACTACCTGTTCATCGGCGGCAGCCTTGATTACGCCGCGATCGGCATTCAGCTGAGCGTGGAGCGTAACGCCACAACCTTCGCCAGCGTCGGGCAAACGCCGAATCAGCGTTCTGTCGCCGCCGCAGTGGAAGGGCTTGGTGCGGGTAACGCAGTCTACGAAAGCCTGCTGCTGTCGCCGACCGCCAGTTCAGCGCAACAGGCCTTCCAGCAGCTGTCGGGGGAAATCTACCCGGCGCTGGGCTCTGTGCTGATCAATGACAGTCGTTATCTGCGCGATGCAGTGGGTGAGCGTCTCAACGAAGCCAACGGTTCCCGAAACAATGGCTGGATCAAAGCGTTGGGCGCCTGGGGCAAGACCGACGACAGTCACGACACCGCTGGCTACACCACCTCGATTGGCGGTTTGCTGGCGGGTGTCGATGGTGCGGTGGATGACCAAACCCGTGTAGGCCTGGTCGCCGGTTATAGCGACAGCTCGGTCAGCATGGGCTCTGGAACTCATTCATCAGCGCAGGTCGACAGTTATCACCTGGGCGCCTATGCCGGCCACGAAATGGGCGCCTGGCGCCTGAGTGCCGGCGGCGCCTACAGCTGGCATCGGGCCGACGTCAAACGTGACCTGCAATACGGTGACGTCAGCGCCAAACAGAACGCCAAGGTCGATGCCGGGACCACTCAGGTGTTCGGCGAAGCGGCCTATCGCTTGAACCTGCAAGCAATGGCCTTGGAGCCATTCGCCAACCTCGCTTACGCGCATCTCGACACCGAGGGCTTCACCGAAAAAGGTGACGCCGCCGCGCTAAAAAGCAGCGGCGACCGGAGTGATGCAGTACTCAGCACCCTGGGCGTACGCGCATTGAAAACCCTGAGGCTGTCTGGCCAGCAACAACTGGACCTGAGCGGCAGCCTCGGCTGGCAGCACAACTTGAGCAATATCGATTCCGAGGAGCACCTGGCGTTTGCCGGCGGTGGCACTCCGTTCGTGGTGGAAAGCTCGCCGCTGGTTCGCGATGCGGCGCTGGTGGGCGCCCATGCCAGCCTGGCCTTGAGCCGGGATGTTCGGCTGAACCTCGATTACACCGGCCAACTGGCCAGCCGCGAGAAAAGCCACGGCGTCGGGCTGAGTCTCAATTGGCAGTTTTAACGCGGTAAGCGCTGGTTGTGGCAGAAGGCTTGGCGCAATCCATGTGAGAGCGGGCTTGCCCGCGATGAGGGAGTGTCAGTCGACATTAATGTTGCCTGGCACACCGCCTTCGCGGGTAAGCCCGCTCCCACAGGTTCCGCGCCTTGACTGACAGGAATTGGGCAGGCCTTGAGGCACAAGGATTTTGGCAACATAACTAAGGATGGTCGCTGGATGAGAGCTGAAAACAACAATTCGCCCGCTCGGTCGGGCAGCACGTTTACTAGTTTAAAAACCCTCAATCGCGCCTTGCTCTGCGCATTGGCCACCCTGGGCACCGCACACGCGGCGCCCTATGTGGAAAATGGCAGGACAGGCAATCCCGATAGCTGGCGCAGCACGGAGTTCAACGCCGACTGGGGCCTGGGAGCGATCAATGCTCAGGAGGCCTACGCCGCCGGTTACACCGGCAAAGGTGTGAAGCTGGGGATTTTCGACCAACCGGTTTACGCCTTGCACCCGGAATTTTCCGGGGCCAATAAGGTGATCACGCTGGTCACCAGCGGCATCCGCGAATACACCGACCCGTACATTCCGGTCAAAGCCGGGGACGCCTTTCTGTATGACGGTTCACCCTCGGTGGGCTCCAACGGCAAACTCGGTGCCCACGGCACTCACGTTGGCGGGATCGCCGCAGGCAGTCGCGATGGCGGGCCGATGCACGGCGTCGCCTTTGGCGCGCAGATCATCAGCGCCGACAACGGCGACCCGGGTCCTGAAGACGGGATCATTCGCGGCAACGACGGCGCGGTGTACAAGGCCGGTTGGGATGCCCTGATCGCCAGCGGCGCGCGGATCATCAATAACAGTTGGGGCATCGGCATCACCGACCGCTTCGATCTGGGTGGTCGGGACCCGGCGTACCCGCACTTCACCGTGCAGGACGCGCAATTGCAGTTCAACGAGATCCAGACCTTGCTGGGGACCAAACCCGGCGGTGCCTACGACGGCGCCATCGCGGCGGCCCGCAGTGGCATCGTGACGATCTTCGCCGCCGGTAATGACTACAACCTCAACAACCCGGATGCCATTGCCGGCCTCGGTTACTTCGTCCCGGAGATCGCGCCGAACTGGATGACCGTCGCCGCGTTGCAGAGGAACCCGGACACCAGCAGTCCCGACCCTTACAACATCAGCACCTTCTCGTCGCGCTGCGGCTATACCGCGAGCTTCTGCGTGTCGGCACCGGGCAGCCGGATCTACAGCTCGATCATCAGCGGCACCAATGCCGATGACCTGACCACCGGCTACGCCAATTACAACGGCACCTCCATGGCGGCGCCGCATGTCGCAGGCTCAGTGGCGGTGTTGATGGAACGCTTCCCGTACATGACCGGCGCGCAAGTCGCCAGTGTGTTGCGCACCACCGCCACCGACCTCGGCGCACCCGGTGTCGACTCGCTGTACGGCTGGGGCATGATCAACCTGCGCAAAGGCATCGATGGCCCGGCGATGTTCGTGACCGAGCAGGACATTCCCGAGGAATTCCGCATCGAAGGCGCCTACGGTTCCAGCCAGTTTGTCGCGGACTTGCCGGGTATCGGCGCGATCATCGACGCTGGCAAACCCACCGAGCGTGTGTGCAATGACGTGCACTGCGGGCTCGACGTGTGGCGCAACGACATTTCCGGCCATGGCGGCCTGACCAAGCAGGGCATCGGCACACTGGTGCTGACCGGCGCCAACACCTACGCCGGCCCGACCCTGGTCAATCAGGGCCGATTGGCGATCAATGGTTCGCTGCTGTCGGCCGTCACCGTCAATGACAGCGGGATCCTCGGCGGTAACGGCAGCATCGCGGCGCTGACCGCGAAAAGCGGCGGTACCGTGGCGCCCGGCAACTCCATCGGTACCTTGCAGGTGGCGGGCGACGTGACCTTCGAGCCTGGTTCGACCTACGCCGTAGAGCTGTCGCCCACCAGCAGCGACCAGATCATTGCCGGCGGCAAGGCGATCATCGAGGGCGCAACCGTCAGCCTGTCCCTGGAAAACAGTCCGACGCTGCTGACCACCAGCGAAGCGAAAACCCTGCTCGGCAATCAGTACAACATCCTGCAAGCGGCCGGCGGAATCGAAGGCCGCTTCGGTGCGGTGGTGCCGGACTACCTGTTCCTCGGCGGCACCCTCGACTACTCGGCCAGCGGCATTCAACTGGCTGTGGTGCGCAACGCGACGTCCTTCACCAGCGCTGGCCAAACCCCGAACCAACGCGCCGTGGCCGCTGCCGCCGAGCAGTTGGGCGCAGGCAATCCACTCTACGAAACCCTGCTGCTGTCGCCGACCGCCGCTGTCGCGCAACAAGCGTTCCAGCAACTGTCCGGTGAGATTCATCCGGCAATCGGCACGCTGCTGATCAACGACAGCCGTTACCTGCGCGATGCAGTCGGCGAGCGTCTGCGCGAGCACGATCTGTTCAACGCCGGGGCACCCACCGATGACCGCAGCAACGCCTGGCTCAAAGTGCTCGGCGCCTGGGGCAAGAGCGATGGCGGACATGACAACGCCAGTTCCAACAGCTCCATCGGCGGGCTGCTGGCTGGTGTCGATGGCTTGATCACTGAAGATACACGATTGGGTTTCGTCACCGGTTATAGCGACAGCTCGTTGAGCATGGGCGATGGCACGCATTCGTCGGCATCGGTCGACAGCTACCACTTGGGTGCGTACCTGGGCCATGAAATCGACGCGCTGCGCCTGAGCGTCGGTGGCGCTTACAGCTGGCATCGCATCGACGTCAAACGTGACCTGCAATTTAACGGCGTCAGCGGCAAGCAGAAATCCAAACGCGATGCGACCTCCGCGCAACTGTTCACCGAAGCGGCGTATCGCCTGGACCTGCAACCGATCGCTCTGGAGCCATTCGTTAACTTGGCTTACGTGCACCTGAATACTGAAAGCTTCAGCGAAAAAGGTGATGCCGCCGCACTCAAGGGCGGTGAAAACAACCGCGACGTGGTGCTTTCGACCCTTGGCCTGCGGGCGAGCAAAGCCATTGCGCTGTCGGACCAGCAACAGCTGGAACTGTCCGGCACGCTCGGCTGGCAGCACAACCTGAGCAACACCCGTTCCGAAGACCACCTGGCCTTCGTCAACGGCAATACCGCGTTCAGCGTGCAAAGCGTGTCCATGGACCGCGATGCCGCGGTAGTCGGTGCCCGTGCCGGATTGGCGCTGGGCCGCGATACCCGTTTGAACCTGGATTACAACGGGCTGCTCGGCTCCCGGGAAAAAGACCACGGTGTGGGCCTGACCCTGGACTGGCAGTTCTGATCTGACGCTAAGGAAGCAAGAACATGGGACTGTTTGATTACAAAAATGCCGGCACTGAGGCCGGCAAGGCGCTGTACTCCGACGCGATCGCGCTGACGCTCTACGCGTACACACCGACCGGCCAGCCACTGCCGGCGACTGCTTGGGCACCGATTGGCGCGGCAGCGTTGGGCTATCAGGGCAAGGTCGGGACCCAAGGCACCTTCTATGGCGAGAAGGACGGCTTCACCAGCGCCGAAGCCGAAGTGCTCGGTAAATACGACGGGGCAGGGAAGTTGATCGGCATCGGTATCGCCTTCCGTGGCACCGGTGGCCTGGGCTACAGCGACACCTTCGGCGACATGAAAAACAACCTGCTGGCCGCGGTCGGCCCGGTGGATTACGCGACGAACTACGCAAAAAACGCCTTCGATACCTTGCTGAAAAGCGTCGCCGCATTTGCCATCGCCCACGGCCTGAGTGCCAAGGATGTGCTGGTCAGCGGGCATAGCCTCGGCGGGTTGGGGGTCAACAGCCTGGCGGAGTTGAGCGGCAATAACTGGGGCGGTTTTTTCAAGGACGCCAACTACATTGCTTTCGCCTCACCGACTCAAAGCGCTACCGGCAACAACGTGCTGAACATCGGTTATGAGAACGACCCGGTGTTTCGAGTGCTCGACGGCACCACCTTCAGCAGTGGCTCGCTGGGCAAGCACGACGGTCATCAGGATTCGGCGACCAACAACATCGTCAACTTCAATGACCAATACGCCTCCACTGCGCAGAACCTGGTGCCGTTCAGCATCCTCAACCCGCTGAACTGGTCGGCCCACGGTTCGTTGGGTTATGCCGACGGCTTGAACCGGGTGATCGACTCGCGCTTCTACGACCTTACCGACAAGGACTCGACGCTGATCGTGTCCAACCTGTCGGAATCGTCCCGAGGCACGACTTGGGTCGAAGACCTGGGCCGCAGCGGCGAGTCGCATACCGGCGGCACTTTCATCATCGGCACCGACAGCAATGACTTGCTCAAGGGCGGCGCGGGCAATGACTTCATCGAAGGCCGTGACGGTAACGACCGGTTCCGCGATGACGGTGGCTACAACTTGCTGCTGGGGGGCAAGGGCAGCAACACCTTCGAGCTACAGAAGCCGTTGCAGAATTTCAGCGTTGCCAATGACGGCGACGGCACGCTGTATGTGCGCGACGCTTACGGCGGCATCAGCATGACCCACGACATCGGTGCGCTGGTGAGCAAGGAGTCGGGTGCGTGGTGGGGCAGCAAGGACGTCACCTACAACGTCACCGCCAATGGTTTGCTCAATGGCAGCGAACTGACCCACTACAACCATTCGCTCAATGGCGATGCCTACAGCAATACGCTGGTGGCCAGCGTCGACGGTGACTGGCTGTTCGGCAACGCCGGCGACGATCTGCTGCGCAGCGACAAAAGCCACGTGACCTTCGTCGGTGGCGCGGGCAACGACGTGATGCATGCCTCGGGCGGCGGCAATACCTTCCTGTTCAGCGGCGCCTTCGGCTTCGACGCGATCAATGGCTATCAGGGCAGCGACAAACTGGTGTTCATGGGCGTCCAGGGCGCGGGGCAGGGTTATGACTACACCCAGCACGCGTCACAGGCCGGCAACGACACTGTGCTCAAGATTGGCGATTACGCCGTAACGCTGGTGGGCGTGGGTCTGGATAATCTCTCGGCTTCGGGAATTACGTTTGCGTAAAAGCTGCATGCACTAAAGGCTCCGGGGCGCCTCGTCAGTGAGGCGTCCTGGTTGTGAGCTATCTCTGACAATTCCAACAAAGAGAGAGAGGCAATACCAATGGGTGTGTATGACTACAAAAACTTCGGTACAGCAGACTCCAAGGCGTTGTTCAGCGACGCCATGGCGATCACGCTGTATTCCTATCACAACCTCGACAACGGTTTCGCCACCGGTTACCAGCAAAACGGCTTCGGCCTGGGCTTGCCCGCAACACTGGTCACCGCGCTGATCGGCGGCACCGATTCCCAGGGCGTCATCCCCGGCATTCCCTGGAACCCCGATTCGGAAAAGGCCGCACTCGACGCCGTGCAAAAAGCCGGTTGGACGCCAATCACCGCCGCGCAATTGGGCTATGACGGCAAGACCGACGCTCGCGGAACCTTCTTCGGCGAGAAGGCCGGTTACACCAGCGCCCAAGTGGAGATCCTCGGCAAGTACGACGCCCAGGGCCATCTCACCGAAATCGGCATCGCTTTTCGCGGCACCAGCGGCCCGCGAGAAATTCAGATCGGCGACTCCATCGGTGATGTGATCAACGATTTGCTGGCGGCCTTGGGTCCCAAGGATTATGCGAAAAACTACGTAGGCGAAGCTTTCGGCAATCTGCTCGGTGACGTTGCAGCATTTGCTCAGGCCAATGGGTTGTCGGGCAAGGACGTGCTGGTCAGCGGCCACAGCCTCGGCGGGTTGGCGGTTAATAGCCTGGCGGACTTGAGCAGCGAAAAATGGTCCGGGTTCTACCAGGATTCCAACTACATTGCCTACGCCTCGCCGACCCAAAGCAGCACCGACAAAGTGCTGAACATCGGTTATGAAAACGATCCGGTGTTCCGCGCCCTCGATGGCTCCTCGTTCAACCTGTCCTCGGTGGGCGTGCACGATGCCGCCAAGGATTCGACGACTGACAACATCGTCAGCTTCAACGACCACTATGCCTCGACGGCGTGGAACGTGCTGCCGTATTCCATTCTCAACATTCCTACCTGGATTTCGCACTTGCCCACCGGTTACGGCGACGGCATGACCCGGGTGCTGGAGTCGCAGTTCTACGATCTGACCAGCAAAGATTCGACCATCATCGTCGCCAATCTCTCGGACCCGGCGCGCAGCAACACCTGGGTCCAGGACTTGAACCGCAACGCCGAAACCCACAAAGGCAGCACCTTCATCATCGGCAGCGACGGCAATGACCTGATCCAGGGCGGCAAGGGCAACGACTACCTGGAAGGCCGCGACGGTAACGACACCTTCCGCGATGGCGGTGGCTACAACATTCTGTTGGGCGGCAAGGGCAGCAATGTGCTGGACCTGCAGCAGTCGGTGAAGAACTTTGTCTTCGCCAATGACGGTGCCGGCAACCTGTACGTGCGCGATGCCAATGGCGGCATCAGCATCACCCGCGACATCGGCAGCATCGTGACCAAGGAACCGGGTTTTCTCTGGGGGGTGTTCAAGGATGACGTGACCCACAGCGTCACCGCCAATGGCCTCGCAACCGGCAGCAACCTGACCCAGTATGCCTCAAGCGTGAAGGGCACGACCGGCGCCGACACCCTCAACGCGCACGCGACCGGCGACTGGTTGTTTGGCCTCGATGGCAACGACCATTTGATTGGCAGCACCGGCAACGACGTGTTTGTCGGCGGGGCAGGTAATGACCTGATGGAGTCGGGCGGCGGAGTCGATACGTTCCTGTTCAGCGGCGCGTTTGGCCAGGACCGGGTGGTGGGTTATCAAGCCAACGACAAACTGGTATTCCTCGGGGTTCAGGGCGTTGCGCCGAACGACGACTACCGGGCCCATGCCACGGCGGTGGGGCAGGATACGCTGCTGACGTTTGGCAGCGATTCGGTGACCCTGGTGGGTGTCGGGCTGGACGGTTTGTCCGGTAGCGGGATTGTGATCGCCTGAGGGTAGCAGGGCGCCTGTCAGGGCCCTATCACGGGCAAGCCCGCGATGAACGATAACGCGGTAACCCTGGCTGCCTACGTGACTCACCGTTCACTCCCGGACTCCAATACCTGCACCAACAGGAACTGGCACTAAACCATCAGCCCATTCACGCGTTATCCCTATGACGCCGGTGCTGCATGCCGCCATTGAGTACAGGAGATTTTGCAACGTGAGTAACAGCAAGAGGTACACCTTCGGTCTGGCGCTGGCCTTGTTATCGGCAACCGCCGCCGCAGAACTGCCTCAGAGCTCGATTCTGACCCGTTACGGGGTCACCTCCGATCAACTGCCCAAACCGGCTGAGATCGAAGCCACCAAACCCGCCAAACCCATCGAAGAAAAAAGCCGCTTCCAGATCCAGCCAGAACAGCCCTGGGTGACATTGCGCCTGGGTGACGGCAAACAACCGGAGAAGACCGGCAATATCAGCATCGATCGTTCGATGCAGCAGGAACTGGAGCGCTGCCAGCGGACGCAGGAACGACTGATCCGGCGCGGGGGGCAACACATCTCCTGCGATAACAGCATTCCCGGAACTCACTGAGCATCAACGGGGGGCTTTGAGAACAATGCTGTTCACTTAAGAGCGTCTTGAGTCAGAGAAACCTGTGGCGAGGGAGCTTGCTCCCGCTTGAGTGCGTAGCACTCACAAAAATCGGCAATGGTTGTCAGATTTTTGGGGCTGCTACGCAACCCAACGCGAGCAAGCTCGCTCGCCACAAAGAGCGCGAGATCAGTCTTCCTTGCGAACCGTGGCCACGTCATCGGCCCGGACTTTCACCTTCGCCCCGGAAATATCTTCGAATTCAAAGAAGCCGTCCTTGGTGTTGGTGTTCGGCATGTCCTTGGTCAAATACTGGGTGCCGTTCTGCAGGGTCACGACCGTTGGCGTCGAGCAACCGGCCAGGGCCAAAAAGGCCGCTGCTGCCAGGGGCAAACCCAGAGTCTTGATATTCATACACACCTCTCATCACTGAATAAAAACAGCGCGAACGCCTCGCTTGAGGTCAATCGTCGCTGTGCCTCTAACGCGGTTGGTGCGATGGAATGGCAGAAAGTTCGATGGTCACCCGAAAAATGCCGGATAGCGTCGCCACTGATCCTTTTCCGTTTGCACCGGGTGGGGCATAGCTGGTATCTGTACGCATAACCAGTACTCGTTTGCCATGGCCCTGTTGACCCGTGATTGAAAATCCTCTCGATGATCCGTTCTATTACTTGAACAACTTCATGCAAGTGCTTGATTGGCTTGAACATCGTTATGCCGATGTATTGAGCGTCGAGGAGCAGGATTTCATCCGCGACTTCAATCGACTGCCCCGCGAGTCCCAGGCCTTGCTGGTCAGACTGGTGATGCGCAAGGGCGTGCATTTCAGGGCCGGTAAATTGAGTTACGCCGAGATCGGCGACATCGACAACGCTGCGACGCCATTGCTGGCATCGGGCTGGATCGATGAGCAGTCACCGTTGCACATCGAGGATTTGTTCGAGGTGTTGCTCAAGGCCGAGATTCTTCAATGCTTTGGCAGCGCCATCGATCAGCCCAAAGGTAAAAAGACCGATTGGCTGCCGCCCCTGAGCGAGCAGTTTCCCGAAGCACAAAGTTTTGCCCAGTGGTGTCCGGCCCTGAATGACCGGTTGTTCAGCCTGACCGTCATGGGCCTGTGCGACCGGCTGCGGCTGATGTTCTTCGGCAATCTTTACCAGGACTGGTCGGAGTTCGTGCTGGCCGACCTGGGCATCTTCACCTATGAAAAAGTCGAGTTCTGCGCCGAGTCCCGAGGCTTGCGCAGTCGCGAGGACGTCGATGCCTGTCTGTTTCTGCACAGCTGTCAGCAGCATTTCGAGGCCGGTGAAGACGTGGCGACGATTGTCGAGCAGATCAACGGACTGGAACTCGACAATCCCTGGCTGCAAAAACGTCGGGGCAAGCTGCTGTTCCAGATCGGTCAGCATTGCGAGCGCATCGCGGATTTTTCCGCCGCCCTGAGCCTTTACCGCGAATGCGCCTACCCCGGCGCGCGTTTGCGGTTGATTCGGGTGTTGGAACGTTGTGCTGAATATCAACTGGCGATGGACCTGGCCACTCACGCCGAGCAAGCCCCTGAAAGCGCCGCCGAGCATCAGCATCTATCGCGTGTGCTGCCCAGACTGCGGCGCAAATTGGGTGGGCCGCCGATCAAGCGGCCAACTCCGCGGGCCATGCAACGCCTGGACCTGCAACTGCCCAGGCACGATCCGGCGTTATCGGTGGAGTCTTACGTTCAAGCACATCTGGCGGAGGAGTCGGCGCCGGTGCATTACGTCGAGAACAGCCTGATCAACTCGCTGTTCGGGCTGCTGTGCTGGCCGGCGATCTTCGCGCCGTTGCCGGGGGCGTTTTTTCACCCGTTCCAGCGCGGGCCGGTGGACCTGCTCAACGAAGACTTTCATGCACGGCGCGCGGATCTGTTCCAGGCCTGCCTCGCCGAACTCGATGACGGGCGTTATGTGCAAACTGTCCGCGAGCGTTACAGCGCCAAGTGGGGTGTGCAGTCACCGTTCGTCTTTTGGGGCGTGCTGAGCGAGGAACTGCTGGAGCAGGCACTCGACTGTCTGCCCGCCGAACACCTCAAGCACTGGTTCAATCGACTGCTGCTCGACATCAAGGCCAACCGCGCCGGCATGCCGGACCTGATTCAGTTTTGGCCGCAAGACAAAACCTACCGGATGATCGAAGTCAAAGGCCCCGGCGATCGGTTGCAAGACAATCAATTGCGCTGGCTGGAATTCTGTCACGAGCACCAGATGCCGATCGCCGTGTGCTACGTGCAATGGGCGGAGCAGGGCGCGTGAGTTACAGCATGGCGGTGCGGGCGCTGTGTGAATTCACCGCCAAGGTCGGCGACCTCGACCTGCGCTTCACCCCGTCACCGACTGCGCTGGAAGGCATCGTCGGGCATCGCACCGTGGCGTCACGGCGCAGCGAGGGGTACCAGAGTGAGGTCGCGCTTGAGGGCCAGTATCGAACCTTGACCGTGAAAGGCCGGGCGGATGGCTACGATCCGGCGCAAAATTGCCTCGAAGAAGTCAAAACCTACCGTGGCGACCTGAGCAAGCAACCGGCCAACCATCGGCAACTGCACTGGGCGCAGGCGAAGATCTATGGCGGGTTGATGTGCCAGAAACTGCAGTTGGAGCAGATTAATCTGGCGCTGGTGTACTTCGACATTGTCAGCGAAAAGGAAACCTGCCTGGTCGAGGCCTTCAGCGCCGCCGAATTGCAGCTGTTCTTCGAGCACCATTGCGGGTTGTTTCTGCACTGGGCCGAGCAGGAAATGGCCCATCGCGAAGGGCGTAATCTGGCAGCGCAACGGTTGGCATTTCCCCATGCCGATTTTCGTCCCGGGCAACGGCATCTGGCCGAGTCGGTATTCAAAGCTGTCAGCACCGGTCGCTGCCTGATGGCCCAGGCGCCGACCGGTATCGGCAAGACCGTTGGCACACTGTTCCCAATGCTCAAGGCCCTGGCGCCGCAGCAACTGGACAAGGTGTTTTTCCTCACGGCGAAAACTCCCGGGCGCAAATTGGCGCTGGACGCCGCTCAGATCATCCTCGACAGCGCCGATGCTCCACCGTTGCGAGTCCTTGAGATGATCGCCCGGGACAAGGCTTGCGAGCACCCGGACAAGGCCTGCCATGGCGAGTCGTGCCCGTTGGCCCAGGGTTTTTATGATCGTTTGCCGGCCGCGCGTCAGGCCGCCAGCCAATTGAGCCTGTTGAACCAGAGCGCCTTGCGCGAGGTTGCCCTGCAGCATGACATTTGCCCCTACTACCTGAGCCAGGAAATGGCCCGCTGGGCGGACGTGGTGGTCGCCGACTACAACTATTATTTCGACTTCAGTGCGCTGCTGTTCGGGCTGGCCCAGGCCAACAACTGGAGAGTGGCGGTGCTGGTGGACGAGGCTCACAACCTTGTAGAGCGTGGCCGGCAGATGTACAGCGCCAGCCTCGATCAGGCGACGTTGAACAGCGTGCGTAACACCGCGCCTGAGCCACTGAAGAGATCCTTGCAGCGGGTCAATCGTGAATGGAATGCCCTGCATGATCAGCAACTGAGCCCCTATCAAGCCTACGACAAAGCCCCGGAAAAACTGCTTCAGGCGCTGTCCTTATGCTGCGCGAGTATTGGCGACTATCTGAACGATCACCCTCAGGGCCTGGACAGCGGGTTGCAGAGTTTTTACTTCGACATGCTGCAATTCGGCCGCGTGGCTGAACTGTTCGATGAGCACTTCCTGTTCGACATCAGCAAACGTGACCTCGAGCGCAAGCGCAACCTGTCGCAACTGTGCCTGCGCAACGTGGTGCCGGCCGCTTTCATTCGCCCGCGCCTGACTGCTGCGCGTAGCACCGTGCTGTTTTCCGCCACCCTGAGTCCTCGGCATTACTACGCCGATTTGCTGGGAACACCGGCGAATACAGTCTGGATTGATGTGGAGTCGCCATTCAGCGCCGAACAGCTGCAAGTGCATATCGTCAGCCAGATTTCGACCCGCTATGTCCATCGTCAGGCATCCCTTGAACCCATCGTCGAGCTGATCGCCAAACAGTTCACCCAACGCCCCGGTAACTATTTGGCGTTTTTCAGCAGTTTCGATTATTTGCAGCAAGTGGCCCAGTTGCTGGCCGAGCGGCATCCGCACATCACGCTATGGTCGCAGTCCCGGGGAATGGGGGAAGGGCCGCGTCAGGCGTTTCTCGATCAATTCACCGTCCATAGTCAGGGCGTAGGGTTTGCGGTGCTGGGTGGCGCATTCGGCGAAGGCATCGATTTACCCGGCGCGCGGTTGATTGGTGCATTCATTGCCACCCTGGGGCTGGCACAACTGAATCCGGTCAACGAGCAGATGAAACAGCGCATGGCGGCGATTTTCGGCGCCGGTTATGACTACACCTACCTGTTTCCCGGGGTGCAGAAAGTGGTGCAGGCGGCGGGGCGGGTGATCCGCACTCAGCAGGATCAAGGGGTAGTGATGCTGATCGATGACCGGTTTGGCGAGAGCAAGGTCAAGCAACTGCTGCCGCGCTGGTGGTCGATGAAGTCAGCACTTTTTTAGCCCGTCGAGTAATGCCCCAAAAGGTCGCAGCCTGCGGCAGACCAACGTATTGGTTTTTTTGAATTTCCGAACGTGCGGTTTGTCGCATACTCCAGAAGAACAACAATAAGGACAGGGATCCATGAGCGATGACCGGACCAGGATCAATGCCATCGAGGAGATGCGCTTCCGTCTGCTGATCGATGCTGTGATCGACTACGCGATCTACATGATCGACCCCGACGGCATCATCACCAGTTGGAACGCTGGCGCCAAGCGTTTCAAAGGGTATGAGGAAGCGGAGATTCTTGGTCAGCATTTCTCGCGTTTTTATACCGAAGAGGACCGCAAGGCCGGTCTACCCCAGCGCGCCCTTGATACCGCCATTCGTGAAGGACGTTTCGAGGGCGAAGGCTGGCGGGTTCGCAAGGACGGCACGCATTTTTGGTCCCACGTCATCGTAGATCCCATTTTCAGTCCGTCGGGCAAATTGCTGGGTTTTGCCAAGATCACCCGGGATTTGACCGATCGAAAAATGGCCGAAGAAACCCTCAAACAAAGTGAGCAGCAATTTCGGCTGTTGGTGCAAAGCGTCACCGACTACGCCATCTACATGCTCGCCCCGGATGGACGTGTGACCAACTGGAACCTGGGGGCTCAGCGAATCAAGGGTTACCAGCCTGAAGAAATCATCGGCCAACACTTCTCGCTGTTTTATACCCCTGAAGACCGCGAAGCCGGTGAACCGCAGCGGGCGCTGGACATTGCGATTCGCGAGGGTCGATTCGAAAACAAGGCCTGGCGCGTGCGCAAGGACGGTACGCGGTTTCTGGCACATGTCGTGGTCGACCCGATCAGGGGCGACACTGGCAAGTTGCTGGGATTTGCCAAGATCACTCGGGATATTACCGAAGCGACACAAGCCCAACAGGTCCTTGAGAAAACCCGCGAAGCGTTGTTTCAGGCGCAGAAAATGCAGGCCATCGGTCAACTCAGCGGGGGGATTGCCCACGACTTCAATAATCTGCTGACCGTTATCCTCGGCAATCTGGAAATCGTTCGTAAACGTGCGGCAGACGACCCGAGAATTACCCGTTTGCTCGACAACGCCACACAAGGCGCCTTGCGTGGCGTTTCCCTGACCCAGCGTATGCTGGCGTTTGCCAGGCGTCAGGAACTCAAGACCGAACCTGTCGAGATACCGACGCTGATACAGGGGATTACCGGTCTGTTGCGCAGCTCTCTGGGGCCTGCGGTGAGTATAGAAACCCGCTTTGCGCCCGAACTCGAACCGGTCATGGCCGACGTCAATCAGCTCGAACTGGCGATGCTGAATCTGGCGACCAACGCCCGCGATGCCATGCCCGACGGCGGGAAACTCGTCATTAGCGCCCAGACAGAAGAGGTCTGCGATCAGGCGAAGTTATCCCTGCCGCCAGGCCGCTATGTCTGCCTGAGTGTCACGGATACGGGGGAGGGCATGGATAACGCTACCCTGGCCTCGGCAATGGACCCCTTCTTCACCACAAAAGGCGTCGGTAAAGGCACTGGCCTGGGGTTGTCGATGGTTCATGGGTTTACTGAACAACTGGGTGGGCGTTTCATTTTGAAAAGCCAGAAGGATGTCGGCACCACTGCCGAACTCTGGTTACCCGTTGCACTAACCAGCTCGACCACCGAACCCGCTATCGAGGAGACGGCCATGTCGCGGGTGCCTCGTCTGTGTGTGCTGGTTGTGGATGACGACAGCCTGGTGTTGACCAGTACCAGCCTGTTGCTTGAGGACCTGGGCCATCGGGTGATCGGTGCCGCGTCCGGTGCACAGGCACTGGAGCTGTTCGACAGTGAGCACGCAATTGACCTGGTCATTACGGACATGGTCATGCCCAAGATGAGTGGCGCACAACTGGCGCAGGCTATCCGGGCCATGAAACCACACCTGCCGATCATCCTGGCCACCGGTTACGCCGAGCGCCTGGAAGGCTTCGCGTCCAGACTTCCGCGCCTGTCCAAGCCTTTTACCCAACTTAATCTGGTGGAGGTCATTGCTCTGGCGATGAAATGACAGTCTGCGCGTAACCCACACTGCCCCACATTTGAAGGGCGTACACCCTGTAGGAGCTGCCGAAGGCTGCGATCTTTTGATCTTGAAAAGCAAAGTCAAAAGATCGCAGCCTTCGGCAGCTCCTACATCTGATCCTTGTTGCCCGCAGGAATCAGCGGTTACGCAAACTACGCTCCATCCGCGCGATCCCTTCCTCCAGCAGCGCCCGCGGGCAACCGAAGTTCAGGCGCACGAACTGCTGGGCGTTGTCGCCGAAATCCAGCCCTGCGCTCAGCCCGACCTTGGCCTGTTCGAGGAAGAATTGCTGCGGGTTATCCAGCCCCAACGCCGTGCAGTCAAGCCACGCCAGGTAAGTGCCCTGAGGAATGTTCATGGTCACACCCGGCAACCGCGTGCGAACCGCTTCCACCAGATAATCCCGATTGCTTTGCAGATAGGCCATGAGCTCAGTCAACCACGGGCCGCCTTCGCCGTAGGCGACGCGGGTGGCTTCCAGGCCCAGCGGGTTGACGCTGTCGACCATGCCGCAGCGGGCGTTGTTGACCCGATGACGCAGCGCCGCGTCTTGAATGATCATGAACGCCGTCTTCAAGCCGGCGATGTTGTAAGCCTTGCTTGCCGACATCAGGGTGATGGTGCGCTGGGCGATCTGCGGGCTGAGCGAGGCGGTCGGAATGTGTACGCGCCCGTCGAAGCACAGCTCGGAGTGGATCTCGTCGGAGATGATCCAGGCGTCCTGCTCCAGGCAAATGTCGGCGACCGCTTGCAGCTCTTCACGCGGGAAGACTTTGCCCAGCGGGTTATGCGGATTGCTCAGCAGCAACGCGCCGCCCCCTTGCAGCGCCTGGCGCAAGGTGTTGAGTGGCGTCGCATACGTACCATCGGCCAACGCGTCGAAATCCAGTTCGACCTTGTTCAACTGCCAGTGGGCCGGTGCATGGCGCAACGGCGGGTAGTTTGGTGTCTGCACGACCACGTTTTGCTGTGGCTGAACCAGCGCATGCAGGGCCATGTTGAAACCCGATTCGATTCCCGGCAAGAAGACCAGCTCCTGGGGTTGCACACGCCAGGCGTACTTGCTCCACAGGTCGGCGACGATGGCGTCACGCAAGTCATCCTGAGCCACGCTGTAACCGAGCATCGGGTGTTCCAGGCGTTTTTGCAGCGCCTGAATGATCGCTGGCGGCGCGGCAAAGTCCATGTCGGCCACCCACATCGGCAACACGTCGGCCGGGTAGCGGCTCCATTTGGTACTGCCGGTGCCATGGCGGTCGAACACCTGATCAAAATCGAAAGTCATGCTCAGTCTCATAAAAGGCAGGGGGTTAATCCGGCGGTCATGATAAGCGCCAACCTTGATCGCTGGCGAATTGCGCAACAGAGCATGACTGGCAAGCCGCCGACGGTCGGTTTTCAGACGGCGAACGGCAACATTGTCTAAAGTTCTAAGTGGCGGTAGATAGGTTACCGCCACCGTGATCGTCCAGAAAAACCCGGCCAGCGCACAATGCCAGGCAGTTAAGCAAAACCCTTGTGGGAATGGACTGTGGTGAGGGGGCTTGCCCCCGTTGGGTTGCGAAGCGACCCCGGCTTTTTAAAGTCAAACCGCATGTAATGGGTTTACGACTGCTTCGCAGCCGAACGGGGGCAAGCCCCCTCGCCACACAAGCCTCGCTCCCACAGGTTCCGTGACTTGACTGACTGGCCGGCCAACGCACCGGGTTTCCACCTGATCAGGAGTGCACGATGGACCTCAACCGTCGTCAGTTCTTCAAGGTCGCTGGTCTCGGCCTTGCGGGCTCAAGCCTCGGCGCGCTGGGCATGGCCCCGACGCCCGCTTTCGCCGAACAAGTGCGTCATTTCAAGCTCGCCCATACCCATGAAACCCGCAACACCTGCCCGTACTGCTCGGTCGGTTGCGGCTTGATCATGTATAGCCAGGGCGACAACGCGAAGAATGTCGCCCAGAGCATCATCCACATCGAAGGCGATGCCGACCACCCCGTCAATCGTGGCACCCTCTGCCCCAAAGGCGCGGGCCTGCTCGATTTCATTCACAGCCCCAGCCGTCTCCAGTACCCGCAGGTGCGCAAGCCCGGCACCACGGAGTGGACGCGAATCTCCTGGGATGAAGCGCTGGATCGCATCGCCGACCTGATGAAGGCCGACCGCGACGCCCACTTCATCGAGAAGAACGTCCAGGGGCAAACGGTGAATCGCTGGTTGACCACCGGTTTCCTCGCGGCGTCGGCATCGTCCAACGAAGCGGGGTACATCACCCACAAGGTGATTCGCAGTCTCGGCATGCTGGGGTTTGATAACCAGGCACGTGTCTGACATGGCCCGACGGTGGCAAGTCTTGCCCCGACGTATGGCCGTGGTGCCATGACCAACCACTGGACCGATATCGCTAACGCGAATCTGGTTCTGGTGATGGGTGGCAATGCCGCCGAAGCGCACCCTTGCGGTTTCAAATGGGTGACCGAAGCCAAAGCCCACAACAAGGCGCGGCTGATTGTGGTCGACCCGCGTTTTACCCGTACGGCCTCGGTGGCCGACTATTACGCGCCGATCCGCACCGGCACCGACATTGCCTTCATGGGCGGGCTGATCAATTACCTGCTGACCGAAGACAAGATCCAGCACGAATACGTACGCGCCTATACGGACGTGTCATTCATCGTCAAGGCCAACTACGGCTTCGAGGACGGGTTGTTCAGCGGTTACGACGCGAGCAAACGCACTTACACCGACAAATCCGGCTGGGGCTACGAAATAGGCGAGGACGGTTTCGCCAAAGTCGACCCGACCTTGCAAGACCCACGCTGCGTCTACCAATTAATGAAGCAGCATTACAGCCGCTACACCCTGGAGCTGGCCAGTCAGGTCTGCGGCATGCCCGTGGACGCGATGAAGAAAATCTGGGAGGAGATCGCCACCTGCTCGCAACCGGGCAAAACCATGACGATTCTCTACGCGCTGGGCTGGACCCAGCATTCGACTGGCTCCCAGATGATCCGCAGCGCGGCCATGGTGCAACTGCTGCTGGGCAACGTCGGCATGCCGGGCGGGGGCGTCAATGCCCTGCGCGGGCACTCCAACATCCAGGGCCTGACCGACCTGGGCTTGCTGTCCAACCTGCTACCCGGTTACCTGACCTTGCCGGCCGAAGCCGAACAGGATTACAACGCCTACATCGCCAAGCGCGCGCTCAAGCCGCTGCGTCCGGGGCAGATGTCCTACTGGCAGAACTACGGCAAGTTTCACGTCAGCCTGATGAAAGCCTGGTACGGCGCCAATGCCACTGCCGAGAATAACTGGGGCTACGAGTGGCTGCCCAAGCTGGACATTCCCGGCTACGACATCCTGAAAATGTTCGACATGATGGGCAAGGGCGAGGTCAATGGCTACCTGTGCCAGGGCTTCAACCCGATCGCCGCCTTGCCGGACAAGAACCGGGTGATGAAGGCGCTGGCCAAACTCAAATGGCTGGTGGTGATGGACCCATTGGCCACCGAAACCTCGGAGTTCTGGCGCAACGTAGGGCCTTACAACGATGTGCAAACGGCCGAGATCCAGACCGAAGTCATCCGCCTGCCCACCACCTGTTTCGCCGAAGAGAACGGTTCGCTGGTCAACAGCGGTCGCTGGCTGCAATGGCACTGGAAGGGTGCCGATGGCCCGGGGCAGGCGCGCACCGACGTGAAAATCATGGCCGAGCTGTTCTTGCGCCTGCGCAAGCGTTACCAGGCCAACGGCGGTGCCTGGGCCGAGCCGATCCTGAAGCTCGACTGGCCCTACAAGATCCCCGATGACCCAACGCCGGAAGAGCTGGCCCGGGAATTCAACGGCTACGCCATCGCCGACGTCACTGACGCCTCGGGCGCGGTGGTCAAGGCCGGTCAGCAACTGTCCGGCTTCGGCCAACTCAAGGACGATGGCAGCACGGCGTCCGGGTGCTGGATCTTCTGCGGTAGCTGGACCGAGCAGGGCAACAACATGGCCCGGCGTGACAACAGCGATCCTTTCGGCATGAAGCAGAACCTGGGCTGGGCCTGGGCCTGGCCTATGAACCGACGGATTCTCTACAACCGTGCTTCGTGCGACCCTCAAGGCAAACCGTGGGATGCGAACAAACGGCTGGTGTGGTGGAACGGCAAGGTCTGGACCGGCACCGACGTGCCTGACTACAAGGCCGATGTGCCGCCGGAAGCCGGGATGAACCCGTTCATCATGAACCCCGAAGGCGTGGCGCGTTTCTTCGCCCTCGACAAGATGAACGAAGGGCCATTCCCGGAACACTATGAGCCGTTCGAGACGCCCATCGGCATCAACCCGATGCACCCCAACAACAAGCAGGCGACCAGCAACCCGGCCGGGCGGATCTTCGATTCAGTCTGGGACACCCTCGGGCAGGCCAAGGACTTCCCGTATGCGGCGACCAGCTACCGGCTGACCGAACACTTCCACTTCTGGACCAAGCATTGCCCGATCAACGCCGTGACCCAGCCTGAACAGTTCGTCGAAATCGGCGAAGTGCTGGCCAAGGAGAAGGGCATTGCTGCCGGTGACCGGGTGCGGGTCAGCTCCAAGCGCGGGCATATCGAAGCGGTGGCGGTGGTGACCAAGCGGATTCGTCCGCTGCAGGTCAACAATCAGGTGGTGCACCAGATCGGTATCCCGTTGCACTGGGGTTTCACCGGCGCCACTCGTCACGGTTACCTGACCAACACCCTGGTGCCGTTCCTCGGCGATGGCAACACACAGACCCCGGAATCCAAGTCATTCCTGGTCAACGTGGAGAAAATCTAAATGGCCAGCCAAGACATCATCGCCCGCTCGGCCACCACCACCGTGCCGCCCTCGGTGCGCACGCAAGAGGAAGTGGCCAAGCTGATCGACACCACCAAGTGCATCGGCTGCAAGGCCTGCCAGGTCGCCTGCTCGGAATGGAACGAGCTGCGCGACGATGTTGGTCACAACCTCGGCACTTACGACAACCCTCAAGACCTCAGCGCAGACACCTGGACCTTGATGCGCTTCACCGAGCATGAAACCGACGCCGGTAACCTCGAATGGCTGATTCGCAAGGACGGCTGCATGCACTGCGCCGAGCCCGGCTGCCTGGCGGCGTGCCCGAGCCCCGGCGCGATCATCAAGCACGCCAACGGCATCGTCGACTTCGATCAGGACCATTGCATCGGCTGCGGGTATTGCATCACCGGTTGCCCGTTCAACATTCCGCGCATCTCGCAAAAGGACCACAAGGCTTATAAATGCACACTGTGCTCGGACCGGGTGGCGGTGGGGCTGGAGCCGGCCTGCGTGAAAACCTGCCCGACCGGCGCCATCGTTTTCGGCAGCAAGGAAGACATGAAAGAACACGCCGCCGAACGGATCGTCGACCTCAAGAGTCGCGGTTTCGAAAACGCCGGGTTGTATGACCCCGCAGGCGTCGGCGGCACTCACGTCATGTATGTGCTGCACCATGCCGACACGCCGAGGTTGTATGCCGGGTTGCCGGATCACCCAGCGATCAGTCCGTTGGTGGACCTGTGGAAAGGCCTGAGCAAACCCCTGGCGTTGCTGGCCATGGGCGCGGCGGTGCTGGCCGGATTCTTCCATTACGTGCGCGTTGGGCCGCAGTTGGTCGAGGAGGACGAACATCCCGTCATCGTCGACCCGGCGGTGCATGAGTTCGATCCATCGGTGCACACCTTTGATCCGACGAAACCCGGCGGGGAGGACAGGCCATGAACGACAAAACGATCCTGCGCTACACCTCCAACCAGCGCACCAATCACTGGCTGGTGGCGATTGTGTTTCTCATGGCTGCGCTGTCGGGGCTGGCGTTGTTCCATCCGGGGTTGTTCTGGCTCAGCAACCTGTTTGGCGGCGGTTCGTGGACGCGCATTCTGCATCCGTACATGGGCGTGGCGATGTTTGTGCTGTTCCTCGGCCTGGTGTTCAGTTTCGGGCGGGCGAATTACTTCAGCGCTAACGACCGGTTGTGGCTCAGACGCGTCGGGACTGTCATGCGTAACGAGGAGGAGGGCGTGCCGCCGATCGGCAAATACAACCCGGGGCAGAAGCTACTCTTTTGGGTGTTGCTGATCTGCATGCTGGTGCTGTTGTTCAGCGGGCTGGTGATCTGGCGTGCCTGGTTCAGCGCGTACTTCGGCATCACCGGTATTCGCTGGGCGATGCTGCTGCATGCGCTGGCGGGGTTCATCCTGGTGCTGAGCATCATCGTTCACGTTTATGCCGGTATCTGGATTCGCGGCTCGGTCCACGCCATGGTGCGTGGCAGGGTCAGCCGCGCCTGGGCGAGAAAACACCATGAGCTCTGGTACCGGGAAGTGACCCAAGACGAGACGCCCGAGCGACCGATCAGCAAAAAAGGATGACCCTGTGGCGACAATTCTCGAGCCTGGGCAAATAGAAGCGGCGGCGAGTTCACCGCCGTTTCTGTACCTGCCACCGAACAACCTGTTCACCTTGCGCGCGCTGCGTCTGGAACGCCTGGCCGACGGGCATCCCATGGCGGATTACCTGCGTTTGGTAGCCGGACTGTGTCACGTTCAGCAGAACCTGATGGACGATCCGCCCGTGGCTGCCGTGCCCGATCCCGAACGTCTTCGGGTGTGCGTGGAACATGGCTTGCCACCGTTCGCCGCCGACAGTCTGGTGCGCGAAAATGTTTGGCTACCCTTTCTCGAAGCCTTGTTGCAACGCTATCAGCCACCGCCACAGGCTGCAGTAGAAAACGCCGTGGCGACGTTGCGCAGTGCCAGCCCAGGGCTGCTCAAAGCCTGGGCGATTGCCTTGGTCAGCGGTCAATATTCAATGCTGCCGGCAGAGCTGGTGCCGTTCCTCGGTGCAGCGCTGCAAGCGGCCTGGAGCCATTGGTTGCTGAGCTCACCCAACCTTGAACTCAAGCGCGGCGACAGCCTCAGCCAATGCCCGGCCTGCGGTTCGCCGGCGATGGCCGGAGTGATTCGTCATCGCGGCAAATACAACGGTTTGCGTTATCTGGTGTGCTCGTTGTGCGCCTGCGAATGGCATGCGGTGCGGGTCAAGTGCGTGTATTGCGAACAGAGCAAGGGGCTTCAATACGTCAGCTTCGAGGATGACCGTCATGCCGCCAATCAGGCACCGTTGCGGGCGGAAGTCTGCCCCGGCTGCAATAGCTACCTGAAGCTGATCTACCTGGAAAACGACGCCGAAGCCGAAGCCCTCTCGGCGGACCTGTCCAGCCTGATGCTGGATATGCGCCTGGAACAGGAAGGCTACCAGCGCCTATCGCCGAATCTGATGCTGGCACCGGGAGGGGACTGAGCTAATCCCTTTGAGCAGTGAGCCCAGCGACTACACTCAGACGCGACGGTCATTCGCTTCCGGGAGCCTCCGATGTCCGCACCCTCCGCCAGCCAAGCCTTGCGGCTGCCCTCCATCGACAGCTTGTTGCGCCATCCCGCCTGCCAAGCATTGGCCGAACGTTACGGGCGTGACGCGTTGCTGGCCGGTCTGCGGCAATTGCTTGATGACTTGCGCGAACCGGTGCTCAAGGGTGAATTCGATGCCGTTGAAATCGCCCCCGACGTATTGGCGGGCAGGGCGGGTGAGCGTCTGGCGATCCAGCATCGCAGCCAGGTCCGGCGGGTGTTCAACCTCACCGGCACGGTGCTGCACACCAACCTCGGGCGCGCATTGTTGCCGGAGGAAGCCATTGCCGCCGTGGAACGGGCCGCTCGCTATCCGCTCAATCTGGAATTCGACCTGCACAGCGGCAAGCGCGGCGACCGCGATGATTTGATCGAAGGCCTGATCCGCGAGCTGACCGGCGCCGAAGCGGTGACCGTGGTCAACAACAATGCCGCCGCCGTGTTGCTGACGCTCAACAGCCTGGGCGCGCGCAAGGAAGGCATCATTTCCCGTGGGGAACTGATCGAAATCGGCGGCGCTTTCCGCATTCCCGACATCATGGCCCGCGCCGGCGTGCGGCTGCACGAAGTGGGCACCACCAACCGCACCCATGCCGGCGATTACGAAGCTGCGATTGGCCCACGCAGTGGTCTGCTGATGCGTGTACACGCGAGCAACTACTCCATCGAAGGTTTCACCGCCCGGGTGCCGACGGCTGAATTGGCCGAGCTGGCTCACCGTCACGGGCTGCCGCTGCTCGAAGACCTGGGCAGCGGCAGTCTGCTGGACCTGACTCGCTGGGGCTTGCCCGCCGAACCGACGGTGCGTCAGGCTCTGCTTGATGGTGCGGACATCGTTACTTTCAGTGGTGACAAACTGCTCGGCGGTCCCCAGGCCGGGTTGATTGTCGGCCGCAAAGACCTGATCGCGAAGATCAAGAAGAACCCGCTCAAGCGCGCGCTGCGGGTCGACAAACTGACCCTGGCCGCCCTCGAAGCCGTGTTGGCGCTGTACCGCGATCCTGATCGGCTGGCCGAACGCCTGCCGAGTCTACGCCTGCTGACCCGGCCCCAAGCCGACATCTTCGCCCAGGCCGAACACCTGCAACCGTCACTGGCGCAGGTGTTGGGGGACGGCTGGAGCGTCAGCGCGGTGCCGGCGCTGGGCATGATCGGCAGCGGCAGCCAACCGGTGGCGCGCTTAGCTAGCGCTGCGTTATGCCTGCGGCCCAACGTTTCCAAACGTCTGCGCGGGCGGCGATTGCTGGGGCTGGAGGCCGCGTTTCGTCAGCTGCCGATTCCCGTGCTCGGGCGCATCGACGGTGATGCGCTTTGGCTGGACCTGCGCCAACTCGACGACGAAACCGCATGGCTGGCGCAACTCGATCAGCTGGCGCCATTCGATCAACTGAAGGAGGAGGGCCGGGACGGGTGATTGTCGGCACGGCGGGGCACATCGATCACGGCAAGACCTCCTTGCTCCAGGCATTGACCGGCCAGGCCGGCGACCGTCGCCGGGAAGAACGCGAACGCGGCATGACCATCGACCTCGGCTATATCTACGCGGCGCTGGAACCGGACGCCGCGCTGACCGGTTTTATCGATGTTCCCGGTCATGAGCGCTTCACCCACAACATGCTGGCCGGGGCTCAGGGCATTGATCTGGTGTTGTTGGTGGTGGCGGCCGATGACGGCGTCATGCCGCAGACCCGCGAACATTTGGCGATTGTCGAGCTGCTGGGCATCCCTCGGGCACTGATTGCAATCACCAAATGCGACCGCGTCGACCCTGCTCGTGTGCAAGCCGTCCGGGAACAGATCGAAGCTTTGTTGGCACCCGGCCCTTATGCCGACGCGCCGCAAATCGCGCTGTCGAGTGTGACCGGCGAAGGCGTCGAGACACTGCGTCAGGCCTTGCTGGGTGCGCAACATGAGGTGCTTCAGCGCAGTGTCAGCGGCGGTTTTCGCCTAGCGATTGATCGGGCGTTCAGCGTGGCCGGCGCCGGTATCGTGGTGACCGGCACCGCGTTGTCCGGCCAGGTGGCCGTGGGCGATACGCTGGTGTTGAGTCCGCTGGGCAAACCGGTGCGGGTGCGAGGCCTGCATGCGCAGAACCAAGCGGCCGACAGCGCAACGGCCGGGCAGCGAGTCGCGCTGAACCTGAGTGCCGACCGTCTGGCCCTGGAGCAGATTCACCGGGGCCACTGGCTGTTGGCCGAATGGCTGCATGCGCCGACCCAGCGTCTGGATATCGAGATGACCTTGTTGGCCAGCGAGGCGCGAAGCTTCGAGCACTTTCAGCCAGTGCACGTGCATCTCGGCACTCAGGACGTGACCGGGCGAGTGGCGTTGCTGGAGGGCAGCAGCCTGGCGCCGAGTGAGCAGATGTTTGCGCAACTGCTGGTGAACGCGCCGGTACTGGCGGTGAAGGGCGACCGCTTGATCCTGCGCGATCAAAGCGCGCAACGGACCCTCGGCGGCGGCCAGGTGCTTGACCCGTTCGCCCCGGCCCGACACCGCCGCAGCCCCGAACGATTGGCGCAGCTACAAGCGCTGGCCACCACGACCAGTCTGGAAGAAGCACTGCCAGCGCTGCTGGCCAACAGCGACACCGGGCTCGACCTGCAACGTCTGGAGCGTCAGTTCAATCGCCCGCGCGATAGCTGGGCGTTACTCGATAACGTGCGCTTGATCGATACGCGGCAGGGGCCGTTGCTGTTCAGCGCGGTGTGCTGGGAAGCACTGAAAGCGCCGATGCTGGAACACCTCGCACGCTTTCATCAACTCGAACCGGATCAAATGGGACCGGACCGGGATCGCCTGCGTCGCTTCGCCGGCACCGCGCTGGACCGGCCGACCTTTATCAGCCTGCTCGACGAATTACTGGCCAGCGGTGCGATCGTCGCCAGCGGTCCATGGCTGCATTTGCCCGATCACCAAGTGCGGTTGAGCGAGGATGACGAAACCCTGTGGCAACAATTACAGCCGTTGTTCGAACAGGCGGGTTTCGATCCGCCGTGGGTGCGTGATCTGGCTAAAGCGACGGGCCATGAAGAGGCCGCGGTGCGCCTGCTGCTGCGCAAGATGGCGCGGCTGGGGCTGGCGCACCAAGTGGTCCGTGACTTGTTTTATACCGAGATAGTGGTGCGCCGATTGGCGGCTATGCTGGTGCAACTGGCAAGCGACAACCCGGTGATTCAGGTCACCGCGTTTCGCGATGCCGTGAGCCTGGGGCGCAAGCGCAGCATTCAGATTCTTGAGTACTTCGACCGAATCGGCCTGACCCGGCGCTTTGGCGACCGGCGCCACATCCGGCTCGACAATGCACTGGCTCAACAAGCAACAGACTGAGTTCAAGGAAGGCAATCGCGCCCGGTGGCGCGGCCGGGCTTCAAACCCGGTTGGGGACGGCATCCGTTCCCGGGCAGGTTCGACTCCGGCTGCCTTCCGCCATTTGGTAGAACACAGGGACAGGCGCAATCCCTGTGGGAGCGAGCCTGCTCGCGATAGCGGTGTATCAGTTGATAGAAATGTTGAATGTGAGTCCGCCATCGCGAGCAGGCTCGCTCCCACAAGTTTGCGCACCTTGACTTACCGGCATTGGGGCTGCCCCCTCGCCACAGGTTCTGCAGTTGTCATGCATTAGGGGCAGACAGACCATTGAAAACACGCCAACAAACACAACTATGACCTACGCTTATTTCAGACGCATGTTCAACGAACAGCGGCTCTTCCCTGATCGAAAACAACAAGAACAGCTATCCGGAGACGACTCATGTTTGCATTGGCCCGTCGATTCAGCAGCAACCTCGCCGTTTTAGTTACCGCCGCCGTGCTCGCATCACCGGTTTTTGCGCTGGACACCGTCAAGTTCATGGCCCCGGGTTCGGTCGGTGGTGGTTATGACCAGACCGCACGCGTCCTGGGCAAAGCCATGGTCGAGGCCAAAACGGCAAAAGCCGTCACCTTCGAGAACAAGGGCGGCGCCGGTGGCACCCTGGGGTTGGCGCAATTTGCCAACGGCACCAAGGGCGACGCCAATGCCCTGATCGTGGTCGGCGCGATCATGGTCGCGGCCATCGAGCAGAACAAACCGCAAATCACCTTGAAGGACGTGACGCCGATCGCCCGGTTGTTTACCGAATACAACGTGATTGCCGTGCGGGACGACTCCCCGTACAAAACCCTGGACGACCTGCTCAAAGACTTCAAAGCCAACCCGTCCAGTATCAAATGGGGCGGTGGCTCCAAGGGGTCGATCGACCACATTGGCATCGCCGAACTGGCGAGCAAAATGGACGTTCCCGTCAATAAGGTGAATTACGTTGCCTTCGCAGGTGGCGGCGAAGTCGTCGCCGCGGTGCTGGGCGGCCACATCACGGTGATCACCGGCGGTTACGCCGAGCTTGCCAAATACGTGCAGTCCAAGCAGTTCCGCTTACTCGCCATCGGCGCGCCCAGCCGTGTAGAAGGCATCGATGCACCGACCCTCAAAGAAAGTGGCTATGACGTGACGATCGGCAACTGGCGTGGCGTTTACGGCGCGGCGGGCCTGACGCCTGAACAGCGCAAAGAACTGACCGAAGCCGTCCTGACCGCGACCAAAAGCACTGTCTGGCAAGAAAACGTAAAAACCAATGCATGGTCACCGAGCATTCTGACCGGGGATGACTTCGGCAAATTCGTCGAAGAAGAACATGGGCGGCTGCGCGCAATGCTGGTCAAGGTCGGGCTGCTTTGAGATGGCCGGGCGCTGGAGCGTCATGCCGGCCCAACTGGCGATTGGTTTAGGTGTCGTCGCCATCAGCGCGGTATTGGCGTTCGGTGCCTCGCGATTTCCTCCCGAAATGGGCTTCGTCATCATGGCGGCCTACGTCTATCCCTACGCCGTCGCGGCGTTTCTGGGCGTGGTCGGTTTGTTGATGTGCTATCAGGCGCTCACCGGTGGTTTTCGCAACCTTCCCGACGACCATGAGACCACCCGTGCTCAGCCCGGCGGCAAGCTCGGCGCAACCTGGGTCACGGCGGGGCTGGTGGGCGTCGCCGTGCTCATTACCTACCTCGGCTTCGTATTGGCTGCTGCACTGCTGTTTGCCTGTTCTGCACGGGGTTTTGGCAGTCGCAGCCCGCTGCGGGACCTGGCCATCGGCATCGCCCTGACGCTGCCGATTTACTGGCTTTTCACCGCCGGGCTAGGGGTTTCCCTTCCGCCCCTGGTCAACGCCTGGATCTGATCCAGGCCGAAGGAGGTCGACAAGGTGGACATTCTCTCGAGTCTGGCAAGTGGCTTCGGTGCCGCGTTGGCACCGATCAATCTGATGTGGGGTTTTATCGGCTGCCTGCTGGGTACTGCGATCGGTGTTTTGCCGGGAATCGGACCGGCGCTGACCGTCGCCTTGCTGCTGCCGATTACCGCCAAGGTCGATCCTACCGGCGCGCTGATCATGTTCGCCGGCATCTATTACGGCGCTCAGTTTGGCGGCTCCACCACCTCGATTCTGCTCAACACCCCAGGGGAATCGTCCTCGATGGTCACGGCCCTGGAAGGCAACCTCATGGCCCGCAACGGACGGGCAGGCCCGGCCTTGGCGACGGCCGCTATCGGTTCATTTGTGGCCGGTACCATCGCGACAATCTTGCTGACCTTGTTCGCCCCACTCGTGGCCACGCTGGCGCTGAAGTTCGGGCCGGCGGAATATTTCGCGATTCTGGTACTGGCTTTCACCACGGTGTCGGCGGTGCTCGGTGCATCGATGTTGCGCGGCTTTGCCTCATTGGGCATCGGGTTGACCATCGGCTTGATCGGCCTGGACTCGACCTCGGGCATTGCCCGCTACACCATGGAGGTGCCCGAACTGGTCGATGGCATTGAGGTCGTGCTGGTGGCGGTCGGTTTGTTTGCCGTCGGTGAGGCCTTGTACAGCGTGCTCTACCAAAAGGAGGAAACGGGCAGCCGACATCGCCTGACCTCGTTGTGGATGACCCGTGCCGACTGGAAACGCTCGATTCCCGCGTGGCTACGGGGCACCTTGATCGGTTTTCCCTTTGGCTCGATTCCGGCCGGTGGCGCGGAAATTCCGACGTTCCTGTCTTATTCGACCGAACGCAAACTCAGCAAATACCCGAAAGAGTTTGCGGCCAGCAAAGGCGAGGGCGCCATCGAGGGTGTCGCCGGTCCGGAGGCGGCCAACAATGCGAGCGCCACCGGTTCTCTGGTGCCGCTGCTGACCCTGGGCATACCGACTTCGGCCACGGCGGCGATCCTGTTGGCCGCGTTCCAGAACTACAACCTGCAACCGGGGCCGTTGCTGTTCCAGACCTCGGGCGACCTGGTCTGGACGCTGGTGGCCTCGCTGTACATCGGCAACGTTATTCTGCTGGTGCTGAACCTGCCGTTGGTGGGGCTGTGGGTGAAACTCTTGCAGATTCCGCGACCGTACCTGAACGCCGGCATTCTGGTATTTGCCACCATCGGCGTGTATGGCATGCGCCACTCAACGTTCGACCTGTTTTTGATGCTGGGCATCGGCTGGGCCGGGGTGTTGATGCGGCGTTTCGATTTCCCCGTCGCCCCGGTGATCGTCGGCATGTTGCTGGGTCCGATGGCGGAAAAACAACTGCGTAACGCCTTGTCCATCAGCCAGGGCGACTGGATGGTGTTTGTGACGCAACCGATTGCGGCGTCGGTCCTGGTACTGACGCTGCTGGTGCTGCTGGTTCCGTACCTGCTGCATAAACGCGGTATCAAATTGCATGAGGATGATTGAGCGCCGATCGTTCCCACGCGATCGTAGGAACGATCAACTTTGTGGCGCACAACTTTCCAAGACGTTTCCTACAACGTACCCTGTTGCCGCGTTTCGGTATCGACCCCTATAGTTCGGGCTCGCGGAAAACACCGCGAACGACCTTGGCCGGTCGGTCACCCAAAACGCATCAGCGTCATTGTTCAGACCTTTTTATGTCTGTACATCGTGTTATGGCAGCTGTGCGTGGGACACCCTTGGGTGTGCCGGATCTATGGGTGCCGGTCGGCCAACCCGCACACAGCTGCCACCTTTTCCGCTTGGCCGCGGATGGTGGTAGCTCTATTTGGAGTTACACCCATGTTCGACCAAGTCATGCCCCGTTACCTCCCCATCGACACCTACGACGCCGAAACCCCGGTGCTCTTCATCAACACCCACAAAGAACTCAGCGACATGGCCGCTTGCGCCATGCACCGCTTCACCGTGGTTCGCGATTTGACCGACACCTTGTCCAGCCTCAACCTCACAGGCATTTCCGACTGCGACCTGACCCGCATCACCCGGGCGGTGCATCTGCTGACGCGTGAAGGTTGTGCCGTGCTGGATGTGATCCAGGCTCGGGCGTTGCAGCGGGAAGAGGGGTTCAAGACTACTGTTTAGCGGGGTGTCATCTGACGCTATCGCGAGCCTATGTGGCGAGGGGGCTTGCCCCCGTTGGACTGCGCAGCAGTCCCATTTTTTGGGGCCGCTTCGCGGCCCAACGGGGGCAAGCCCCCTCGCCACAGGCTCGCGAATGGACCTCAAGATCGCAGCCAACGCCTGATTGACTGCCTTGCCAAGTACAAATCAGAAACGGAACGCTTGTCGTCCTACCAGTAGCCATTTGCCTTTCTGTTTCTGCCAGATCTGGAAGTTCTCGATTTCCGTGGGAACGATCTCGGTGCCCTTGATGGCTTGTGCCGAAAAATGATGGCGGACCAACGCCACATCACCCGAGACGGTAATTTTCTGGTTCTGCATCTCCAGCGTCTGGAAAGCGCTTTTGCCGGTTTCGATGTCGGCGATGAATTCTTTCTTGTCCTGGATTTTCCCGCTGGAATGCCCGTAGGTAAGGTTCTCAGCGGTCAGCGCTTGCAGTTGGGGTACGTTCTTGTTCAGCATGGCTTGAGTCAGATGGTCTACCGCTGCGGCAACATCCTTCTCGCCCGATGAAGGGGCGGCCGCTACGTAGCCGCTGAACAGGCATAAAAAACCGATAAGCAGTTTCACTTTTTTCATGGATATTTCCTTGTTGTTATGGGTGCGAGGACGACAGATGAATCGCGCCAACTCATCTGTCGTCGTACAACTTAGCAGGTTTTTACTGAAGGTGCGTATATGGCATTCAGCAAGTGCTAGGGCAGCCGTCCCTCATGAAGTAGACGCGCGCCAATACGCTGAATTTCAGTTTCACCCTGAACCAGCGCCGCTCTGCTGGTGTGTACCGAATAACTGCCCAGCACCAAATCGTGCGGGTGCTTCACCGCCGAGCCCAGCACGAAAGAGGTGTCGCCGTGCGCCACGAAGTCGATAGGTTGGCCTGACTCCTCGAACACCGCCAGTTCGCCAGCATTGACCGGACCACCCACATCCAGCCGACCGGTATTGACCGCCAGCCACGCCACGTTGTGGTCGGCGGGAGGCGTGTAGCGCCAGCGTTCTCCATCTTTCAAGCGCACCACGAGGTAGTTCATGTCGGCAGGTGCCGCAATAGCACTTTTCGCGTCGCCGTAACGTCCGAGCAGCACACGCACCGGGCCTTCTTGCGGGATCTGTGAGGGCGCCAGGTAGAGACTTTCCGCCGGAGAGTTTTCGTGCGAAGCGGGCAGGGCGACCCAGAGCTGGAAGCCCAATATTGAGCCGTCACTGACCGGTGTAGCGTCATGCCACACGCCATTACCGGCACTCATCCACTCCACACCTCCAGTGGGCAGCATGCCGGTTTTGCCCGTGGTGTCTTCGTATGCCACGCCGCCTTCAATCATGTAGGTCAGCGTTGCGATCCCTGAGTGCGGGTGCATGCCGAAACCTTTCTGCCCACCTATAGGCTTGAAGCCGAAGAGATCAAGAAACACAAAAGGCTTCAACAACTGGCCCAAGTCGCCAGGGCTCATCAGCCGCGTGATCGGCCCGTGAGTGCTGCCGGATGTGCGGTGGACGATGGTGCGAGTCTGCGTTGCGACGATGCTGTTCATAGATTTTCCTCAAGTCTTGAGTCGGCCGCCGTTCCCATGGTTCAGCGCGCTACGAGCCAGGCCACGGGTTTCTGCCGCCAGGCTGCGAAGGCAGACATTGTCAGCAGCACCAGGGCAGGGGCGGGATTGCCGCCAATCACGAAGAGATGCGTGACCAAGGCGCCAGCCATGGTCGCCGTCAGCAGCAACCCGGCGAAAAAGCCCGTGACAGGGATCAGCAGCAATACAGCGCCAACCACCTCAATGGCACCGGTCAGGTAGCGGAACCATTGACCAACACCGACCGCGTCGAACACCTGGATCATTTGCGGCACGCCGGCCAGTTTGGCGATGCCGGCCGCGGCGAACGTCAAGGCCAGAAAAATGCGAACGCCCCAAAGGATGCGTTTCTGCATAGGGGAGAGGGATGAGGTATTAGTCATGGAAAACGATGTCCTTGCCTGTGGTTTGCGCAGTTAAAGGGCTAACTGCAACGATGCAAGGAGGATAAGCGTGTCCGGATTGGTTGATTAGATGGCACAATTGGATTGGTCTCGTCCATTTTTTGACGGAATTATCGCTTTATGCTCGACTTGAATGACATTGCCTTGTTTGTCCAAGTGGTCCGCAGCGGCAGCTTTGCCGAAGCGGCGCGGCGGCTGGGCATGCCGCCCAACACCGTAAGCCGGCGTGTCCAGCAGCTCGAGGCGCAACTCGACACCCGGCTGCTGCAACGCTCCACGCGCAAGCTGACACTCACCTATGCCGGGCAGGCTTTTCACGAGCGCTGTGTGGGTGCGGTGGACGGGCTGATCGAGGCCGGGCATGAGTTAATGACGGGCAGCCAGGAACCCAGCGGCTTGGTGCGTATTGCGGCGACGGCGGACTTCTTCGACTTCTTCCCGATGGAGTGGGTGGTCGATTTTCTCGCTGCTTATCCTCGGGTGCGGCTTGATTTCGTGCTCAGTGATGCCCGTGCCGATTTGATCGCCGAGCGGATCGATGTCGCGTTTCGCGGTGGCCCTCTGCAAGACTCAGGCTACGTCGGGCGTCAGCTCTTCGGCGCAGGCAGCGAGGGGCTGGTGGCGAGTCCTGCCTACATTGCTGCGCGCGGTATGCCCGGTACGCTGCAGGATCTGGTGAATCACGATTGCGTGAGCTTCGGCCACCCCAGTGGTTTAACCACTTGGCGTCTTGCCCGGCCAGATGGCGTGGAGGAAGAGGTGCAAATCGCCAGCCGTTTTAACGGCAACACGGCTCAGGCGCTGCGCAAGGCTACAGTGGCCGGTCTGGGCATCGCGCTGCTACCGCCGACGATTGCCAGGCTCGATCTCCAGGCGGGGCGACTGGTACGGGTGCTGCCACACTACCAGCGCGCAGGCTTTGGCTTGCACGTGCTTTACCCCAGCCGACAGCATCTGCCGTTGGCGGTATCGGCTTTCATTGAGCTGGTGATGGAGAAACTGAGGGAGGAGGCATTCCCGGCGCAAGGCCACATTCGGTAGGTCTAACCTGTCCATACATCAGCAGTGCTGTGCGAAAGCCCTCTATAATGCGCAAGCCTTTGACGCATGTGTATTCAACCGCCCGGTACTCCCTTGAAACGCGATCTTCGACTTGCCACTTTCCTGATCTTCCTGGTGTGTGTATCGGTGGTGCTGCTGACGGCCTGGCAGATATGGACAGCCCGACAGAACACTTTGAGTGATATCAGAACCGACACATTGAATCTGACCCATGCACTCAACACTTACACCGAGGGCACCTTCAAGCAAAGTGAAGTGCTACTGCTGGGCCTGACAGAAAGGATCGAGAAAGACGGCAGCAGCCCGCAGCAGCTAGAACGGCTGGGCATGTTGATTGAGCAAGAGATGGATGCACTCCCGCAATTGAATAGCGTGGTGCTGTATGACGCCCAAGGGGACTGGGTATTCTCGACCAACCGGCCGTTTTCACCCAATAGCAACAACGCCGATCGTGCGTTCTTCCAGCATCACCGCGACACTCCGGATCGCGGCATATTTATCGGCCCGGCGATTCTCAGCCGTGCCACTTGCGCCTGGGTGATTTCGGTCAGTCGACGCATCGATCATCCAGATGGAAGTTTTGCCGGGGTGATCGCCGCAACTATCAGTCTCGAGCATTTCCTCAAACTTTATCGAAGCATTCACGTGGGGCAATTCGGCGCGATCAGTCTGACCTCATCCGAAGGGCGCCTGCTGGTGAGGTATCCCTTTCAGGTGGAAGACATCGGTCGTGACCTGTCTCGCGCGCCAATATTTTCCGAATATTTGCGCAACACCTCATCAGGCACCGTGGACTTTGCTTCGAAAGTCGATGGAGTCCATCGCCTCTATGCGTTCAAGAGAAGCGATCAATATCCCTTCGTGACGACGGTAGCGGTGGGGCAGGACGAGGCGATGCAAGCGTGGTTGAGTCAGACAAAACAGTCTGTCGCTGTAGTGTTGTTGCTGCTGGGACTCTTGGTCGCGTTGGGGCGCAGGTTGATTTCCCACATCAGCCGGCGGATTCGGGCGGAGAACAAATTGCTTGTCACCCAGACCGCGCTGATCGAGCTTAACCAGACACTGGAGATTCTCGCCAGTGAAGACAAACTCACCGGTCTCGCCAACCGCCGTCATTTCGATCAGTTTCTGGATATCGAATTCAAACGCGCCAAGCGACTTGGAAGCCCTTTGTCACTGATCCTGATCGATGTGGATTTTTTCAAACGCTACAACGATCACTACGGGCATCTCGCCGGAGATGAATGCCTGCGCGTCATCTGCCAGGCGATCAAGCACTGCGTACGTCGCCCGGGTGACATGACTGCTCGCTATGGCGGAGAAGAAATCGCCGTTGTGATGCCCAGTACGGACGAATCAGGAGCCCGCACGGTTGCCGAGGCGATCCTGTCGGGTATCGCTGCCGAGCGACTTGCGCACCTGTCGAGCCCGTTCGGTATCGTGACCGCCAGCCTGGGGGTGGCAACTTATGTCGCCGACGATAGCGACCATGATGAAAAGGCGCTGATCGATCGTGCAGACCGCGCGCTTTACTCGGCAAAGTCTCAGGGTAGAAATCGGCTGAACAGCGCGGCCGAGCAGGGCATCCCCCTCGTCATCGATCGCAAGAACTGAAATCGCCTCACGAATTATGTCGATCCATGATGGGCGCATGCTGTGCCAATCGCTACTCGCCGACTATCCGGTCCAATGGTTTTCTATTCGTTTCTGGGCAAGTCGGTAGCACCGAAGATAACTGCTGTCGGCGTAACGTGGCTCTATGGTTTTCAGTTCGAGATCAAGGTGATTGCCAAGCTTCCTGAAACCATCAGGAGCTGATCTGGCCAGCGATAGCGCGGCGCAACTATCGGTTCAAGTAATAGTGACAATCAAGAAACGCAAGTTCTGCTTTGTCGGGCAAAGTTGGAAAATCGCTTCCATCGAAGACGCTGCTCAACGACCCCGACTTTTTATTTTCAGGACTTCACCGATGCGCCTTTTATTTGTTCCTGTCATGGCTTTCGCCTCCTTGCTGCTGGCCGGTTGCGCCTCCGCGCCGAACGACCCGACGCAGACCTTTCAGACGAAAAAAACGCCTGCCGAGTACGCCGACTGCGTAGTGCCGAAGTTGCAGCACAGCGCACTGAACCCGACGGTTTCGCAAACCCAGCGCAGTTACCGGATCGTGGTGCCGAGCAAAGTCGCGGCAGACAACGTTCTCGAAGCCTACAAAGCCCCGAATGGCGGCAAGGTGTTTTTGTATGAGCGCCACTTGCTGGCGTCGAACTTCATGCCTTCGAGTTTCGAACGTGCCGCGCAGGAATGCCTGTAACCGCTTTTAAAAATGCTCCTTTGGTTGGCCGCAACCAACCAATTTTTTGTCCCGTGACTCATTCGGTCACGGGATTTTTTTTGCGTGAAGGTTTTGATCGGCAATGGATCATTCTTTGAGAAGTGACCCCGCCGCGTGGCTGGCCTGGTTCCTGCTCCTGAAATGCGAGAGTTGGTAAGCGATAGCCAACCAAATGAACCATGCAGGCATCACGCACAATGCAAGGCGGGTGTCTGGCCGAAGGGCAAGCAGGCACAGCACAAATGCGAGAAATGCGAGGGAGAACCACGCCATCGGCACGCCTCCAGGCATTTTGTACCGCGATTGCGCATGAAGATCAGGTCTTGCTTTGCGATAAGCGATGTAGGACGCCAGGATGGTCGACCAGGTGAAGATCACCAGGATGGCCGACACCGTCGACACGATGGTAAAGGCGGTCATGACTTCAGGGATGATAAACAGCAGCAGCACCCCCAGCAGCATCAGAAAGGTCGTGAAGGCCAGGCTGATGAGTGGAACACTGTTTTTCGATAGCCGTCTGAAGATCCCGGGTGCACTGCCAAGGTCAGCCAGGCCGAACAACATGCGGCTGGACGAGAAGACACCGCTGTTGGCGGATGACGCCGCAGAGGTCAGCACCACAAAGTTCACAATGCCGGCCGCCGCTGGAAAACCCGCGATCAGGAACAGTTCGACAAAAGGACTTTTGTTGGGCGATACCTGCTGCCATGAGGTCACCGCGATAATGCAGACCAGGGACAGAACATAAAAAAGGATGATCCTGAGCGGTATGGAATTGATGGCTTTGGGCAACGTCTTTTCGGGCGACTTGGTTTCGGCGGCCGCGGTGCCGATCAATTCCGTACCGGCGAACGAAAAGATCGCCATCTGAAAGCCGGCGAAGAAGCCGAACAGGCCGTTGGGGAAGGCGGCCTGCTTGTCCAGCAGGTGCGTCAGGGAAGCCGTGACTCCCGTGGGTGAGACGAAGGAGCTGGCAATCAGCAGGACACTGACGGAGATCAGCGCGACGACGGCGATTATCTTGATGATCGCGAACCAGAATTCAACCTCGCCGAACAGTTTGACGGTGAGCACATTCAAGGCGAATAGCGTGAGCATCATGCCGATGGCGGGGATCCAGGCCGGTACATCAGGGAACCAGTATTGAAAGAACCCCCCAACAACCACTGCATCTCCCACAACGGCCACGCTCCAGCTCAACCAGTATGACCACCCGAGAAAGAAGGCCGCACGAGGGCCGAGGTAGGCCCCGGCAAAGTCAGCAAAGCTTTTGAAGTTCAGGTTAGATAAAAGCAGCTCGCCCATGGCACGCATGACGAAGTAAACAAAAAGACCGATGATCATGTAGATAAGTATGATCGAGGTACCGGACAGGGCGATGATCTTGCCGGAGCCCATGAACAGCCCCGTACCAATGGCGCCGCCCATGGCCATTAGTTGAATGTGGCGATTGCTAAGCGTGCGCTGCAATGCGGGTTGTTCAGTTATTTCATGCGTATCTGATTTCATCACAAAACCTCTTGATTTTATGTTTTTTGAGTTTTGGCAGAGAAATAGTGTGTGTTTTATTGTTGTGAGTTCGCCGTACATCAGGATGGTTATTCAAACGTTTGCAGTATCGGTTAATCAGTAAAGTGTTCGTGGCTCGCCACCTGACTTGATAGCGAGCTATTGTCTGTCTTAACTTGCTGCTAGCTGCTGTTTTTGCGGAGGCGATGCCGATGAAAGATCAGGGTTTTCCTCAATCAATTGATACAGGTTCTTGATATTGGCAGGCGTGGGTACAAGATGGATTTTTTCACCGATCGCGTATTTTCTAGCTTGGTCATGCAAATAACGAAGTGAAGAAAAGTCTTCAAGTGCAAATCCCACCGAGTCGAACACCGTGACTTGCGTGTCATTTTCCCGGCCTGGTTCGTTATCCCGAACGATGCGGAAATATTCGATGACAGGATGGTCAGCGTCCAGTTGCTGAATGTCGCCTTCAATGCGCGTCTGCGGTTCAAACTCGACAATGATCCGGGCGTTGCGCAGGATATCGGCGTGAAGTTCGGTTTTCCCGGGACAGTCACCGCCAACCGCGTTGATATGCATGCCGGGTTCGATCATGTCGGGCGTCAAGATTGTCGCGTAGGCCTTGTCCGCGGTGACGGTGGTGATGATATCAACGCCTTTGACGGCTTCATGCACCGAGGCGGCTACGGTGACATTGATGCCGGTATAGCTTTCCAGATTTTGTTTCAGCTTCAATGAAGCAGCGCTGTCGATATCAAATATCCGCACCTCGTTGATCCCGAGCATTTCATAAAAGGCAATGGCCTGGAATTCGCTCTGGGCGCCATTTCCGATAATGGCCATGCGTGTCGAACCCTTGCGTGCCAGGGACTGGGCTACCAGGGCGGACGTTGCCGCTGTGCGAACCGCGGTGGTCAGGGTGAGTTCGCTGAGTACGGCGGGGTATCCGCTATCGACGTTCGCCAATACCCCAAAGGCCATGACTGTCAGTAAGTTGTTGCCAGCATTTCCTGGGTGGCCGTTTACGTATTTGAATGAATACTGTTTGCCGTCGTCAGTCGGCATCAGTTCGATCACCCCGCAAATGGAGTGATTGGCGATGCGTGGGGACTTATCAAAGTCAGCCCAGCGGCAATAATCAGCCTTGATGTAGTTGGCCATTTGCGTGATGGCCTGACCGATTCCAATCTTGCCAAAAAGCGTGGCGGCGTGATCAACGTCTATAAATAGAGTCATATGTGTTTATCTCTTGGTTGCAAGTCAAGGAAGGTTGTCTCGGTCACCGAAACTTAGAATTGTTTGCTCTCATACCCATGAAGGACATTGACCGCATTGATGCCGATTTCATCGACCATGTATCCGCCTTCCATGACGAAGAGTGTCGGCGCGCCGACAGTGGCGATGATTTCACCCATGCCAAAGAAGTCCTCGCTTTCAAGAAGAAAGTGGCTGATCGGATCGTCCTTGAACGTATCGACGCCCAGGGAAATCACTAAGAGTTCAGGCGAGAAGTGACGAAGTTTTTTACAGGCGTGGATCAAGGCGTTTTGATAACTATGCCAGGTGGTGTTTTTCGGCAACGGATAGTTCAGGTTATAACCGTCACCGGCACCGGCTCCACACTCGGTACTGAAACCCGAGTAATAAGGATAGGAAACCGACGGATCTCCATGCAGGGAAGCAAACATCACATCGTTGCGATCGTAGAAAATGTTCTGCGTCCCGTTGCCATGATGGAAGTCGACGTCGAGCACCGCGACACGTTTAGCACCTTGAGTCAGTGCATGTTGCGCGGCAATGGCCGCGTTATTGAGGTAGCAGTAGCCTCCCATGTATTCACGAGCAGCGTGGTGTCCGGGTGGACGACACAGGGCAAAGGCGCTGTTGTGGCCTTCGTTGATCAACGACAGTCCAGTGAGTGCAATGTCCGCGCTGGTTTTGACGGCTTCCCAGGTGGTCGCGGTGATCGGCGAGCCGGCATCCATGGCAAAGAAACCGAGCTTGCCATCAATGAACGCGGGGACGTGTTCATTGGACAAGTCGCGTACCGGCCAGACCAGGGGAAGGGCGTCATGCTCCCGACCTGTTGCCGTCCATTCGGACCACGCGGTTTCCAGAAAGGAGACATAGCGCTCACTGTGTGCATTGACGTAGCACGCCCGGTCAAACGTTCGCGGGACGATGATATCGCCGAGCCCAACGTGCTGGACTCGGTCGCGAACGGTATCCGCTCGGCTTGGCTGTTCGAAAGAAGGTTTGAGAACGCCGTCCTTCAATTCGGTCCCATGGTGCAAGCGATGGGAATCGCTGAAAACTGTAAGCATTTATACGCATCCGTCGTGGTGGTCCAGTGCCAATAGTTTGTTCTGGTACGGATGCACTTTCTTTGCTTTTTGTTCTCGCTCTGCTAGCGTAATCGGGATTATTTTCCCGTGGATGGCACCATGCAGAAAAAAAATACCCATCGCGCATTGCTTGACGATACCGACCTTTCCATCCTTGCCTTGTTGCAGGAGGACGCCAGCATTTCCAACGCCGAGTTGAGTGAGCGCCTCTCGCTAAGCCTTACTCCATGCTGGAGGCGGCGCAAGAGACTGGAAGAGGAGGGCGTGATCAAGGATTACCAGGCAAACCTCGATCGAAGGAAGTTGGGGCTGGACATCATGGCGTTCGTGCATATTCGCTTTGCCACGCACACCGACCATACCCCCGAAGCCTTTGAAGCCGTCATCATGCAGCTTCCTGAGGTATTGTCCTGCCACAAGATAACCGGGGATGCCGATTACCTTTTGCAAGTGTTGGCTCAGGATCTTGATAGCTACAGTGACTTTGTCGAGAGCGTATTGAGGCGACAACTCGGTATCGCCTCTATCCAGTCAAGTCTTGCGTTGCGTGAAGTCAAAACGACCAGTCGCATTGCCATTCCGGGGCGGACAAAGCAGTAAACGGGCGTTCTGAAGCGTCCAGCCCGAGAAATTCATTTCCCCTGCGCCTGGCTACCCGGACTGGCTCCTCTTATTGCATCACATAACGCCCCGGTGCCGACTCAAGTGCCGGATGTTGCGCGTTGCCCATGCTCAGCACTGAAGGCTGGCGTTCCCCGGCATGTTCGGCCAGCCAGACAAACCAGTCATTCCACCAACTACCCGGATGCTGCTGGGCATTCTTGAACCAGGTTTCTGGATTCTTGGTGGCGCGATTGTTGGTCCAGTAATGACGTTTTTCCTTGGCCGGTGGGTTGATCACCCCCGCGATATGCCCTGAGGCGCCGAGCACGAAACGCTTGGTTCCAGACAGTAGCTCGGTGCTGGCGTAGGCGCTTTTCCATGGCACGATGTGGTCGTCATGGGTGGCGAGGATGTACGCCGGGGCATCGATGGCGCGCAGGTCCAGCTTGACCCCGCAGCAATCCAGCTCGCCGGATTTCAGATCGTTCTGCAGGTAGGTATGGCGCAGGTACCAGCAGTACATCGGCCCGGGCAGGTTGGTGCTGTCGTTGTTCCAGAACAGCAGGTCAAGGGGTATCGATTTCTGCCCCTTGAGGTATTTGTCGACGTTGTAGTTCCACCACAAGTCATTGGGGCGCAGCAACGAGAATGTATTGCCCATGTCCTCGCCCTTGAACAGGCCGATGGGGCCGTTGAGGCCGCCGATGGTGCGCTCGCGATAAGCCACCAGTTGCTCGTCGACGAAGATGTCGATGGGGCCGGTATCGAGGTAGTCGAGGAAGGTGGTCAGCAGGCTCACGCTGGCGATCTCTTTGTCGCCACGGGCCGCCAACACGGCCAGCGCCGAGCTCAACAACGTGCCACCAATGCAGAAACCCACGCAGTTGGGCCGTTGCTCACCGCTGATTTCACGGGTCAGCTGCAGGCCTTTGATAATCCCGGTTTCAATCAGGTCATCCCAGGTGGTGCCGGCATGTTCCTGGTCGAAGTTGCGCCACGACATCAGAAATACCGGGTGGCCTTGCAGCAGCAGGTGGCGAACCATCGAATTGTCGGGGCGCAGGTCGAGGATGTAGTACTTGTTGATCGATGGCGGAACGATAAACACCGGGCGCCGGTACTGGGTTTCGCTTTGCGGATAGTACTGGATGAGCTGGAAGAGTTCGTTCTCGAAGACCACTTCGCCGGGGGTGTTTGCCAGGTCGACACCCACTTTGAACGCGCCGGCGTCACACTGGCGCATCTTGCCTTCCTGCAGGTCGCTGGCCAAGTGCATCAGGCCTGTGAGCAGGCTGCTTCCTTGGGTGTCCACGACCCGTTGCAGTGCATCGGGGTTACTGGCCAGAAAATTACTCGGCGCGCCGGCGGCGATGGCTTGCTCCGCCAGATAGAGCAAGCGTTGACGCGGTTTCTTGCCGTCGATCGGCAGCTGATCGAGCAGCTTCAGCAGAAAGCCGGCATTGAGCAGATAAAACGCCGCGAGGGAACCGAACAGCGGTTGGCTCCAGTTGCCGCTGGCGAAACGCCGATCTTCGAAGCTGAAGGGTTGACCGGTCAACAGACGCTGGCCGAGTTCACACCATTGTTGCTGATAGTCCGATTGAAGGCTGTCCAGGGCTTCGCGTGGCAGCTCGAACCAGGCGTTGTAGTCCTGCCCGGTAAACCAGGGATTGGTGCTGACCCAGAGCCTTAGTTGTTGCACTGCAAAGGATGCAATGAACGGAACTTGGCCCGACCAGAGTGTGTTTAAGGTATGCGCGTTGTCCATGGAACTCCTTGCCCACATGAATAAACCGGACGGAAAAAAACGCGGCGCCGGACGTCGGCGCCGCGTCTGACAACTCAGCCTGTGTTTCTAACGCTCGATGACCAGGCTGACGCCCTGGCCGCCACCGATGCACAAGGTGGCCAGACCTTTTTTGCCATCGCGACGGATCAGTTCATGTACCAGCGACACCAGAATCCGCGCGCCTGACGCGCCGATCGGATGACCGAGGGCAATGGCGCCACCGTTGACATTGACCTTGTTCATGTCCCAGCCCAGTTCCTTGCCGACGGCCAGTGATTGCGCGGCGAACGCTTCGTTGGCTTCGATCAGGTCCAGGTCGTCCAGGTTCCAGCCGGCTTTCGTCAAGACCAGACGGGTAGCGGGCACCGGGCCGATGCCCATGATCGACGGGTCCACTCCGGCACTGGCATAGGCCTTGATGCGCGCAAGTACCGGCAAGCCCAGAGCCAGGGCTTTGGCGGCGCTGGCCAGCATCAACACGGCGGCGCCGTCATTGAGGGTCGACGAGTTGCCCGCGGTCACGCTGCCGTTTTTCTGGAACGCGGGTTTGAGGTTGCCCAGTGCCTGGAGCGTGCTGTCCGGACGCGGCTGTTCATCGGTGTCGAAGACCAGCGGCTCGCCCTTGCGCTGGGGGATCAGGATCGGGGTGATTTCACCCTTGAAGTAACCCGCCTCGACGGCCGCGGCGGCTTTCTGTTGCGAGGTTGCGGCGAAGGCGTCCTGATCTTCGCGACTGATGCTGTATTGATTCGCCAGATTCTCGGCAGTGATGCCCATGTGGTAGTCGTTGAAGGCATCCCACAAACCATCCTGAATCACGCTGTCTTGCAGTTGCGCATGACCCAGGCGCAGGCCAGTGCGCGCCTTGGGCAGAACATAGGGGGCCAGGCTCATGTTTTCCTGACCGCCGGCAATCACCAGTTCGGCGTCGCCGCAACGGATCGCCTGGACCGCAAGCTGGACCGCCTTGAGGCCTGAACCGCAGACTTTGTTCAGGGTCAGGGCAGGGGTGGTATGGGGCAGGCCGGCCTTGATTGCGGTTTGGCGTGCCGGGTTTTGCCCCGAGCCTGCAGTCAGCACCTGGCCGAGGATGACTTCATCAATCTGCGCGGCGTCGATCCCGGTCTGTTCGAGCAGGCGACGAATCACCGCCGCGCCCAATTCGGTGGCTGGAATGGCGGACAGTGAACCTTGAAAACTGCCAATGGCGGTGCGAGTAGCGGCAACGATTACGACTTCGTTCATGCATGACCTCATTAGGATTCTGTCGAGCGGGAGCAGGGCATCCATGCCCTGACAGGCTTACTGCATGTTCATGCCGCCGTTGACCGAGAAGTCGGCACCGGTGCTGTAGGCCGATTCATCGGACGCCAGCCAGGCGACGATCGAAGCGATTTCTTCGGGTTGGCCAAGGCGCCCGACCGGTGTGGCTGCGATCATGGTGTCGAGAATGTCCGGCCGGATGGCCGCGGTCATGCTGGTCTGGATGTAGCCGGGCGATACGGTATTGACGGTCACGCCCTTGCCCGAGACTTCCCGGGCCAGTGCCATGGTGAAGCCATGGATACCGGCTTTGGCCGCGCTGTAATTGGTCTGGCCGAACTGGCCGCGCTGACCGTTGATCGACGAGATGTTGATGACCCTTCCCCAGCCCTTGGCCAACATGCCTTCAATCACCTGTTTGGTGGTGTTGAACAGGCCGCTGAGGTTGGTCCCGATCACCGCGTTCCAGTCTTCTGGAGTGAGTTTGCGAAAGGATGCATCCCGAGTGATGCCGGCGTTATTGACCAGCACATCGATCGGGCCGAATTGCTCTCGTGCCATCTCGAAGGCCTTGCGGGTCGATTCCCAATCGGTGATGTCGCCGAAGATGCATTCGAACTGATACCCCGCCGCCATTTGGCTCGCGATCCATTCGTTCTTGCGGGCGGAATCCGAGCTGCAGCCGACGATGACCTTGAATCCTTCCTTGTACAGGCGTTGGCTTATCGCAGTGCCAATCCCACCCATACCACCCGTGACCAACGCAATACGACCAAGCGACTTCATACAATCCCTTCCTTTCTTTGTTTTGCGTTGCAAGATGGGGGGATTGTTCGGTATTGACCGGGCGTGCGGAAGTGTTGAGAGGTGACTGTCTGGTGTCCAACGGTGCCATGCTCCGGTGAATGCCGGATGGCGAAAAACGCGGGTTACCTATACTGGGATCAATATTGGCGACTGAAGAACCCGTTAGTCTTTGATTCATTGCAGATCAGTTATGGCTCCGGACAGGACGTTCGGTTCCACAGGTCATTGAGGACGCCATGTACAGAATGAGTTCAGGTTATGCCAGCGTGCTGGCGAATACGCTCTCGGCTCAAGGACTGGATGTCGCCAGTCTGTGTCGGGAGGCTGGACTAGACATGAAGCTCGCGAATAAACCCGGAGCGTTTTGCGAGCGCAGGGCGATCTATCGATTATGGGACCTGGCTTCTCAGGCCTCGGGTGATCTGGACATCGGTCTGAAAGCCTACGGAAACTTTAATCCCGGCACTTTTCAGATCGTCGGCTACACCATGATGTCCAGTCTCAATTTGAAAAAAGCGCTAGAACGGCTGGTTCGCTTCAGTCCGTTGATAGGCACCGGATTCAGCCTTTTCCTTCTACCGGAACAGCAAAACTACCGACTGTCCGGACTCGATCATCAACAAAGCGGCTCGGTCAAACCACGCCAATACAGTGATGCCGGATTGGCGTCACTGCTGGGGTTTTGCCGTTGGCTGGCGGGCAGCAAGTCACTGCAGCCCTTGAGTGTGGATTTCACTTATCCCGAACCTGAAGACACCTCTGAACACCGTCGGCTGTTTGGATGCGACCTGCATTTCGACGCGGCCTACGACAGCATTGTGTTCGACGGGGAGGAGTTGCAGCGCCCCTTGAGCATGGCCAATGAAGCGTTGGCGGTGCTGCATGACAGCTTTGCCGAGGCGCAACTGGACCTGTTATTTGGTTTTTCCATTGTCGGCAGGATTCGGGCGCTGGTTACCGAGCGCTTGAGTCAGGTGCAGGGGCAATGCGACATGGAGTCGATCGCTGCAGCCTTGAACATCAGCAAGCGAACACTGCAACGCGCCCTGGAAAAAGACGGGACCCAATTCAAGGACGTACTGAATGCCGTACGCAGGCAATTGGCCGATTTTTATCTGCGCCATTCTCACTTCAATATGAAGCATGTGGCCTATCTCCTTGGTTTTCATGATCACAGCAGCTTCAACAAAGCCTGCAGCCGCTGGTTTGGCATGACACCCGGTCAATATCGGGCCGATGAATCGTTCGGGATCAAGGAGACAATGCCGGTCTGACACGGCCTCCCGTCGACGTTCAGGTTATTTCACCGGAGGTTTTTTTACGGCTTTCTTGCCCTTGGCAGGTTTGCGCACCGCACTCGCCACCTTGGCGATGGGGTCAGAGGTTGATGCGGGAAATTTGTGCTTGATCGGCTCTGGCGTTATCGCCGGGTCTTTCACTTCGATGGCATCGGCTGCACCGGGTGGTTGGGTCAGGCTGAAACCTGGCAGCGGTACGTCGAGTAGCGTGTGCAGCTCACACCAGCATGGGTTGTTTGCGCCGCTGGTCAGCAGTTCGGGCAGCAAATTGGCGACGGCCGCCAGCACTTGTTCGCGCTCTTGGACCTCAACCAGCATTAAGGGCAGGCTGTGCAGGCTTTCTTGCGGGTGGGTGGCGACCAGCAGTTTTTGCAGGCGCAGGGTTTCGCGCAAATCAAGCGGCTTGGCACTGTAGTCCTGGAGCAGCACCTGCAGCTGCTGGATCAATTTCTCGACGCTTTCCTTGCCCGGTTCGTCGCTGTCGCGGCCCAGCAGGAACAGGATCCGTATCAAGGCTTCCATCAGACCGCCAAGGGGCAAGGCATCCTGCAGGCGCTCGATCAGAACCTGGTCGTGCTGCTCGGCGTGTTCCTGCAGATTTCGACCGGGTGCATTGCCGGCGAGGCTATTGAGTACGCCATACACGCCGTAGAAACACATTTCGTGAGCCGCATCACGCAGGTCCCGATAGCCGTTCAAGGCGTCCTGCACCTGGTTGGAAAACAGTTCCTGCCAGACTAGTAACGGGTTTTTCTGGCTGGCGGGGTGACGATCCTTGCTCACTTGGGCGGCACTGCCAGCCAGCCACCACAGCGCCGGGTTCAAACTGCTCCAGGCCACTTGCTGCTGATGGAAAGGGTGCGCGCGGCGCAGCATTTCGGCACTCGGTTCGTTGATCAGTTGGCGCAACCACGGGCGTATGAATTCGTCGTACACGCTGTTGTTGATGGCGGACGCGCGTTGCACTAGCGCGAATTCGCGATCGTCATCACGGGGCGGCTGCACCTGGCCATGGATGTCGGCGATACGCCGGCGTTCGAAACGCACGGCATACGGCGTCGCCGAATTCTCCGGCAGGTCTTCGATCAGCATTTCATACAGCCCGGCCGACAGCGCATTGATCGCATCGACCGCACCGAGCAATTCACGGTGTTCACGCCGCGCCACTTCACCGGACACGAAGATGCCCAGGTGACCGATGCTCGCATGTCGCAGGTAAACGATGGTGCGTCCGGCATTTTGCAACGCGAGATCGCTGGGATAGACGTCGGTGATCCAGTCCAGTGCCTGCTGCGGGGAGGTGATGTTGTCGCCATAGGAACAGAACACCACCACCGGCACTTCGATCAATTTGAGGTCGAGCCCGCTGCTCTTGCGCCCCAGACCACCGGACAGCTGATTACCGATGAACAGGTCGTCGACAATCATTTCGATCTCTTCGCCATTGAGCAGGGTCGGGCTGCCCCACCAGCGTTCGAAATCCAGAAAGCGTGCGGCCTCGCTGTCGACTTCGCTGAACAGGTGGTAGTACTTGCCCCACCAGGTGTTGGCCGGGTCCAGGTTTTCGAAATTGCTCACCAGCCAGGTGCCGTCGAAACGGTCGTTACCAAGGTCGCTCCCCAGGCGCGCCATCCAGCCACCGCCCAGCAAACCGCCGGTGTAGCGCATCGGATTGCGGCCATTGACGCCGGCCCAGTACGACAACGGCGCACCGTTGACGATGATCAGCCCCGGCAATTCCGGCCGAGTGGCCGCCAGGCCCATTAACGCCCAGCCCGCTTGGCAGTTACCAATGACGACAGGTTTGGCGCTGTCCGGATGTCGAGCGCTGACGACCTCGATGAACCGTGCCTGGGCGTCTGTGATATCGGCAAGGGTTTGCCCTGGGCGTGGCGAGTGACTGAAGGCGATGAAGTAGGTGGGATGGCCGGCTCTCAGGCTTTCGCCGATGACCGAGTCCTGTTTGAAACCGCCGATCCCCGAGCCATGACCGCCGCGGGGGTCGATGATGATCACGGGCTGTTTTTTACTGTCGATCGGTTGCCCCGGGCCGCCGAGGATTTTCAGCAACGAATAGTTGACCGCACGAGGCAGGTCTTCACCAGCGACCAGCGTTTCATGATTGAACTTGAGCAGCAGCGGATACCCGGCGCGTTCGTGGGCCAGAGTGTTGTCGCCGCGCTGACGCAAGGTGTCCCAGAACAGCACGCTGCGCTGGCCAAGGTCAGTGAAGTATTCCTGCCAGTCAGCAGGCGTTGGCTGCTGGAGTTGCCGAAGGCTTAAAGGCGCGAAAGTTTTTGCCTGGCGCTTCTGCACGGCGTCGAGGATGTTGTGGGTATTGAGGCGCTGCAGATGATTAAGGTGTTCGAACAAGCCGGCGGGGTCGCTACGCTCTTCATCTTGCAGCGCAATATTTACTTTCTGACCCATGGTGATCTCCTGCTGCCTTGCATGGGAACCTGCGCATCTGAACCCTTTAGTTAAAGAGGGCTAGGCTGGCCGTTCGATGAGCAGGAGTCTACAGCGAATAAGGAGGGCGTTAGCAACGTTTATTTTGCACTGCACAAAAATAGGCGTTGCCAAATGGTTTTGTGCGCTGCAATATCAAGGCTAACGCGATGACTGGCCGGATCGCTATCGCGTCCTCAGGTCCATCAGGGCCTTCCAGTACCAGGAGATTCAAGCATGTCTTTTTTCAATTCGGAAAAACTGCAGACCGCTCAGAAAGCCAACCTCGACCTTTTGCAGCAAATCAGCAGCAAAGTCTTCGCCAGCGTTGAACAGCTCAGCCAGTTGCAGTTCAAGGCACTGCGCGACTCCACCGAGGAGCAGTTCGAAGGTGTTCGCAAGCTGCTGGCCGTCCGTGATCCACAAGGTTTCGCCGAGCTGCAGGCTTCTTTCACCCAGCCGAGCGCGCAAACCGAACGCCTGGCCGAATTCAATCGTCAGGTTCAAGCATTGATCGTGGGTACTCAGTCGGACATCGCCAAATTGACTTCGAGCCAAATCGAAGCGGGCACCCAACAGGTGCATGAGTTCGTTGAAACGATCAGCAAGAATGCACCGGCCGGCTCCGAGCCTGTTGTGGCTGCGTTCAAGTCGGGCCTGGCGAATGCCGGTAGTGTGTTCGAAAACGCACAGAAAGCCGTAAAACAGGCTGCCGATGTGGCTCAGAGTGGTTTCGAGGCAGCGACTGCCGCGGCCACCAAAGCTGCTCCAGAAGCAAGCACCAAGGCTACCAGCGGTAATAAGTAAGTCACACTAGATCAGCGGCACCAATGGCGATGGGTTTATTCCCCATCGCCATTTTTTTGTGCCACGAAAAACCTTGTCGAGGCGGCTCTGGTTCACGCTGATACCAGTCGTCTGATCCAGTCCAGCAGCACACTGGGCAACAGTTCTGGTCTGCGCAGCAAGGCATATTGCCGCGAGCCGAATACCGCCGGCAGGTAATTCGCCGCCTGGCGGTCAATGGTCAAACAGAAGGGATAGATGCCTTGGAGCTTGGCTTCGATCACTGCCTGACGCGTGTCTTCCACACCATAGCGGCCTTCGTACTGATCAACATCGTTCGGCTTACCGTCGGAGAGCAGTAACAAGAGACGGTGCGTGGCGGCTTCGCGCATCAGCAATGTGCTGGCGTGGCGCAGGGCGGCACCGGCCCGGGTATAGCGTTCCGGCTCGAGGGCGGCGATGCGTCGACCGACTTCATCGCTGTAGCGCTCATCGAATGCTTTCAGGGTGCGGATCATGACCCGCTGCGGCCCTTCGCCGGAAAACGCCAGCACGCTATAGGGCTCGCCCAGGCTCTCCAGCGCCAGACAGACCAGCAGCAACGCCTCGCGCTCGACATCAATGACCCGGCGATGGCTGGACAGCCAGCTGTCGGTGGAGCCGCTGACGTCGATCAGCAACATGATCGCCATGTCGCGCCGGCCACGGCGCTGGGTCTGATACAGCGCCTGCGGCATGCTCAGCCCGGCGCTGGCCTCGGCGCAACCGTCGATATACGCCTCCAGATCGATATCATCGCCCTCCCATTGTTTGCGCAGCCTGACGCGCTGGGCCCGCAGACTTTCGAATTGCCGGCGGATGGCATCGAGCACCGGACGGTGAGTGTCGAGGGTACGCTCGACCCACTGCTGCGGGCCTTCCTGGGCTGGACACAGGTGCAGTGTCGCACCCGGATCACGGTAGGCCTGGCGGCGGTAATCCCACTCGGGGTAGCTGATTGCGTTGTTGGCGAGATCCTGTACACCGTGTTGAGCGCGGGTCTGTGGCGGGTTGTCAGACAGCAGCACTTCTTTCGGCCGACCTGCCGTGATCACCAGTCGGGCTTCGTTGAGTTCGGCCAATGACTCGGCGAAATCAGCCGCAGGGGTATCGATATCCCGGTCGGCAGGGCGCTGCATCCCCATGGGGTCTTCGGCCTTTTCCAGCGGTTCGGCGGGCTGCACCATCCACAGGCCTTGTTCCTGATCGTCGTCCTCGTCGGCACAGGCTTCGCGCACAGTGGGCTGACGTGCGAGACGGGCGCTGCGGGGCAGGGTGTCGGTTGTGTCGATTTCGCCGGGCAGGGTCGACACCTTCTGGCCCGCCGACGGCTCGCGCAGATCGCCGGTCCAGGCATCGAGCAGCAACAAATGAGCGTCCAGCCTGTGCGGTTCGTCGATGGACAGGAAACGTTGCGCAAGGGTTTCTGACTGTTGTACCGAGTCGGCCGTTTTGGCGGGTATCTCCAGCTCTTCCAGAGGCGTGCCGCATTCGCTACTCAGCAGTAAACGAAGGAAGTTTTCCAGAGGTTGTCGATGATTGGGAAAGGCGCGAAGCGGCGGGCGAGTCGCCAGGGCATGTTGACGCAAGCCATGGATCGATGGCCCTAACCCCGGCAACAGTCGCACCAAATCCGTATCGGCGGCCCAGGCTTCCAGAAGTAGATAGACGCTGCGCTGCATCGGGTTGTCGAGGGCTGACAGGGCGCTGGCGCTGCCTCGTCGGGCACGCATCGCCTGTTGCAAGGCCAGGGTTTTATAACGTTGCAGCGTGAGCGGAGCCTCGTTGCTGCCCAAGTCTTCCGGCAGCCATATAGTCACGCCATCGGTCGCCGGTACGGCGTTTTGCTGACACGGCTTGTCGTGACGCAGCAAAAGCTTTTTCAGGAACGTGGGGGGCGAGGGTGGTTGCGCGACCCGCAGCGGATAGTGGGTGTTGAACACCGCCTTGATCAGTAAATCGAGGTGTTGTGCGACATCCCCGAGGGTGACGAATTTTGCAGTGTCCGAGAGTGCCCGGTGACGACGCCATAACGCCTGCGCATACACCGTAGCGTGGCGTGCGACGTCGGTGATGAGGTCCTCGGCTTCGGCCATTTAGATAAATGTCAGGTCGACGAGGTCGCGCATGGCCGCGACCAGCACCGCGTCATCGGACAGCGGCGAGATCAACGCGACCCGGCACGCGATGGGTGCAGCAATGCCGCGGGTAATCAACCGTGCCGTGGCGATCAGCAGACGGGTACTGGGGACTTCCGCCAGGCCACGGTCCTGCAAGGCGCGTAGCCGTTGGGCGAGAGTGACCAAGGCGTGCGCGGTGGCGTAGTCGGTGCCACCCTCATGGATGACGATGGCGATTTCGCGCTCGGCCGGCGGGAAGTCAAAATCCAGCGCCACAAAGCGCTGTCGGGTACTCGGCTTCAAGTCCTTGAGAATGCGTTGGTAACCGGGGTTATAGGACACTACCAGCTGAAAATGTGGTGAGGCTTCGAGGATCTCGCCGATTTTGTCCAGTGGCAGAATCCGTCGGTGGTCGGTCAACGGGTGCAGGACAACAATCGTGTCTTGCCGCGCTTCGACCACTTCGTCCAGGTAACAGATAGCGCCTTCGCGCACGGCTCGGGTCAGCGGGCCTTCTGTCCAATGGGTGCCCTGGTGTCCGATCAGGAAACGCCCGACCAGGTCGCTGGCACTCAGATCGTCATGGCAGGAAATAGTGATCAGCGGGCGTTTGAGACGCCAGGCCATGTGTTCGACAAAACGGGTTTTGCCACAGCCGGTGGGGCCTTTGAGCATGATCGCCAGTTGTTGCGCATGGCATTGCTCGAAAATCGCCACCTCGTCGCCGCAGGGCTGGTAATAGGGTTCCGCTTGCAGCGCTGCGGGTTCGGCGTGCATCAGCGAGCGTTCCATCACAACGCCGCGCCTGAGGCTCGAGGTGTGGCCAGGACCGGATCGGTTTCATCGACATTGAAGTCCGGCGCATGGCGGAAAAATTCGAAGATGAACAGCCCTGCACCCAGGCTGAACATCGACGCCGTCGCCACCAGCATCAGGAAGTGCACCTGAATCTTCAGCTGCACATCCAGGTAGCCCAGGCCGAGAATGCGCTCCAGGTACACCTGACCAATGCCCGCCGTGGCAAATGACAAGGTCATGCCGAACATTCCCCCCAACTGCAGCCAGAACGCCCAGTAACCGATACTGCTTTCCTCCACCGGACGACGGGTCATGCCGGGCAGCGCATAGGTGATCATCGCCAGGACAATCATGGCGTAGGCGCCATAGAAGGCCGCGTGGCCATGCATGGCGGTAATCAGGGTGCCGTGGGTCCACTTGTTGACGTCGGGGAAGGTGTGGGCCAACCCCAGCAGACCGGCGCCGAACATGGTGGACACCGCACTGCCCAAGGTCCAGTGCAAGGCCAGTTTGTTGGGGTGAGAGAGGCCGGAGCGGCGCATCGCGTTGTAGGCATAGATCGCCATGCCGATCAGCGCCATCGGCTCAAGTGCACTGAAAAAACCGCCCAGTGGCAGCCAGTAATGAGGAACGCCGATCCAGTAATAATGGTGTGCGGTGCCCAGAATGCCGGCAATGAACACCAGGCCGACGATGACGTACAGCCACTTCTCCATCACCTCGCGGTCAGCACCGGACAGCCGGATCAGCAGATAGGCAAGGAAGCCCCCCTGAATCATCTCCCAAACACCTTCGACCCACAGGTGGATCGTCCACCAGCGGTAATAGATCGATACCACGTAATTTTCATAGTGCAGCAGCGCTGGCAGAAAGAGCACGGCGGCGCTGGCAAGGCCCAGCAGCAGGACGCCCTCGGTGGCGGTGAAACGCCCGGCCTTCTTGATCGTCATGCCGATGTTGTAGAGGAACATCAGCATGCAAATCACGATCACGATCTTGTGGGGCAGCGGCTGTTCGAGCAGCTTGTTCCCGGTGCCATAGCCGAACAGGTAGCCAAGAACAGCGGTGACGCCCATGGCCGTCCACAACCCGAGCTGGATGTAGGCCAGTTTGGTGCTGTGCAGCTCGCCACGGGATTCGTCCGGCACCATCCAGTAAGTCGCGCCCATGAACCCGGTCAGCACCCAGACGATCAATAGATTGGTGTGAATGGACTTGGTGACATCGAATGGCAAGAGGTTCAGCAGCGGATCCGGCCCGAGGTATTTGGCCGCCGAGAGCAGGCCGAAGACCAGTTGCAGGCCAAACAACACCATGGCAACGGCGAAATACCAGTAGGCGACGGATTGAGATCTGTAGCGCATGGTCATCCCCTGCGGTTACTGGAACGACGCCAGATAGGCGACCAGTTGATCGATCTGTTCGGGCGTTAGCGATTTGGCGAAGGTGTCCGGCATGAAGGACATGCCGTTGGCGGAAAACATGTCGCCCGGATGCAGGTAGGCACTCGGCGTGACGATGGATTCGCGGATGAAGCCTTCGGCGTCCTTGGCCTTGCCCTTGTAGTCAGGCGAGGCGATGACCTGCTTGGCGCGGTTGGCCAGCCCGGCCAGTGATGGTCCGGCGAGGTTGACGCCCGGCGCAATCGAGTGGCAAGCGCTGCACACCGGCGTTGCGGTTGTTCGAAACAACGTCTCGCCCAAAGCGATCGGGTCTTCCTTGCCGGACACCGGGCGGGCGGCGGGAGGTGGTTGGTCGCCACCGGTGGCATTCTGCTGTGCCACGGTGAGGTCCATGCCGGGGATCGATGCACCGGTTACCAGAATCGGGCGCGGTGGCCAGCCTTGATTGTCGACCTTGCTCACCCAGTCGAGGAAGGCGATCAAATCGGCGATTTCCTCGTCGCCGAGTTTCAGGTTCGGCATCAGACGACGATGGCGTTTCTCGTCATAAAACTTTGAGGGGTCTTTGAGGAACGCAGTGAGGTAAGGGGCGCCGCGCTGCTGGGTGATTTTCGTCAGGTCGGGGGCGTAATAAGCCCCCTCGCCGAACAAGGTGTGGCAATTGATGCAATTGTATTGATGCCAGACATCCTTGCCGCGAGTCACCTGCGGCGTGATCTGTTGGGCATTGGTCAGTGTGGGGAACTGCCGGTGACTATCAACCGTCATGCCCAGAAACACCACAGCGGCGATCGCCGTCGATATCAGCGCGAATGAGCGTGTCTGGCGTTTGTTCATTGCGAACTCCCTATACGCCGATACCGGTCCAATAGGTGATGCCGATGACACCGGCATAGACGACCGCGCTGGCCATCAGCACGAGCACTGCATAGCTGACGAGCTTCAAGACTTTTTGCACGACTGCCTCCCAATGTGAAAGTGCAGGTGGAAAGTGCAGGGTCATTCGCGTTACGCATTAAATGCTAATGCGCGCGAAAGAGCGTTTGCCCGTTGCGCTGACGATTGCTTGAGGTCTGCATTCGAACAGCCGCGAACAGGCGCTAAAGATTGACGACTTCACCAAGCCTTGCATTCAAGTGCCGTGGTTCAGTGGGGGAGGCAGGATGACTGTGAGCCTAGTAGACGTCGCGCGACTGTCAATGACTCGGACGTACTTCATTCACCGTCTTTTTTCTTTCCGCCATCAGCATTTGGCTTGCCGCCGAACATGCCGAACAGGTTCTGGGTGTTCAGGTACAGCGCCTTGGACTGGTCGACATATTGCCGCATCAGGTCCTGCATCACTGGCGCCTGCTGATGCATGAACGTGCTCCAGGCCTCGGAGGATTGCGCACCGGTCTGGGACTGGATGTCGATTACGGTCTGAATGCTCTTGTCCAGATAACTGCCGAGTACGCCCTGATAAGGGCCGTAGAACTGGATAATCCCCATCAGCATCTCGCTGGTGAAGATCGGCTCGCCGCCGCTTTCGGCTTCCAGAATCACTTGCAGCAAGATGCTCCGCGTCAGATCCTCGCCGCTCTTGGCATCGACCACCTGAAAAGCAATTTTGTCGACCACCAACTGGCGTATGTCCGCCAGCGTCAAATGACTGCTGGTGTGGGTGTCATACAGTCGGCGATTGGGGTACTTCTTGATCAGGCGTGGGGTGGTATCAGTCATGCGGGGCGTCTCGTGGCGAGCCTGGTTTGCAGGCATCTTAACCTACAATCACCATTGGTGTTTTTGAGGCCCCTTCGCGAGCAAGCCCGCTCCCACAGGGTTCTGCTGTGAATGCAGTATTTGTGAACAACAAAGATCACTGTGGGAGCGGCGGTGCGACGATTCGACTTGCCCGCGATGAGGCCCTCCAGCACACCGAATATTCCCGAGTCGTAAAAAAGGGGAACCCGCCGTTAGCGAGTCCTCCTCACAGGAACTGGATCTAATTACCAAATCGGCAAGGTGTAGCTGACGATCAAACGGTTTTCATCCAGGTCGCTGCCAAAGTGGGTCGAGCGAACTGTCGCGTTACGCCATTTCACCCCGACATTCTTTAATGGCCCGCTCTGCACGACATAACCAATGTCGGTATCACGTTCCCATTCCTTGCCTTCCGGACGATTGCCGCCCAGATCGATATTGTCGCCAGTAATGTAGCGGGTCATGAAGGTCAGGCCCGGAACACCGACGGCCGCAAAGTTGTAGTCGTAGCGCGCCTGCCAGGATTTTTCGTCCTTGCTGGCGAAGTCGCCGATCTGCACGAAGTTCACCAGGAAGGCGTCGGTGCCGTTGACGTAGGCGTAGCCGGTGTCGCCGCTCATGCCTTGGTAACCCAGGCCCAACGCATGCCCGCCGAGGTTGTAAGTGAACATCGCGCCGATGGCATTGTTATCGACATTACTGCCACCATCGTCCGTGGAGCGGGCGAAGCGCAGATCCGTCTTCAGCGACTGGCCGGTTGTGACCGGCAACACGTAGGTCAGGTTGACCAGGTGCTGGCTGTAGAAATTGTCGAGGTGACCATAGCTGTAACCGGTGGCGAGGTTGCTGGTCCATTTGTAGTTCAGGCTGGCGAAATCGAAGCTGTCGCTATCGAGATGACGTGTGGTGATGCCCTTGGCGCCGGTTCGGGTGATGCCCATGTCCTCGTAGTCCGAGGAGTCGCGCTGATTGACTTGTGTCAGTCGCCCGGCATCCACCGTCAGGCCTTCGATTTCCAGCGAGGTCAACTGACCGCCCTTGAAGGTTTGTGGCAACAGCCGTGAATCGTTGGCCAGTACCGTCGGCAGTTTCGGCAGCAGCGTGCCGAGTTTCAGCGTGCTTTTGGAGGCCCGCACTTTGGCCGTCAAACCCAGTTCGCCGTACTCGTCCTGCGCCCCTTTGCTGGTGTCGCGGTGGCGTTTGAGCAGGCCGGAGCCTGCGCGATCAGGGCTCGAATCTAGCTTGACGCCGAGCAGGCCAATGGCATCGAAACCGACACCGATCAAACCGTCGGTGAATCCCGACTCATAGCGCAGCAGGAAACCCTGGGCCCATTCCTCTTGTTTGGATTGGGCGGCATTGTCCTGGCGATAGTCGCGATTGAAATAGAAGTTGCGCAGCTCAAGGCTGGCCTTGCTGTCTTTGACAAAGTCAGCAGCGGCGGGGGCCGAGAGGCTGATGACGCCGCCGGCCAGCAACAGTCGGGTAGCGAGGATGCGGGTGTTGCGGTCCATGGTGAAGCCCCTTTGTTTTTATTATGGAAAGACAGGTCCCGCGGCCCTCGCCAGGTGGGCGAGGGCTTATCAATAAAAAACGCGAACGCCAAAAAGAGAGGAGCGTGGCGCCGCGTGGGTTCAATCGTTAGAACTGTTCGGCGCTCAGGCCAAACAAGGAGGCACTGCCCGCGCGGATGGATTGCTCCAGGCTCAAAATGCGCGGCAGCAAGCGGTGGATGTAGAAGTCGGCAGTGGCGATCTTCGCGCCATAAAACCCCGTATCTTCGGGCAGCTTTTGCTTGGCAACCTGCGCCATGCGCGCCCAGAGCCAGGCATAAGCGACGTAACCGAACAGGTGCAAATACTCCACCGAAGCAGCGCCGACTTCGTTGCGATTGGTGGTCGCCTGGTCCTGCAGCCAGTCGCTCAGGTCTTCCAGACGCTGCACGGCATCGAACAGTTGAGCGGAGTAGGGCGCGTCGGGCTGATGGGCGAAATGGCGGATCTCGCCGGTGAACTGGCGCAGCGCGGAGCCCTTATCGGCGAGCACTTTGCGTCCAAGCAAGTCCAGGGCCTGAATGCCGTTGGTGCCTTCGTAGATCTGCGCGATGCGCACGTCACGGACCAATTGTTCCTGGCCCCATTCGCGAATGTAGCCATGGCCGCCGAACACTTGCTGGCCGTTGATGCAGCTTTCCAGTCCGGTGTCGGTGAAGAACGCCTTGGCCACCGGTGTCAGCAGCGCGACCAGGGTTTGCGCGCTGTCCTGTTCCTTGGCGTCATCGGAAAACTTCGCCAGGTCCAGTTGCTGTCCGACATAACTGGCGAAAGCGCGGCCGCCCTCGGTCATGGCTTTCATGCTCAGCAGCATGCGGCGCACGTCGGGGTGAACGATGATCGGGTCGGCCACTTTGTCCGGGGCAATGGCACCGGTCGGTGCGCGGCTCTGCACACGTTCACGGGCGTAAGCCACGGCGCTCTGATAGGACGCTTCGGCGCAGCCAATGCCTTGAATGCCGATGGACAAGCGCTCGTAGTTCATCATGGTGAACATCGCCGCCAAACCTTTGTTGGCTTCGCCGACCAGCCAACCGCTGGCGCCGTCGAAGTTCATCACGCAGGTGGCCGAGGCCTTGATGCCCATCTTGTGTTCGATGGAGCCGCAACTCACGGCGTTGGCATCGCCGAGGGAACCGTCGGCATTGACCAGCACTTTGGGCACGACGAACAGCGAGATGCCTTTCGGTCCCGCCGGTGCGTCTGGCAGTTTGGCCAGCACCAGATGGACAATGTTTTTGGTCAGGTCCTGATCGCCACCGGTGATGAAGATCTTGCTGCCGGTGATGCTGAAGCTGCCGTCGGCCCGGGGTTCGGCGCGGGTGCGGATAATCCCCAGATCGGTGCCGGCGTGGGCTTCGGTCAGGCACATGGAACCGGCCCAGCGGCCTTCGTACATCGGCGGCAGGTAGAGGTTTTTCAGGGTGTCGCTGGCGTGGGCATCCAGCGCCAGGCAGGCACCGGAACTCAACGCCGAATACAGCGCGAAGCTGGAATTGGCGCCGTAGAGCATTTCTTCGAACTGCACGGCGAGCATCTTCGGCATGCCCATGCCGCCGAAATCGGCGTTGCCGGACAGGCCCACCCAGCCGCCTTCGATGTAGGTGGCATAAGCCTGTTTGAAACCGATCGGCGTGCTGACTTGGCCGTCGGCCCACTGGGCGCCTTCCTCGTCGCCACTGCGATTCAATGGCGCAATCAGGTGCGAGGTGACTTTGGCCGCCTCCTCAAGAATGGCGTCAGCGGTGGCGGCGTCGACACTGTCGGCCAGGGCTGGCAGGCGTGCCCACAGGGCCGGGGCGTCGAACACTTCATGCAAGACAAAGCGCATGTCGCGCAGCGGGGCGTTGAATTCGGGCATAACGTGAACCTCAAAAGGGTGTGCGATGGACACGGCGCCGCTTGAGCAGGCCGCGCCCTTTCTATCAATGGCTGGAAGCGCTGGCGGCACCGAGGCCGGTCTGGGCGCGAACAAACTGGTCGGCGTAAGCGTCACGCTCCTTGTCGGCCCGCACGCTGCGGTCAAGTTTCGACACCACGACGATCACGAAGAACGCCAGTGGCATGGAGAACAGCGCCGGGTGGTCGTACGGGAAGATCGCTTGAGCATGGCCGAGCACGGTGACCCAGACCGCTGGCGAGAGGATCACCAGCACCAGTGCGCAGATCAGCCCGGCGAAACCGCCGATGATTGCGCCTTTGGTGGTCAAGCCTTTCCAGTACATGGCCATGATCAGCACCGGGAAGTTGGTCGAAGCAGCGATGCCGAAGGTCAGGCCCACCAGGAACGCGACGTTCATCTTCTCGAACAGAATGCCCAGCAGAATCGCGATGATGCCAAGGCCTACGGTGGCCATGCGGGTCACGCGCATTTCCTGTTTCTCGCTGGCTTTGCCCTTCTTGAACACCGTGGCATAGAGGTCGTGGGAAATCGCCGAAGCACCGGCCAGGGCCAGCCCGGAGACCACCGCAAGGATGGTGGCGAAGGCCACGGCCGAGAGGAAACCGAAGAACAGATTGCCACCGACCGCTTTGGCCAAGTGCATGGCGACCATGTTGCCGCCACCAATCAAGGTGCCGCCGACTTCGCCATTGACGTAGTACTGCGGGTCGGTGCCGATGATCACCATCGCGGCGAAGCCCAGGGTGCATACCACCAGGAAAAAGAAGCCGATGAAACCGGTGGCGTAGAACACCGATTTGCGCGCTTCCTTGGCGTTAGGCACGGTGAAGAAACGCATCAGAATGTGCGGCAGGCCGGCAATCCCGAACACCAGGCCGAGCGACATCGAGGCGGTGTTGATCGGGTCGGCAAGCATTGAGCCGGGGCCCATGATGTTCCAGCCGCTGGCGTGGGCTTCGACGGCTTTGCTGGCCAGGGTTTCGTAGCTGAAGCCGAATTGCGACATGGCCATGAATGCCAGGGTCGTACCGCCGGCAAGCAACAACACAGCCTTGATGATCTGCACCCAGGTGGTGGCGATCATGCCGCCGAAAATCACATACACCAACATCAGTGCGCCGACGATCACCACCGCAACCGGGTAGTCGAGGCCAAACAGCAACTTGATCAACTGACCCGCACCGACCATCTGCACGATCAGGTAGCAACACACCACCGTCAGCGAACCGAAGGCGGCGAAGATCCGCACTTTGTTCTGGTCCAGGCGATAGGACACGATGTCGGCAAAGGTGTAGCGCCCCAGGTTGCGCAGGCGCTCGGCCATCAGGAAGGTGATGATCGGCCAGCCAACAAAGAAGCCGATGGTATAGATGAAGCCGTCGTAGCCCTTGGCGAACACCAGGCTGGACAGCCCCAGTAGCGTAGCGGCGGACATGTAGTCACCGGCAATTGCCAGGCCATTCTGAAACCCGGTGATGCCACCGCCCGCGGTGTAGAAGTCCGACGTGGATTTGGTTTGCCGCGCGGCCCACCAAGTGATGGCCAATGTGCCCAGCACGAAGACGAAGAACATGCCGATCGCATGCAGGTTGAGCGGTTGTTTTTCCACCGCACCCAGCGCGGGTGCAGCCAGCACAACGGAGGCCGGCAATAGCCCGGCAGCGGCGAGGAGAAGTTTACTGAGCAGGTTCATTACTTGCTCTCCTCGAGAATCGCGGCGCCCAGTGCGTCGAAACGTGTGTTGGCGCTGTAGACGTACCAGCCGGTCAGCAGCCAGGAAAAAATGATGATCGCCGCGCCAACCGGCATGCCCAGGGTCAACATCCGATGCTCGGCGATCGGCGCGTGCAGCCACTGCGGGGCAAACGCCACCACCAGCATGAACGCGTAGTAGGTGCCGAGCACGGCAGCACTCAGCGACCAGGCCAGGCGCGAACGGCTGCTCACCAATTGAACGAATTTAGGGTTGGACCGAATGCGTTCACAGCGTTGGGTATCGGTTGAATGAATGTCGATCATGGGTGGCTCCACATTGTTTTTGTTATCAGTGTGTAGGGCAGGGGCAGGGCCAAATTCAGCCTGCACGAGCCCGAAGCGGCAGGTAAAACACCTGTCGCCTGGTGGGTACAACGTCGATTCGGTTAGAGCGCTTTGGCCCTGTCGCGCAGAACGTACTTCTGGATCTTGCCGGTTGAAGTCTTCGGCAGCAGGGTGAAAATCACGGTGCGCGGCACTTTGAAACCGGCCAGGTGTTCGCGGCAGAAACTGATGATGTCGGCCTCGCGAACGTCCTGGTGATCAGCCTTCAATGTGATAAAGGCACAGGGCGTTTCGCCCCACTTCTCATCAGGGCGGGCGACGACAGCCGCTTCCATGACGGCTGGATGGCGATAGAGCACACCTTCCAGTTCGATGGTGGAAATGTTCTCACCGCCGGAAATGATGATGTCCTTGAGTCGGTCCTTGATCTCGACATAACCGTTGGGATGACACACCGCCAGGTCGCCGGTGTGGAACCAGCCGCCGTCGAACGCTTCGGCTGTGGCGGTCGGGTTCTTCAGGTAGCCCTTCATCACGGTGTTGCCGCGCATGAAGATCTCTCCGATGGTCTGACCGTCTCGCGGGGTCGGCTCCAGCGTCTTCGAATCGCCGACCATCACACCTTCGAGCGTCGGGTAGCGCACGCCCTGACGGGATTTGATTTGCGCTCGTTCGTCCAGCGGCAACTCATCCCATTCGGCGTGCCAGGCGCAGAGCGTCACCGGGCCATAGGTTTCGGTCAGGCCATAGACGTGGGTGACCTTGATGCCCATTTGTTCCACGGCACCGATCACTTTGGCCGGCGGTGCAGCGCCGGCGACCATCGCGTTGACCGGATGATCGATCGCCGCTTTAGCCGATTCCGGCATGTTGACCAAGGCATTGAGCACGATCGGCGCAGCGCACAGATGGGTGACCTGATGCTCGCGGATCAGCGTGAGGATTTTCTGTGGATCGACGCGGCGCAAAAACACATGGACACCGGCCATGGCGGTGACGATCCACGGGTAGCACCAACCGTTGCAATGGAACATCGGCAGGGTCCAGAGGTACACCGGATGGTTGCCCATGGCCCAGGTCATCTGGTTGCCCAATGAGTTCAGGTAAGCACCGCGATGGTGGTAAACCACGCCTTTGGGGTTGCCGGTGGTGCCGGAGGTGTAATTCAGCGAGATGGCTTGCCATTCATCATCGGGCCACTGCCAGGCGAAAGCAGGGTCGCCTTCGGCCAACAGCGCTTCATAGTCCAGATCGCTGACAGACTGGCCTTCGCCATATTCCGGATCATTGACGTCGATGACCAATGGCGGGTGATCCAGCATGCCGATCGCCGCGTGAATCACATCATGGAACTCACGGTCGCTAATCAGCACCTTGGCTTCGCCATGCTGCAGCATGAAGGCAATGGCTTCAGCATCCAGACGCACGTTGAGCGGGTTGAGCACCGCGCCAATCATAGGCACGCCGAAATGCACTTCGAGCATCTCGGGAATATTGGGCAACATCACCGCCACGGTGTCGTTCTTGCCGATGCCGCGACCGGCCAGCGCCGAGGCCAGACGGCGGCAGCGGGTATAGGTCTGCGCCCAGGTGCGGCGGATCGAGCCATGGATGACGGCGGGATAGTGTGGGTAAACGCTGGCGGTGCGCTCGATGAAGCTGAGCGGAGACAAGGCAATATGGTTGACAGCCGCAGGGCTTAGCCCTTGTTCATAGATCGACATGTACGGGTACTCGGTGGCTGATTGTTAGCTCTATAGGTGACCTTGCAGCGTAGCCGCTGAGGTCGCCTTTTATGTCCGGCCTGATTTATATAACATTCAGCTATTGATATGGAAGTACAACCTACGTCATATAGGATATGTACTATATTTGATTCTTGCGGGACTAAATGAATACAGTGACACCGCAAACGCCGGTATATCCTTGGCCTCCCCAACGAAGCGGACCTGTGATGACCCTGACTCCCGTTCGATTGCACAGCTGGTTGCGCCTGCAGCGCGAGGGTGTGTCTCTGGCCGCCCGGGCCGATGCGTTGTGCCGTGCGCTGCAGGATTGCCCCGAGGTGCGCCGGGCGGTTTATCTGAGTTGGCAAGCCAATGCGCGGATTTACAGCCACGAGGGCGCCGCCCAGCATTTTCCACCGGGGCTGGGCGACCCTTCGCTGGCCAGCGATCAGTTGCTGTTTGATCGACTGGTCGAGGCGGGGCGACTCGATCTGGCGCAAGTGCGGCAACTCGATTGCTGGTTGTCCGGTCGATTGCGTCGGGCCGCTATCAGCCATGGCCAGGTGTTTGATCTGGCCTTGCAACCGGGGCAGCCGGGGTTGTTGCTGGTGGAAGTGTGCGAGGGCGTGAGTCTTGATTGGCTGGGTTGGGTGCAGGATTTGCTGACGACCTTGCTGAGCAGTGTCAATGGCATGCTGCGCGGCTCACCGCTGTTGGGACACGACCCGCAACCGAGTCTGTTGCTCGATGCGCAGGGCCGGCCGCTGGAGTTCAACGCGGCGCTGCTGGCGTTGCTGGCCGAGAAGCCGCTGACCGATGTGCTGGGTTTTTTACCGGTCAATCACCGGGTGCTGGTACGCGCCTGCCTGGACCAGCAGCGCGCCATCGAAGGTGTCGAAGCCCAATTCGAAGCGCAGATCCTGATCTGGACGTTTATCCCCGATCCGCAGGACAACCGTGTACTCGCCCGGTGTCGCGATGCCACGGCACAAGTGCTGGCCGAGCGTGAAGCGGCCACGGCACGGCGGCTGTACCGGCTGATCATTGAAAACACCACCGACCTGATTTCCCGACACACACCGGACGGGCGCTTTCTCGATGCCTCGCCGGCCTCCTGGACATTGCTCGGTTACTGGCCGGAGGAGTTGCGCGGGCAAATGGCCCAGGGTTTGTTCCATGGTCAGGACCTGGCCAGCCTGGTGCAGCGCGCGCGGGATGCCCTGGAGCAGGACGGTTATCACACGATGACGTATCGGATTCGCCATCGGGACGGGCATTACCTGTGGTTTGAAACCGCCAGCCGGGCGATTCGTGAGACCTATACCGGGGCAGTGGTGGAAGTGGTCAGCGTGTCCCGGGACATTACCGCCCGGGTGCACGCCGAGGAGAACAAGCGACGCCTGGCGGAAGTCGTCGAGGCCAACACCGATCCTGTGTTGTTCATCGACCCCGAGGGGCAAGTCACTTACCTCAATCCAGCGGCGCGGCGGATCCTGGGGATCGACGAGCAACAACCGATGCCAGCACTGGCAACGTTGTTCGCCAGCAGCGACCTGGCACGTCTGCAGCGTGATGGCTGGAGTAGCGCCGAGCGCGACGGTGTCTGGAGCACCGATGCGCGACTGCAGCCACCGGCAGGCGGCACTTCAGTGCCGGTATCGCTGGTGCTGCTGGCGCACCGTTCGGCCGGCGGCGAGCGCTATTACTCGTTGGTGGCGCGGGACATGACCGAGCGTGAACTACGTGAAGTGCAACAGCGCCGCCATCAGGACGAACTGGCGCACACCGCGCGGTTGGTCACCCTGGGTGAATTGGCCTCGGGCATCGCTCACGAAATCAACCAGCCCTTGGCTGCGGTAGTCAATTACGCCAATGCCAGCCAGCGCTATTTACAGACGCTGGATTCCAACCCCCAGGCCGCCGCCAAAGTGGCGCAAGGGCTGGAGCGCATTACCCATCACGCCACGCATGCTTCAGAAGTGATCAGACGTTTGCGCGCGTTTCTGCGCAAGGGGCAACGCCGCATGCAGGCCTTGAATTTCACTGAGGTCGCCCGCGAGGCCGTGCGTTTATGTGCCTGGGAGGCGAGCAATTGCCAAGTGACAATCGAGGATCGCCTACCGGATAATCTGCCGCCGATTTATGCCGACCGAGTGCTGCTGGAGCAGGTCCTGCTCAATCTCTTGCGCAATGCCATCGATGCCAACCGCGAACAACATCCGGGGCAACCCTCGCTGATCGTGATGGCTGCGGGGCAGGGCGCTGGTGCAACCGTGGAAATCAGTGTGCAAGACCAGGGGCCAGGCGTCAGCGAGCCCGAACTGGAGCAGATATTTACCCCGTTCTATACCAGCAAGGCCGATGGCCTGGGGCTTGGCTTGTCCATGAGCCGCAGCATCATCGAAGGTTTTGGTGGCGAATTGCAGGCCCGACGCCAACCTGTCGGGCTGCTGATGTGCTGCCGCTTGCCGCTGGCCGGCCCAACAAAACAACAACAGGAATAACGTAATGGCAGGTGTGACGGAGCACGTGGTGTATGTGGTCGACGACGATCAAGGCATGCTCGACTCAACGGTCTGGTTATTGGAATCGGTAGGTCTCAAGGCCTTGCCGTTTACCAGTGGCGTGGAGTTTCTCAATGCCTGTGATGCCACGCTCGATGCCTGCGTGCTGCTCGATGTGCGCATGCCCGGCATGGGCGGTTTGAACGTGCAGGAAGAAATGCGCGCGCGTGAGCTGAACCTGCCGATCATTTTCGTCAGCGGGCACGCGGACGTGCCGATCGTGGTTCGCGCCTTCAAGGCGGGCGCCCATGACTTCATCGAGAAGCCCTACAACGAGCAATTGCTGCTGGACAGCGTGCAACAGGCGCTCAGCAACTGCGCGGCAAGCCGCTCGGGCAATCAGGGGCACGAAGCCCTGCAGGCACGCTTGCTGACACTGACCCCACGGGAGCGCGATGTTTTGCTGCCGCTGGTCCAGGGTTACACCACCCGTGAGATCGCCGAGCAACTGGGCGTCAGTGCGAAAACCGTCGACCTGTATCGTTCGCGGGTGATGAAACGCATGCAGGCCAATACCTTGCCGGACCTGGTGGGCATGGCCATCGCCGCTGAACTGGTTGATCCGCTGAAGCTGCGGTGATTGCTCGCGTTTTCTGATGAGCGTCTATGGGGGGAGGATCAGCCGCAAGACAGACCGGACGTCCCGCCAGCGCTATGACTGCCTGAGCTTGCGCTAGCATGAAAGATGTTCAGGTCACTCGCCATTGAGACTGGTCATGGGTGTGTCGAGTGTGCGTGACGGGCTCTGCCAATTGCAGGGGCCGGAGGAGGCGTGTTGAAACCATTCCAGCTCAGACCCAGCGCCTCAACCCTGAACATGTTGCGTCAAGCGTGCCTGCAACGCCGTGATGCGGTGCCGCCAACGTTAACGGAAAGAGCGCTCATTCCGGACATTCCAGATGCTCGCTACTGGCTGGACCAGGACCTGACTCCGTTCATTCGGGATGTAAGTCTGGCCAACCTTCGAGAGGCTGAGGCGCTCGCCAGCGCAGGGCTACCGAACGACACCCTGCCGCGGGCAAATTTGCTGGCCGTTTCGGGCGGCGGCGACGCCGGCACATTCGCGGGGGGCATTATTGCGGGATGGACCCAGCATGGGAGTCGACCTGTGTTCAAAGTCGTCACCGGCATTAGCGCTGGCGCCCTGGTCGCCCCGTTTGCCTACCTGGGCCCCCAGTACGACGATGTCATTGTGCGTATCTGCAATGCAGTCGGTCCAAAAGACATTTTCCATGCGCGCAATATGCTGACCCGTCTTGCCAGCGATGGTATGGCGCACAGCAAGCCACTGTCGCGGCTCATTGCGCAGCACGTCACTGCCGGGATTCTTGCGGTGATCGCATCGGAATACGCCAAGGGACGGCTTCTGATGATCGGTACAACCGACCTTGATTCAGGGCGCCCGGTCACCTGGAACATGGGCGCTATTGCCTCCAGCCAGGCACCGGGAGCGCTCGAGCTGTTTCGCAACATTATGGTCGCGTCGATGAGTATTCCCGGTGCCGTCTCACCCGTCATGATTGATGTGGATGTTAATGGCCACCCGTTTCAGGAAATGCACGTGGACGGAGGTGTCCTTACGCAGGTGTTCCTTTACCCACCCGGCACCGTAATGGCGCTGAACCAAGTGCCCGGGGCGCGTTTGCGGCGTGAACGGCATTTCTATGTCATTCGCAACGGCAAACTGGAACTGCAATGGTCCGGAACCAAGCGCCGAACCTTGAACATCGGTGGTCGAGCCATCAGCGCATTGATCCAGAATCAGGGGATCAGCGATCTGGATCGGATTTATCGAATTGCCCAGCAGGATGAGGCGGACTTCAATCTGGCGTACATCGGCGCCGACTTCCACGTTTCTCGCCTCCATAAATTCGATGGCGAGTACATGAAGCGCTTGTTCAAATACGCCTTTGAACTCAGTGCCAAAGGCTATCCGTGGCATAAATCGCCGAGTACGTGAGAGACGGTATCAGCCGATCGGCTCGGCCGTACAACTCATTTCCCCAGAGCCTGGCTTCTGGAAAAGCACCACGTTGCCGTCTTGCCAGAAGCTGTAGCTCCCTTGGTAATCCTTGCCGGTGTATTGGGTTCCCGAATCACTCGGCACTTGGTTCAGGGTGATCGAGGTGTTCGCCCATTTCAGGTACACGACACCCGGCTGCGTGTTAAAGAAAGTGGCGGCAATCAATGCGTTTAACCCTGTACACCGAAAAGCCAGGGGGCCTTCGGTGAGTCTGTCTGGATCTTTGGTTCTCGCAATTGCCGAGCCTTGGCGTAGCTGATGCGCGCGCTCGGCATAACTTCGGATCGCGCACGCCTTGGGCGCAGGCTCGGAAGCACACTGATTGCGAGCGTCGATCCAGAACTGCTGGTCGATCATGACTTTGTCTGGAGGCGGCACTGAATGATCATCCGTGAGCGCCAGGCGATAAAGACGCGTCAGTTCGATATCCATCTGCGTTAGTTGTGGATCGCGACAGATAAGCTTTTCGACGGGGGCCCTTGCCGTGGCGCAGTCGAAGCTGGTCTGCGAAGCATTGGCACAGGTGCCCGTCGCCGCGCAAACGCTGGCAGCGAGCAGACGGGTGAGCGTTTTCATGTTGGGCTGATTCATTACCTGATACCCGGATTGCTGTGGGATCTATCGATCCGTTGAACAGTCATTTGTTCGCATTGGGTGTATCGCAGTGTAAGTCAGTGCTTAAAACTTGCCGCACCAGTTCGAGTTCGAGTTCGAGTTCGAGGGAGTAGCAGTACAAAAGGAATTAGAGGTTGCATCATAAGAACTTTGTTCCAGGGCTAGTGGCCAGACGCTGAGCTAGACTCAAAGATCCAAAGCACACTGATAGCAGTGGAGGCTTTATGAAGAAATTCATCCCCCCCGGTCTGGCTACGATTGTCTCGCTATTCTGCCTTTGCGCTTCAGCCGAGACCGTAACGCCGCTCAAAGGGCAGTCCTCCGAAATGATTCAGCAGGACATCAGCTCATGCCAGGCTCAAGCCGGCAACGCAGCAAGCAGCACAACGCCTCAATCGGGTGGACGTGCCCGTGGTGCCGCTTCTGGCGCAGTAGCAGGTGCGGCGGTTGCCGGAGCGCGCGGTCGTCAGTATGACGAGGTTTATGACAAGGTAGACGACGACGTTAAACAGGAATATCGACAGAACAAGGCCAAGGATGCTGCTGTGGCAGGTGCGGTTGTAGGTGGATCCCGGCAACGTCAGGATCGTCGTCAGGATCGCCGGGCAGAACCGGCGGCTACTGCTTCCGCCTACAACAGTTGCATGCAGCAACGGGGCTACCAGATAACCCCTTGAACCTGAACAACAAAGGGTAATTGCATGAAAATCTGCATCGTCTTTGACGGGCGCGACGGTGCAGGGAAGGGCGGAACGATCAAGGCGCTCAAGCCTGCCTGACCACATAGGGGGTGCAATGCGCATTCCATTGCTTTACGCGGTGTCAGCTGTATTTTTTTTGAGCGGATCTTCCTGCCTGGCGCAGCCGAATGCGACCGCGACCGCAAACGCTGCCGATACAGCGCCCGTCACGGCGGCGGCCAAAGATGCCGTGTTTACCCAGGAACAGCTGGATCAAATGCTGGCTCCCATTGCGCTTTACCCGGACCCACTGCTGGCACAGGTGTTGATGGCCACCACGTACCCCGGGGAAATCGCCGAGGCGGTAACCTGGTCTAAAGCACATCCGGAAGCCAAGGGCGATGATGCGGTCAAACAAGTGGCAAGCCAGCCCTGGGATCCGAGCGTGCAAGCGCTGGTCGCTTTCCCGCAGGTGCTGGTAACGCTGGGGCAGGATCCCGTCTGGGTACAACGCCTGGGTGATGCCTTCCTGGCGCAGCCCGACGATGTCATGGGGGGCGTGCAACGCTTGCGTCATCAGGCGCAAGCAGCAGGCAACCTGCAGAGCAACCAATATCAAAACGTGACGGTTCAGGCTGTCGCGGCACCGGCACCGGCACCGGCAGCTTCGGCTCCGGCTCCGGCCAGCAGCACTTCCACCATCATCATTCAGCCCTCCGATCCGCAGGTGGTGTACGTCCCCAGTTATAACCCGACAACAACCTACGGCACCTGGCCCTATCCAGCGTCGCCTCCCGCTTACTATCCACCGCCGCCAGCCTATTACCCCGGTTCTGCGTTGATGGCTGGGCTGGCGTTTGGTACCGGTGTGGCGATCATCGGCTCGTTGTGGGGTGAATGTGACTGGGACAATAACGACATAGACATCGACGTCGATCGCTACAACAACATCAATCGCAACAACCAGATCAGCAATAACCAGAACAAGTGGCAGCACAACGCCGTTCACCGCGATGGCGTTCCCTATCGAGACACCAAGAGCCGCGAACAGTATGGCCGACAACTGGGCGGTGCCAATCAGCGTGAGGCTTATCGAGGGGACGATGCTCAGCGAGCCCAGTCTCGCGAAAAAGCCCGCAGCTCAATGGACAAGCACGGTATCGAACGACCTGCCACCAGCAACCGTGAAGCCCGTGATCGAGCGCGCGCAGCCCAGTCCGCAAGCTCGGCCAGCAATCGGATGCAAGCAGGTACAGACAGACCAAAGTCGTCTGACAGAAGCCAGGACACTGCCAGAAACACTCGGGAGAGTCAGCAACCCAGGAAACAGACCGCTCAGGTAAATCAGCGCGGGCAGGGCGATTCGCAAGGGCGCCAGGCTGCGCAAAAACGGCCGCCGGCCAGTACGAGTAGTGCGGGCAGTGCCCGCAACAATGCATTCGCCGGTGCGCGCTCACCGTCCCAGGCTAACGCACAGGCCAGTCGTGGCCAGGCCAGTGTGGCATCCGCCCAGCGTCCCGGTGCCTCGCGTTCAGCCGGCCATCAGATCAGTCGCCCCGCCAGTCCACCCGCGCGTCAAAGGGGGGGCCGTCGTTGAAAAACAATCCTCGATTGAAGGCTCTCATGGGCATGCTCCCTCATACCTTGGCGATAACTGCCGGCCTGGCGTGGTCGTGCATTGTTACGGCACAGCAGGCATTTCCAACGCCAGAAGAGGCCGCTCAAACGTTCGTCGAAGCACTGGGTACGCAACACGCCGATCAGGCACGCCTGACAGAACTGCTGGGTAATGAATGGCGCAGTTTCATCCCACGCGAAGGCGTGGAGCGCAAAGATGTGGATGCGTTTTTGAAGCAATACCACGAGCAACACAGCATTGAAAAAACCAGCGATCGCAAGGCGGTCCTGTCGGTCGGCCGTGACCACTGGACACTGCCTATCCCCATGATAAAAGCCGCGAACGGTTGGCGCTTCGACATCGACGCCGGTAGCGCCGAAGTCCGTGCACGTCGAATTGGCCGCAACGAACTCGCCGCGTTGCAATCAGTGCTGACTTATCATGACGTCCAGATGGACTATGCGTCAGTGGATCGCGACGGTGACGGCGCACTCACTTATGCGCAAAAAATCTTCAGCACCGCCGGCAAGCACGACGGGCTTTACTGGGCGGATGACGATAGCGGTCAGATCAGCCCGTTGGGTCCCTTGTTCGGTAAAACCATTGCCGGCGAAGACTGGCATGGTTACTACTTCCGCATCCTTGATGGCCAAGGTCCTTCGGCACCTGGCGGCGCCTATAGCTACCTCATCGGTGAAAAGATGAGCCGTGGCTTTGCACTGATCGCCTGGCCGGCGAAATACGATGACAGCGGGGTGATGAGTTTCATGATCAGTCATGAAGGACAGGTGTTCGAGAAAGACTTGGGCCCCGGTGGTGACAAGTTGGCGCAGTCGATGAAGCGCTTTGATCCAGATGACAGTTGGAAGGTGGTTACGGAGGGTCAAGAGTAGATCTACCTGCGCCTCCTCAACCTTTTTTACGCGGACGATGCACTGATGATTCGTTTGCTGTTTCGCAGCACTTGATCACCCATGGGGGAGGTGCGTACAGAAGTGGGTTATCGGTGCTGTCGCGGCCCTTTCATATCGTTCATCCATTAAAAAAAGAACCCCTTAGCCCCAGATAACATGATTTTTCACGGGATCAAGCCTTCCATATAGTCATCGCAAGCCCAATCGGAACACATTTGTGTTTCATCGATGCGAGATAAATTTATGGATGACAAGCTAAAGCCCGACCAAAGCCAGGGTGCTGGTATGGGGACACGAGTGGTTTGGGGAGGGGAGCAAGTTCAGCATCCCTACAACGCTACCCAGACTCCCATCGTCGTCAGCGCCGCCTACGGTTACCAGGACATCGATGAATGGTATGACGTGGCGTTGGGTAAAGAACCTGGTTTCATTTACAGCCGCATGAGCAACCCGACTGTCTCTGTCCTGGAACACAAACTCTGCGAGCTTGAAAGCGCAGAATCAGCTGTCGCTTTTAGTACCGGGATGGCTGCAATCAGTGGTGTGTTGCATACCTTCCTGTCCTGTGGTCAACGTGTGGTTTCTACCCGCGACAGCTACGGTGGCACAAACAAGATCTTTGAAGAGTTTCTCCCTCGCATGGGCGTCGAGGTCACGCTTTGCGATACCCTCGACACCGAGGCTATTGAGCATGAGATCGCTAAAGGCTGCAATGTTCTCTATCTGGAAACCCCGACGAACCCAACACTGAAAGTCCTGGATATTCGACGTCTCGTGGCGGCGGCGAAGCGTGTCGGGGCTTTGGTCATAGCAGACAATACGTTCGCGACGCCTTTGAATCAGAACCCCCTTGCACTCGGGGTTGATGTAGTCGTGCACAGTGCTACCAAGTTTCTATCCGGTCATGGCGATGTGCTTGGCGGTGTGGTCTGCGGCACCGAACATCTGATGTCTCAAGTTCGCCATTACCGTGAGATCAATGGGGCCTCGCTGGATCCTTTCTCGGCTTATCTCATCATCCGCGGTATCAAGACTCTTGCTTTGCGTTTGCGCCAGCAACAGGCGAGCGCGCAAGTGCTGGCCGAGTATCTCTGCACCGAGCCACTGGTGGAGTCTGTGAACTATCCGGGACTACCTCAACATCGAAGTCATGTCATTGCTCGCTCGCAGATGCGCGGATTCGGCGCAATCATCAGCTTCGTGCTGGTGGGAGGCATGGACACGGTGACCCGTTTGCTACCGCTGCTTAAGTATGCACATCGGGCGGGTAACTTAGGCGCGGTGGAAACCATCTACGGGCCGGCACGGACAACCAGCCACGTGGAAAACACCTTGGAGGAACGCGAAGCACTTGGAATTTCCGAGGGCTTGGTCAGGGTCTCCGTGGGTATTGAAGAGACGGCCGATTTATTGGCTGATCTTAAACAAGCATTCACGTTAGTTCGCAGTAAACACAATCATGCACGTCACCACGCTGATAACACCGAGCGTTTCACTGAGGTGGGAACCTGAACTCGGATAAGACTGCCGACTTCAGGGTCGGACAGTTCTTCATGAATAGTAAAAACAATAACAACTAGCGACAACTTAATTGTGCTGCCTAATAGCCAGTGACAAGGAAATTTGTCCGAACATTTCATGAGAATATAGCGATGACCACTCAAGTAAAAAATGATCAGCCCGATCCAGAATCAAACTTCAAGAAAGAAATGCAAACCCGCCACATTGTGATGTTGGCGTTGGGCGGTGTTATCGGCACGGGATTATTCCTTACTTCCGGTTACACCGTTAATCAGGCAGGGCCGCTCGGCGCAGTGATTACCTACATCATCGGTGCGGTGATGGTGTATCTGGTGATGGTCTGTCTCGGTGAGTTGGCGGTACAGATGCCGGAAACCGGATCTTTCAGTAGCTACGCAACTCGATACCTGGGCCCAGGCACGGGCTATACCGTGGCGTGGTTGTACTGGCTCACTTGGGCGGTCGCTATTGGCTCTGAGTTTACGGCTGCGGGTATCCTGATGGTTCGGTGGTTCCCTGATACACCGGTCTGGATCTGGAGCGCGCTTTTTGCCATGGCGGTCTTTTTAAGCAACGTTGCATCTGTTCGTTTGTTTGCGGAAACAGAGTTCTGGCTTTCGCTTATCAAAGTACTGACCGTTATTACTTTTATTGTCATTGGTGGTGCGGCTATTTTCGGTCTCTTCCAAGTACAGCACTTGCAGGGTGTCGGGCTCTCAAATTTTACCCGTGAAGGGCTTTTCCCGACGGGTTTCTTACCCATTGCGATGACACTTCTAGCTGTCTCTTTCGCATTTTCCGGGACTGAGCTTATCGGGATTGCCGCCGGTGAAGCGCAAGATCCTCAGACAAGCGTTCCCAAGGCAATCCGCACGACAGTAGTCCGTTTGGCGCTGTTCTTCGTGGGTACGATTTTCGTACTGGCGACCTTGCTGCCCCGCGAACAGGCGGGAATCGTTGAAAGTCCGTTCGTGATGGTGTTCGAGCTGATTGGCATCCCATACTCAGCGGACATTATGAACTTCGTCATTCTCACCGCCTTGATTTCCGCCGCTAACTCGGGGCTGTATGCAGCTTCGCGCATGCTTTGGACGTTGAGTGATCAAGGGCACATGCCCAAGCGCTACGCCAGGCTCTCGCGCCGGGGCACACCGGTTAACGCGATTGTTTTGAGTATGGCGGGTGCTGTGGCATCTCTGCTAAGCAGTGTGCTTGCCCCTGACACGGTTTACTTGGCCCTGGTGTCGATTTCGGGTCTTGCAGTCGTGGTCGTATGGATGAGCATCGCCGCGAGCCAAATCGCCTTCCGACGCCAATACGTGGCCAATGGCGGGCGAGTTGAAGATCTGCATTTCCGGGTGCGCGGCTACCCTTGGGTTCCCATTGGTGCGCTGTTGTGTTGCTTGCTGGCCTGTGTCGGTATTGCTTTTGATCCTGAGCAGAGAGTGGCGCTTTACTTCGGTCTTCCGTTTATCGCGTGGTGCTACTTTGTTTATTGGATCACTCGCAAGAAGCGGGAAGAGCGGTTGGCATTGGCGGCGGCTGTCCATCATTCCGCTGGCGCAGCGTGAATAGCTCAGGCAATGATTGAGCAGAGATAATTCCCGATGAGGTTGCGCCGATGAGTCAAAAATCACTACCGCCCCTGAATTGGCTGAGGGCATTCGAAGCGTCGGCGCGGTATTTGAACTTCACCCATGCAGCCGAGGAGCTGCACCTGACTCAAGGTGCAGTCAGCCAGCAGATCCGTCAGTTGGAGTGTCACCTCGGTGTGGCGCTATTCAAGCGCCTGCCCCGAGGGCTCGGATTGACGGAAGAAGGGCAGTCGTACCTGCCGGTAGTTCAAGACGCGATCAGTCGCCTTGCAGTGGGTACAAACGAGATTTTTGGCCAGCGCAATCGAAGGCATGTGAAGGTGCGTGGCAGCCTTTCCTTCCTTCACTATTGGTTGGCCCCTCGGCTCGCAGATTTTTGTCGAGAGTATCCGCAAATCGATATCCGATATATCAGCAACATTTGGGTGAAGGAACCGGATGGAGAGGATGACCTGGAGATTCGCTGGGGATGCGGAGAGTGGTCGGGATTGCATGCTCAGCGATTAACGTGGGACATCCTCCAGCCCGTTTGCTCGCCTGAACTTATGACCCGTTCACCGATACGTGAGCCTCGCGATTTGATGAACCATTCTTTGCTGCATGTATTGGGGTACGAGGAAGGTTGGGGTTACTGGTTGAAGCGGGTTGGTGCAGACGATGTCGATTATTCCCGTGGTCTTCAGTTCGACACACTGATTTCCACAATCCGCATGGCGGAACTGGGTCAGGGCGTTGCCTTGGCGCGGTCTTCCGTCGTGGAAGACTTGCTCAAAAGTGGGCACCTGATTGCTCCCTTCAGTCACCGAATTGAAGCCAGCGAGTCCTTTTATCTAGTGCGCGAGCAGGCCGAGGTGCTCTCGCCTGATGCCGCGACTTTTTCTACATGGTTGGTGGCTCAAGCCCACCGCCTTTTGTAATTCGGAGTCATCCATGTATTACGTAAGCACACGCGGCGGTGAAGTGCGGGCGGACTTTCACAGTGTGGTTCTGTCGGGGCTTGCCGAAGATGGCGGTCTCTATGTCCCGGCAAGTTTGCCTGTCTTCACTGAGGCGCAGATTACCAGTTGGTCGTGGTTACCATTCGATGAGCTGGTCTGGCGAGTAGTCTCGCCCTACGTTGGCTCTTCCATGGACGAAAGCACTTTGCGTGCCTTGCTCAGCGACAGCTATCGGAACTTTAATCACCGCGCTATTACCCCGCTTGAGCAGATTGGCCATAACGAGTGGATACTTCAGCTGTTTCATGGCCCGACCCATTCTTCCAAAGATTTCGCTGCGCAACTGCAATCGCGTTTGGTGGAGCATTTCCTGGGTGAGGTTGGTGGCGAGGCGCTGATCGTCGGTGCGACCAATGGTGATACCGGGCTGGCTGCGATTGAGGCATTCGCTAACTGCCCGGGCACTCGCATGGCGATTATGTATCCGCGCCATGGGGTACCGGCTGAACAACTCTCTGCCCTGCAAGCGGCAGACCCTGAGCGGGTTCAGCTTTTCCCGGTAGACGGTAATTTCGACGACTGCCAGACGTTGGTCTCCCGGCTCTTGCGTGATTGGCCGTTAGAAGGGGTAATACCGGTCTGTTTCAACTCCACCAATTGGGTTGGTGTTCTCGCACAGATCGTTTTTTATTTCCACGCGGCCTTGCAGCTGGGCGGGGGGACACGTCCTGTAGGCTTCAGCGTTCCAGCGGCCAGCTCTGCTGAGATCTACGCCGGCTACCTTGCCCAGAAAATGGGATTACCCATCAACCAGGTGATCATTTCTACGAACAGTAATGATGCACTTCACCAGTTCATTCATCGCAATCGCTATTCGACCCGAGTGAGTAACCGTACGTTATCTCCCGCGATGGATTTCTCTCTTTTCTCCAACCTGGAACGGTTCATCTGGGAGCTGTATGGGCACGATGGGGGCTCAGTGAAGGCGCTGATGGAGCATTTTGAGGACTGCGGCGAGTTAAGCATTGGCAACCAGCAGTGGCTCCGGGCCCGAGTTCTATTCGATTCCTATGCGGTAGACGAATCACAGGTTCGCGACGAAGTCGTCAAGTTGTTCCGTGAAACCGGGTCTGCAATCGATCCACATACCGCTGTCGGTGTGCTGGCTGGCCGAATTCATCGACGCAGCCTGGGGGCTCCGATGGTGACCTTTGGGCAAATTGCTCCGGCCAAGTCTGCGGCCCTATTGTCCGAATTAGGTGTCTGGCGGGGAGAGGTGCCAACGACTGCCGACATTTCTGCTCAGCCACCGTACTTGGCTAAAGGCGATCTGGAGGGCCTGTGCCAAGCCCTCTTGTTGGCGCAGCAGAGGCACGTATGAAGCGCATTCTGGATCCGCTGGATGAGCGCATCCTCGCCGAACTCACTGCAAATGCTCGAATCGCCCATGTTGAGCTGGGCGCCAAGATCAACTTGTCTCGCAATGCTGTGCGGCAGCGCATTGAGCGTCTTGAGCGAGACGGCGCCATCCAGGGTTATACGGTACGCCTCGGTGATTCCCGACGGCCTTCATCGCTGATCAGTGCCGTGATCTTTGTCTACCGCTACGACCGCATGCGTGGGGAAGAGGTACTTGCCGCGCTGCGCTCGCTCCCTGAGGTGGTTCAGTGTGAAGTCTTGAGTGGTGAGTTTGATCTGATGCTTCGAGTCAATGCAGCGTCCCCCGAACGCGTCCACCTCGTCTGGAAGGAAATCTCGGCGATGCCTGGGGTGGAAAACACCGTCACCTCATTCGTCCTTTCTGCAGTGTTCTGAACACAAAAAAAGGGGCTTTCTGCCCAATGCCGGTAAGTTAAGACGCAGAACTTGTGGGAGCGTGGCTTGCCCGCGAAGAACGATGACGCGTAGTACCTGAAAAACCGCGGTGCATTCTTCGCGGGCAAG
>NZ_JBVHNK010000018.1:0-109402 GCF_055556615.1 Pseudomonas sp. PME37.24/025
TCTCATGCAGGCCTTTGTCGTTTCTGCCACGCAATTTTCGACAGGCGCTATCCTTGATGCGGCGTCGACTGGACGCACCTGCGTGCCAACCCATCTGGTCGCTACCAGGGGCAGCGATCAGGTGAAGATGCCTTCAGCTCATAAAACAGCTACTTCTCCGTCCATTTTCCCCCACCGGTTTCGCAATCGATCCTGGCCTGCGGCAGGTTCTCGACGCTGTAGTAATACGTGATGACCTGGGCATTGTCGGGGATGTTCAGCGGTTTGCTGTTCTTGTCTTTGCTGATGGATTGAGGGTTGGCCAGCGCCTCTGCAGTCAATGTGCCCAGGCAGGTAGCCCGATAGCGATCGCCGCACTGGTGGACTTTTTTCTTGGCGAAAAACTGGACAACGTCACTCTGAGTACGTTTTCAAAAACGCTACGTATCAATTTGGAGCGCGAACTATGGGCGCGCGAAGAGCGGAAAACGCTCTTTCAGCCCAGGAGTGGCGTGACTTGCAGGCTAATAACGGGAGTGCTTTTCAGCGTTTCCCTAAGCTTTTTTGGGCATGGATGACAGGCCGGGTCTGACCTGGACTCGCCATTTTCCAGCACTCTCTTTAGTTGTCACCGCCACGCACTTATTTCCGAGAACTTGTTACCGAGTGTATCGCCGTGGTGCAAAAAAACCTTCGAGCTCATCGGCCCAAAGATCGGTTGGGTCTACTGTTTTCGTTTTTTTTTTACATTGGATCCAATGTCTTATGTGGCGTTCAGGAATTTTGGGTGCGCCCGGACGAAGGCTGGCCGCTAAATTGCATATATGTATATACAAGCCTGTACGACCACCATAGACGGACCTGAGGGGGAACACCCGATGAAGTTGGGAGCATTCATGATGCCGGCGCATCCGCGCCATCGATCTATTCGTGACGGTCATTTCCACGATCTGGATACGCTGGAGTACCTGGACCGCATTGGTTTTGAAGAAGCCTGGATTGGCGAGCATTACATGATGCCGTCAGAGCCATGTCCTTCACCCGATATTCTGATCGCACAAGCCTTACTCAAAACTAAACGCATCAAATTGGCTCCCGGAGCCTTCATGTTGCCTTTCCATCACCCGGCGGAACTGGCTCATCGCATCTGTTTGCTCGACCATATTTCCGAAGGCCGACTCATGGTCGGAATCGGGGCCAGTGGCACCAACCTCGATCTGGAAATGTTCAACATCGATCACAAGTCCGGTGCGCATCGCGAGATGACCGCCGAGTCGATCGCTATCATGACCCGCTTCTGGGAAAGCGAAGGTCCATTCGAGTATCGCGGCAAGTACTGGACGGTACGGCGGCCTGCCGACCAGATGGACAAATGTTCGGGTTACCACCTCAAGCCGCTCCAGCAGCCGTACCCACCGATTGGCGTGACCGGTCTTTCGGCCTCGTCAGCCACCTTGGGGCTTGCCGGTGCCAATGGCTGGATTCCCATCAGTTTTTGCTTCACTCCCCAGTACCTGCATACCCATTGGGCCGCCGTGGAACGCGGAGCCCTTGAGGCCGGACGCGTTGCGCCTTCAAGAGACATGTGGCGGGTGAGCCGCCCCTTCTTTGTCGCCGATACCGATAAAGAGGCATGGAGACGTTCGGTGGGGGGTGAGATGGGCCGCTATTTTCGCGAGGATTATCTGCCAATGCTGGCGGGCAACAACGCCTTGGGGTTGCTCAAGCATCACCCTGATGTGCCGGACAGTGATGTCACTGTCGAGTATGTCGCGCAGCATTGCTGGATCGTGGGCTCGGCTGAAACGGTCAGGCAGCGAATTGAGGACATGCAGGAGCAGTCCGGCGGCTTTGGCGTATTGCACATCATGTGCTTCGACCACCTGGATGACCTTGCGGCTACCCGAGACAGTTATGCCGCCCTGGCCCGGATAGTGGCCACCGATTTTGCCTGACTCACCTCAATGGAATGGAAGAGCACGATGCAATCACCTTTCACAACGGTCAAAGTCCCGCACAACATCGCGCTGGTGGTGATCGATATGCAACACGACTTTGTCGATGATGACGCACCCATCGCCTGCAAGGGCGCCAGCACCATCGTACCGCTGATCCATGAGCTGGCCGGGTTGGCGCGGACCCTGGGGATCCCGGTCATCTATACCCGCGAGTCGCACCGCAAGCAGAAAGTCGATTTCGGGCTGGAACTTGAATATGGCGAAACCGAGCATTGCGTCGAAGACACGCCAGGTGTCGAAATCATCGACGAACTGCGTCCCCATGATAGTGATTATGTCCTGGTGAAACGCCGTTACAGCGGCTTCTTTGCGACCGACCTGGATTTGCTGCTCAAGGGTCTGGGGGTCGATACGCTGGTGTTGACCGGTGTGGCCACTGACGTTTGCGTGCGTGCCACGGCTCAGGACGCCTTGCAGCTGGACTACCGGGTCTGGGTGCCGCGCGAATGCGTGGCCGGCACCAGCGAGGCGCGCCACCTGGCTGCCCTGGAACATATCGGTTATGTCCTTGGGCGGGTCCTGCCTCTGGACTCGGTCATGCAACAGATGCGTTACAGCTACGAGGTACAGGCATGAGTGCGGTGCAGGAAGCCAAAAAGCTGCCTTGTTCCGACTACCACCAGGTGATTCGTCAATTGGTCGAAGAACGCGCCGATTTGTCCAGGCTGGAAACGAGACAGGTGGTCGAGGCCATTCTCAATCGCCAGTTCAGCGATCTGCAGATCGTTGCGACGCTGGTTGCGCTCAGTCGCAAAGGCGAGACGGCGGACGAGGTAGCGGGGGCGGTCGACGCCATTTTGAGCCGCAGTACACCGCTGCAGACCGGTTTCGACAACGCGGTCGATATCGGTGGAACCGGCGGTGATCGCGCGGGCACCTTCAATATTTCCACGACGGCGGCGTTTGTGGTGGCAGCGGTGGGGGTCCCGGTTGTGAAACATGGCAACCGCAGCGTTACCAGTCGTTGCGGCAGCAGTGACATGATTGCTGCGCTGGGTGTGGATATTGAGCGCCACAGCAGTGCGCAGCAGATTCGGGCGGATCTCGCCGCGTACAACTTCGCTTTTGTGGCCACCTCCAGCTTCCACCGTTTTGCTCCGCGTATCGGTGAACTCAGGCGTGAGATCGGGGTGCGCAGCCTCTTCAACCTTGCTGGCCCCCTGGTTCATCCGGCGGGTGTCAAGCGTCAGCTGATAGGCGTTGCACGACACTCTCAGCTTGAGCTCTTGGCCCATACGCTGCTCAGGCTTGGCCGCGAAGAAGCCTTTGTGGTGCATGGAGTCGATGGGCTCGATGAGGTCAGTTGCATCGGCGAAACCCTGATCGCCCATGTTCGCCACGGCACTGTCGAGACGTTCAGCGTACACCCGCGCGACTTCGGCGTTGCGCCTTGTCGTATGGAGGACCTGGCTGGCGGTGACCCTGTTCGTAATGCACAGCTGTGCACCGCCATCATTGAAGGCGAGCGGGGGCCTCGCAGCGATGCAGTGGTCATCGCGGCGAGCGCGTTGTTGGTTTTGAGCGCCAGGGCTGACAGTTTTCTGGAAGGTGCAAGCATGGCCCGCGCGGCGATTGACAGCGGTAAGGCCTATCAGATTTTTCAAGGATTTTTGGGGCAGGGATTATGAAAACAACCGTGAAGATTTGCGGCATCACCACGCTGGAGGATGCGTTGGCGGCAGTGAATGCCGGTGCCGATGCACTGGGGTTTGTCTTCTCGCCAAGCCCGCGTCAGGTCAGTGCAGAGGTGGTGCGCGGGATCGTCGACCAGTTGCCGCCATTTATCAGCACTGTCGGCGTGTTTGTCGATGAGCCGTTGCCCATCGTGCTGGACGCGATCAAGCACTCGGGCATTTCGATGGTCCAACTGCAGGGCGACGAGAGCAATGAATACTGCCAGCAGATTGATAAACCCGTGATCAAGGGCTTTCGTGTCGCCGCTGAAGTGGATGTTGACCTGATCAATAGCTACCAGGTGAGTGCCTACTTGTTCGACACCTACGTTGAGGGCCGGGACGGTGGTACGGGCCAGCGCTTTGACTGGGAACTGCTGCGGCGCAGTCGTTTTTCACGCCCGGTGATAGTTGCTGGTGGCTTGAATGCAAACAACGTTCGGCACCTGATGGAAGCGCTGAACCCTGATGGCGTGGATGTCAGCAGTGGCGTCTCGGCAACCGCCAGCACCAAGGACAGCGTCAAGATGCACGCCTTTGTCTCGGCGGTTGAAAAGGCCGACCAGGGGCAAGGTCTGGAAAAGATCGAATTCGGCAAGATCGATATCCTGCGCGAAGCGTTCCATGACCGGCCGCTGGTGGAGGTCAACGGCAAGCAGTTTCTGATCAATTCGTTGACCGAGCAGGTACCCGCGACGCCCGCGCGGTTGTTGCGTGTGGCGGCGCAACGGGTGTGCGAGGCCGCAGATCTTTCCCCAGGGTTGAAACTGGTGGGAGAGGAGGATAAGGGCGGTGTCCTGCTTGCTGCAGTTTCCTTGCTCAGCGGCCTGCCATTCGGCATCGCGCGCTGGTATCCGTCGGGGCTCGAAGGGCAGGTCAAGGTCGGCTTCGACTGTGAGTACATTTCTGGTGAGTTGTACTTGAACGGCGTCGAGCCCGGTGACCGAGTGATCATAGTTGATGATCTGATCAGCACCGGCGGTACGCTCATCGGGCTGATAGAGGCTGTACGTCGGGCTGGTGCCCATGTCGAGCAGATTATCTGCGTGGCCGAGAAGCTGGACTATGCCGGGGTCGAGCGGGTGCGCAACGTCACCGGCCTGGAGGTCAAGACCCTGGTTCGCGTGAGGGTGTCAGGGGCAACGTCCAGCGTGGTCGATGTTGCCTATTAATACCGGCGGGTCGCTTCTCGCGACCCATTTCCAGGGGTGGCAATAGCCACTTTCGTGGTTAAACCGCAAGCAAGATCCGAGAGCAAACTGCTATGAAACCCAAAATATTTCCAGGATGGTATGTGGTGTTCGCGGCGCATCTGCTGCTGGCACTTATCTTTGGCGGCGCCTATTCGTTCGGGGCGTTTTTTTCGCACATCCAGTCCAACTTCGATGTGGGGCGTTTTTCCGTGGCATCGGTGTTTTCACTGACGGCCTTCATATATTACGCAGTCGGGGTCTTCTCCGGTTCTCTGGCGGATCGCATCTCGACCCGGATCGTGGTCTGCGTTGGCATAATCTTGCTGGCGCTGGGGTTTTTCCTCAGCAGCCTTGCCTCCGGCTCGTTGCAGTTGTTCCTGGTGTGCTTCTGTTCCCTGGTCGGGTTGGGGGTCGGTCTGGTGTATGTGCCGACGGTGACAGCGGTCCAGCGCTGGTTCGTCAAAAACCGCAGCAAGGCTTCGGGCATTGCGCTGGCGGGAACCGGTGTCGGGACTTTTGTCGGGCCGTCGGCTGCAGGGCTGCTGATGCAGTATTTTTCCTGGGAGTCGACAATGCAGATCTTCGCCGTGGCCATTCTTGTTGTTGGCCTGCTGGTGGCGTCGCTGGTCAGGAGCAATCCGCAGGAGCTGGGCCTTTCGCCGGATGGCCTCGCCCCCTCGTCTTCGAGCGCCAGGCATCAAGTGGCACCTGGCGGCATGCGTCTGGCCGAAGCCGCGAGTACAGGGCGATTCTGGTGGTACTTCGGGGCGATTTTTTTTGGCTCGGTCGGGCTGTTTCTCGCGCTTGTGCACATCAACCCCTACGCTCGCCAGTTTGACATTTCCGCCACCCAGGCCAATTTGTTGATCGGGCTTATCGGCGTCGGCAACGTAGCCGGTCGGTTGTTCCTGGGAAGCATCGGTGACCGGATGGGGGCTCGTCGCCTTCTGATCGTTTTGACCTTCGCGCTAGTGCTGCTCAATATCCTGTGGCTTGGCGCCCATACATTCATCACGCTGGCGCTGTTCGCCATTTGTTTCGGCGTGGCCAATGGTGGCTGTATATCCCTCTACCCGTCGGTGGCTGCCAGTTGGTTCGGCACGGCGAACTTGGGGGCAATCCTGGGGGCCCTGTACATTTCGGTCGGGGTGGCCGCCCTGATCGGAGGGAGCGTCGCAGGGCTGCTGTTCGACCTTTATCAGAATTACGCGGTTTCGATCATGCTGGGTGCGCTCTGTGCGCTGCTGTCAGTGGTGTTCATCCTGATTGCCGGCCGCCAGTTGCCTCAGGTTGCTGTCCCGGCCCCCTCGGCTGGTTCCTGAGCGAGGGGGCGGGTATGACTGACAACGTTGAAATTCGTGATCTTCGCTCCGCTCTTGGCGTGCTTGAGCGTCAAGGGCAAGCCTTGGAGTACATCGATACACCCATTGATCCGAACCTGGACTTGCTGAGTGACTATCAGGGTGCCTACCGAACGGCGGCCAACTCGGTGATGAGCGCCGAGCAACCTCTGAGGTTGTATCGCAAGCCGCTGACGGGGGTGTTTCCGGTGTTGCTGGGAGTGTTGGGTAGTAGAGCCAACAGCCGGATCTTTCTGGATCCCCAAGGCAGGCAGGGCAGGGATGTCTCCAATGCTGCGTTGTTGTATCGGGCGATCACGGCTCCGATTGCGCCCGTCATGGTGCACGCGTCGGCGGATCGGGTGGTCATGGAAAATCCCGACTTGCAGGCTTTGTTGCCGGCGCTCACGTGTTCGGCCGGTGATCCGGGGCCGACCATTACGCTAGGTATGGTCTATGCCCGCGATGAACGCAGTGGTGCCACCAATTGCTCGGTTCACCGCATCACGATCAAACCTTCTTCGGTCGTTATCGCGATCTATCCGGGAGGAGACCTGCAACGCCTGATCGATATCCATGCCGAACGTGGCGAGCGGTTGTCGGTTTCAGTCAACATCGGCATGGACCCGGTAATCTACATCGCCGCAGCCCTGAGCAAACCCGCGCTCGGATTTGGTGACGACGAGTTGGGGGTGGCGGGGGCGGTCCGGGGGCAAGGGGTCGAGCTTGCCCCCTGCTTTTCCAACGCCGGGCGTTTTGTCGAGCACGCCGAAATTGTCCTGGAGGCGACCCTGGGTAACGAAATGGAAGCCGAATCAGAGGTCGGCGATGCGCACTCGATGCCTGAGTATCTGGGTTACTACTCGCCATGCGGCCAGGTATCGACGCTGCGCGTGAGCGCCTTGAGCCATCGTCCGGGTGCCATCTACCAAGCGCTCTCGGGGCCAGGCAGGGAACAGTCCGAATTATTGGGCGGTGCCCAGGAAGCTTCGATTCTGCGCCTGCTCAGTGATTGGGGGATGAGCGCGTTGGTCAAGGATATCGTGGCCCAACCCGCCGGTGGCGGCCACCTGTTTACCGTGTTGCAGGTTCTCAAGTCCTGCGAAGCGGATGATCAGCGGGTAAGGCACCTCGCGCAGAGACTGCTCGAAAATATCTCCAGCACCAAGAACATCCTGTTGCTGGACGACGACGTCAATCCCTGTTCGGCCGAGGAGGTATTGTGGGCAATGTCCACTCGCTTTCGGGTGGAAATGGATATTCACAGTACTCGACCGTTGCCTGGCACACCGCTCGACCCGACCCTGTCGAGTCTTTACCGCACGGGGCAGCGCAATGGCGTCGCCCCTAAAAGCATCTTCGATTGCACGGTGCCGTTCGCCTTGCGTTCAAGGTTCCGTCGGGCGTTTGCCTGACTGGTATTTGCCCACTTGAGTGATCCATGGTCTATGCACTATCGCACCCTGCTGATTGATTTCGATGGCACCCTGTTCGATACCCGCAATGCGATCCGCAAAACCCTTGAGGTTCTGGCCAGTCGCCGTGGTGTACAGCCTTTTGCTCCGGACTTGATCGACCATGTGATCGACCAAGGACTCACGTTGGTTGAAATGTTGGGTGTGTTGCTGGGCGTCGGCGATTTGCCTGAGTTGCCGGTGTGGGTCGCCGACTATCGACAGATTTACAACGGGGGGTTGGGCGTCGCCCAAAGCGTGCCTTATCCAGGTGTCGAAGAGGTTGTGCAACGGCTGCATGACGCGGGTAGCGAGCTGTTTGTTGTTTCCAACAAGGGAGAAGTCTCGATCATGGCCAGTCTTGAACAGTATCGTCTGGGTTCCTGCTTTCGCGGGGTAGTGGCTGCTGTCGGCGAACGAGCGCCGAAGCCGGCCCCGGCCAGCTTTTTTGAGCAGATCAAGCCTCGGATGCGTAACGCCGACAGGACGCAGGTACTGGTGGTCGGGGACACCGAGATCGATCTTGGGTATGCCCGCAATATTGGCGTAGCGAGTTGCTGGGCCGCTTACGGGTATGGGCAACCGCAGCGCTGCGAGGTGCTGGCGCCGGATTTTGTCATTCGCTCGGCGACTGATCTGCTGCGGTTGGAGGACTGCCGTGGGTCTCGGATGCACTCGAGTACCGGGAGTTAGTCTTCGATTCCGGCTTCGGCGCCATATTTTTCAAAGGCCTGCATGAGGTTTCTCATGCAGGCCTTTGTCGTTTCTGCCACGCAATTTTCGACAGGCGCTATCCTTGATGCGGCGTCGACTGGACGCACCTGCGTGCCAACCCATCTGGTCGCTACCAGGGGCAGCGATCAGGTGAAGATGCCTTCAGCTCATAAAACAGCTACTTCTCCGTCCATTTTCCCCCACCGGTTTCGCAATCGATCCTGGCCTGCGGCAGGTTCTCGACGCTGTAGTAATACGTGATGACCTGGGCATTGTCGGGGATGTTCAGCGGTTTGCTGTTCTTGTCTTTGCTGATGGATTGAGGGTTGGCCAGCGCCTCTGCAGTCAATGTGCCCAGACAGGTAGCCCGATAGCGATCACCGCACTGTGCAACTTTGGTCTTGGTGCTGGTCAGCATTTCCTTGCTTTCGTTGCTGCAGGACCAATCAATAGAGTCCACGGCATGCCTTCATACTCATAGCAGGAGTGTGTTTCGATCACCGGAACTGAAGGGCTTTGGGATCGGGTTTTGACGTCGCACCCTTGCGCCATCACCCACGAGGGGCACAGGCAGACGATCAGAAGCAGAAGAAGTCTGTTCATCGGTATTTCCTCTCCTATAGCGCCCCATGCAGGGATCCGGGAGTCAACTACACGAATGGCTGGCCGGTAAAACCACGCGGCAGTCTTTGCAAACCGGGCATTTCGATCAGTCGCTGGGTCCAGGCTGCGCGCCAGTCAGTAACGGTGTGGGCGACTTTGGCCTTGCGTGCGGCGCGACGTGCAGCGTTGCGTTCGGCTTTGCGTGCTTCTTTGAACGCATCGGTGTTGCGGCAGCTTCTGCATTTCACGCGGGTCAGTATGCTGCTTGAAGTCAGGTTGCTACCTTTGTGTCCGCAGGCCAGGTGCCCGCCGACTTTGAAGTGAGTGACCATGGGGCATCTCCTTCTTGATGTGTAATCGTTCGACAGGCAGGCGAGGGCGTTCGTTCGTTATACAACAGGCAAAAAAAGGCCCGCATGCGGGCGGGCCAGGGGGATTTCTTGAAAGGAGTGGATGCACTGTAGGGGCTGAGTTGTGAAGGCGGTGTGAAATGTGGAAAGAGCACAAACAAAAAAAGCCCGGCAAATTTGGCCGGGTTGGTATGTAGCGCAGACAGGTATAAGCCTGGTGACGATGAAGTCACCGCTCAGGCGTCCTGACTCGGGCTCTGTCCCTGACTTGAGTACCTTGGTCGACTCATCTGAAACGAGGCAGCGGCGGCTCGACAGGTTTGAGCGAAGAGAGCGCGCTGCGAATCTGCGGCGTGTCTTTCTCGATGTCGTTCAGACGATCGCGAATCCTGAGGGCTGTCGGATGCCCCCCTTGATTATCAACCCAATCGGCGATTTCCTTGCACGCGGCGGCAAGGCGCGCCTGACGGGAGTCAAGCAGGGTGAGCAGGGTGGTGATGGACTCTTTCTCGGACATGACATACACCTCCGTTCAAAGAAATCGGGTAAAGGGCAACAAAAAGCCCGCGAGGAGCGAGCTTTCTGCCGGTGGGTCGCTGATCCTTCAGCTCCTTTAAGTATAGACCCGGAAATAAAACAGGTCAGCTTCAGGCGCCAGACACAAGACCTGTGGTGAGAGGGCTTCTGTGGCGAGGGGGCTTGCCCCCGTTGGACTGCGAAGCAGTACAGAAGCTCCTAGCCTTGGTTCTGCACTGACTGGCTCAGGCCTGCCGGGACTTCGGCGAGCTGACCGCGTTAAGCCGCCGACATTCGCGCGCGGCGTCCTCTTCAAGATCGAAGCCGTCACCGATGAAGCCGCGAGTGCGGGTATCGGTGATGCGATACCAGACGGCAGCGTCGGGTGGCGGGTGATCGGGTTCTCCGGCCCGGCGGCCATGAATGATGATCTTGTTGCAGCGTTTCACAACGAAAATGTCTTCCATGGCGTCACCGAAGCTATTCGTATTCAGATCAAGCATAGAAGCCGTTTGCAATCACGCAAAAAAAGGGCAGGTCAGTTCGTCGGTTTAGTTAGCCTCGAAGAAATCTCACGGTGTTTCGGCCGTCTCGATAAGTTTATCCAGAAGCACAGCCAGCGCGACTTCTTCTGCCCTCAACCTTTTACGTCCCCTCGACCGCGGCAGTTCGGATAATGCGCCCTGCATGAAACCATCGACGACCGCCGGATGGATGTAGCACTTGCGGCAAACCGCCGGGGTGTTGCCGAGCTGTCGGGCGACGTTCTTGACCATTTCCACCACATGCCGCTTTGCGTCGGCTTCCGATTCCCACTGCAACTCGCACAGCACCGCCAACGCCAGTGCACTGCCGGCCCAGGTGCGATAGTCCTTGGCGGTGAAATCGGCGCCGGTCAGCGTCTGCAAATAGGCGTTGACGTCGGAGGAACTGATGGTGTGCCGCTCGCCGTTTTCGTCCAGATACTGAAAGAGGTTTTGCCCGGGGATTTCCAGGCAACGTTTGATAATTCGCGCCAGGCGCCGGTCTTTGACGGTGATCTGGTGCTCGATGCCGCTCTTGCCGCGAAACTGGAACAGAATCGCGCTGCCATTGACCTCGACGTGACGGTTGCGCAGGGTCGTCAGGCCATAGGAGCGATTGTCCCGGGCATATCGGGTATTGCCGACCCGAATGAGCGTCGCATCGAGCAAGGTAATCACCGTGGCCATGACCTTGTCGCGGCTGAAACCGGGCGCGGCCAGCAGCGTTTCCAGCTGTTTGCGCAGTTTTGGCAGGGCCTGGCCGAAGTCCCGCAAGCGCGAGTATTTGTCGGCATCGCGCACTTCCCGCCAGCGTGGGTGATAACGGTATTGCTTGCGGCCACGAGCGTCACGACCGGTGGCTTGCAGATGGCCACGCGGATCGGGGCAGATCCATACATCGGTGTAGGCGGGCGGCACCGCGAGTGCATTGATGCGTTTGATTTCATCCGGATCGGTAATGCGCTGACCCGCCGGGTCGAAGTAGCAAAACTTGCCGCGCAGGAGCTTGCGGGTGATGCCGGGCTGGCTGTCATCGACGTAATGCAGGTCGGGCGGCAGAACATCAGGCAACGCGGTATCTGGCATGGCGGGCAATCCTGGGCGACGAATCATGGGGCGTTAAGCCATTGACCGCGCGCTATCGTCGGGGTGCCTAGAGACTGCCTAGAGAGTGCCGACAGATTTTATGCCAGCACCGCCACCGCTTTGATCTGCGCCCAGAGCTGCTGTCCGGGGTGCACGCCCAGTTGATCCCGGGAATAGCGGGTGATTCGCGCCAACAGCGGTGTACCGGCTGCGTTCAGGCGAATCAGTACGTGAGCGGCGTTATCGGCGCCGATTTCACTGATCACCGTGACCGGCAGGCGATTGAGGATGCTGCTTTGCTCGACGCCTTGCAGGCTCAGGCTGACATCTCGCGCCTGGACCTTGCAGCGCAGCGCCTGGCCTTCAGCCATCGGCGAATGGGCGACTCGAATGCTCAGGTCCGTGTTGGGCAGTTGCAAGGTTAACAACTGATAGTCGGCGTCATAGGCACTGACGTGTCCTTCGATCACCACGCCAGCGTCGTCACCGAGCGCCAGCGGCAGATCGAGACGGGCCAGGGTTTCGCCGATCGCGCCGCTGGCTAAAGCGTTGCCATTGCTGAGCAGGACGAGGTGGTCGGCGAGCCGCGCGACTTCATCCTGAGAATGGCTGACGTACAGCACGGGGATGTCCAGCTCATCGTGCAGCCGTTGCAGATACGGCAGGATTTCGTTCTTACGCTGGGTATCGAGCGCTGCCAGCGGCTCATCCATCAGCAACAGTTTCGGGCTGGTGAGCAGGGCGCGAGCGATGCCGATCCGCTGGCGCTCACCGCCAGAAAGGTTCTGCGGATCACGATCGAGCAAATGGCCGATCCCCAGCAACTCAGTGGCATGCGCCATGTCGACCCGGCGCTGTTGACGAGGGATACGTCTGAGGCCGAACTCCAGATTGGCCCGCACCGATAAATGTGGGAACAGGCTGGCTTCCTGGAAGACATAACCCACAGCACGTTTATGCGGCGGGACAAAAATCCCCTTGTCGCTGTCTTGCCAGACTTCGTCGTTGACCTGAATAAAACTTTGCTCGGCCTGTTCCAGGCCGGCGATGCAGCGCAGGCAGGTGGTTTTGCCCGAACCGGAATGGCCGTAAAGCGCCGTCACTCCGCGGCCGGGCAGTTGCAGGTCCACATCCAGGGTGAATCCCGAATAATTCAGTTTCAAGCGCGTATGAATCATCGATCAGCTCCAGACCGCTTTGGTTTTACGGCTGGAGTAGAGCGCCAGCAATACCGCAAAGGAGAACACCAGCATTGCTCCGGCCAGCCAATGAGCCTGGGCGTATTCCATGGCTTCGACGTGATCGTAGATCTGCACCGAGACCACGCGGGTCTTGTCGGGAATGTTGCCGCCGATCATCAGCACCACGCCGAACTCGCCGACGGTATGGGCGAAACCGAGAATGGCCGCGGTGATAAAACCGGGGCGGGCCAGCGGCACAATCACGCTGAAGAACGTGTCCCAGGGATTGGCGCGCAAGGTTGCAGCCACTTCCAATGGGCGAGTGCCGATGGCGGAAAAAGCATTTTGCAGTGGTTGGACCACGAACGGCATCGAGTACAGCACCGAGCCGATCACCAGCCCTGTAAAACTGAAGGTCAGGGTGCCGAGGCCCAGTGATTGGGTGAACTGACCGATCCAGCCGTTCGGGCCGAGCGCCAGCAACAAGTAAAAGCCGATCACTGTGGGCGGCAGCACCAGGGGCAGGGCGACGATCGCCCCGATCGGGCCGCGCAGCCAGGAACGGGTGCGCGACAGCCATAACGCAATCGGAGTGCCGATGACCAACAGGATCACGGTCGTCAGGGACGCCAGTTTCAGGGTCAGCCAGATGGCGGAATAATCGGCACTCGATAGCGTCATTTAGAGTTGGTAACCGTAGGATTTGATAACAGCGGCGGCTTTCGGACCTTTGAGGTAGTCAACCAGCGCCTTGGCGGCCGGGTTGTCCTTGCCCTTATTGAGGATCACCGCGTCTTGTTTGATCGGGTCATGCAGATCGGCGGGGACGATCCAGGCCGAACCGCTGGTGACTTTGCCGTCTTTGTAGATCTGCGACAAGGCCACAAAACCGAGTTCGGCATTACCAGTGGAAACGAACTGGTAGGCCTGGGTGATGTTCTGACCTTCGACGATCTTGTCTTTGACTTTGTCGGTCAGGCCCTGCTTGGCGAGCACCTGAGTGGCGGCCAGGCCATACGGGGCGGCTTTCGGGTTGGCGATGGACAAGTGTTGATACTGATTGTCGCTCAGCACCTTGCCCTTGGCGTCGACGTAACCGTCCTTGGCCGACCACAGCGCCAGGGTGCCGATGGCGTAAGTGAAGCGCGAGCCTTTGACGGTGTCGCCTTCGGTTTCGAGTTTTTTCGGGGTGGTGTCGTCCGCCGAGAGGAATACTTCGAACGGCGCACCGTTCTTGATCTGGGTGTAGAACTGGCCGGTTGCACCAAAGGAGGTGACCAGTTTGTGCCCGGTGTCTTTCTCGAAATCGGCTGCGATGGCCTGGATTGGCGCGGTGAAGTTGGCAGCAACAGCGACCTGGACTTCATCCGCCTGGGCGGAGCCGAAAGCGAACACGGTGAACAGGCACGCGGGGGCAATACGTGAGGCACGAATGATCATGAAACGGCTCCGTGGTAGGCGAGATGAAACGCTATATAGATGAATATATAGCGAATGACCTGTAAACGGAACTTGTCGGATGCAAAGCGCAGGTTGGCAGCGGATTTGTGGCTAGGGGGCTTCCTGTGGCGAGGGAGCTTGCTCCCGCTGGGTCGCGAAGCGGCCCCAAAAGCTTCACGACCGCTTCGCAGCCGAACGGGAGCAAGCTCCCTCGCCACAGGCAAGCCCGCCCACAGGGTCTGCGCCTAACGGTGGGGTACCTTTGCTAACCCTTCCTCAGCCAAACGCCGGGTCAGCTCTGCTGAGGTCATTTCAACCCCCAGCGTGAACGCCTGACCAGCCCAAAGACTGCTGAAATCCGCCTCTGCTTTCGCTCGCAATGGCATCAACGCACCGCCCGCCAAGGGGAAGGCCGGCGCTTTGGCGCTCATCGGCCCCAGCTCACGCATCACTCGATTGAGAATCCCCCGCGCCGGGCGTCCGGTGAAAATGTTGGTGACCGCCGTCTCGCTTTCTTTGGCCGTGCGCAACGCCTTCTGGTGAGAAGCGCTGACCTTGGCCTCCGGCGTGAACAAATAAGCCGTACCCACCTGGACCGCCGAAGCGCCCAGCAGAAACGCTGCCGCGACGCCCCGCGCATCTCCAATCCCGCCTGCCGCAATTACCGGCACTTTCACCGCATCGACGATTTGTGGCACCAGGGCAAAGGTCCCCACCTGGCTGCTCAGGTCATCACTGAGAAACATTCCCCGGTGGCCGCCAGCCTCGTAACCCATGGCGATGATCGCATCGCAACCATGCTGTTCCAGCCAGACGGCTTCTTCGACCGTAGTCGCCGAGGAAAGAATTTTCGCCCCGGTGGCTTTTACCCGATCCAGCAGGGACTTTTCCGGCAAGCCGAAGTGAAAACTCACCACTTCAGGACGAAATTCTTCGAGTACTTCGCAGGCCGCATTATCGAACGGTGCGCGATTGGACACCGGCGTTGGTGCGTCGAAATCGACTCCCAATTCCCGATAGTACGGTTCCAGCAGGTTCTTCCAGTCCTGGGCGCGCTGCTCATCGGGCGGCGGAGGTTGATGGCAGAAAAAATTGACGTTGAACGGACGCTGGGTGTGTTGGCGAATCGTTTTCAGCTCCTCACGCAACTGCTCGATGCTCAGCATCGCGGCGGGCATCGAGCCCAAGCCGCCAGCATTGCTTGCCGCAATCACCATGGCCGAAGTCGTCGCGCCGGCCAGGGGCGCCTGGATGATCGGCAGTTCGATCCCGAGCAGGTCAAGAATGCGGGTGTCTGGCCATTGACTCATGTGCAGTGTTCTCCGACGTCGGTAGAAGCGAATTTGTATCAGTAATGACTGACCCAAGGCCAGTCGAGTTTGAGGATTGGCTTAAAGTCGGCTACGGCGATGTGTTTTCATGTGTTATTTCAACAGCACGACAACTGAGCGAATCCATCGGGAGGCAGTGATGTTCAAAGGCATTTTGATCGACAAGGACGACCGCGGTTACCGGGCCACGCTGCAAGAGATCAATGACGATCAATTGCCTGAAGGCGATGTGACCGTGCGTGTGGCGTACAGCACGCTGAACTTCAAGGATGGCCTGGCGATCACCGGCAGCAGCCCGGTGGTGCGCAAATTCCCGATGGTGCCGGGGATCGATCTGGCGGGCACTGTCGAAGTCAGCGGTCATCCGGACTACAAGGTCGGTGATCAAGTCCTGCTCAATGGCTGGGGTGTGGGTGAAGGACATTGGGGCGGATTGGCGCAGAAAGCTCGATTGAATGGCGACTGGCTGATCCCGTTGCCCAAAGCATTCACCGCCGCGCAAGCGATGGCCATCGGCACGGCCGGCTATACGGCGATGCTGAGCATCCTGGCGCTGGAGCACAACGGCGTGAACCCCGAGCAGGGCGAAGTGCTGGTGACGGGCGCCAATGGTGGCGTAGGCAGTTTCGCCATCGCGCTGCTGAGCCAACTCGGCTATCGCGTGGTGGCATCCACTGGGCGCACTGCCGAGCACGACTACCTAAAGCAATTGGGTGCCAGCGAAATCATCGATCGCGCCACGTTGTCGGAGCCGGGCAAACCGTTGGCCAAGGAACGTTGGGCGGCGGTGATCGACTCGGTCGGCAGCCACACGCTGGCCAACGCTTGCGCGAGCACACGGGCCAACGGCACCGTCGCTGCTTGCGGCTTGGCACAAGGCATGGACTTTCCAGCCTCCGTCGCGCCGTTCATTTTGCGCGGTGTGACCCTGGCCGGTATCAACAGCGTGACCCAGCCCAAAGCCAGGCGGATACTGGCCTGGAATCGCCTGGCCAAGGATCTGGACTTCGCCTTGCTGCCGCTGATCAGCCACGAAATCGGCTTGAGCGAAGCCATCGACGCCGCGCAGCGCCTGCTTGCCGGCCAGTTGCGCGGTCGGGTGGTGGTCGACGTCAATCGTTGATCGTCTTGGCGCCAATCAATCAAACAAACTGTAGAAACAAGGAAATAGCGACAATGGATGTAAAGCTGCGTGAAGTGCTGCCCTTTAGCGTCTCGGGGTTGCAAGTGCGAACCCTCAATGCCGCAGAACAGCAACCAGAGACCGCGTGCATCGGCCCTATGTGGGAACAATTTTTCGTCGAGGACGTTTTCGACAAGATCGCCCACAAACAGCCGGATTCGTTTATGTATGGCGTCTATTCCAACTACGAGTCCGATGCTTCGGGCCACTTCGATGTGACCGCGGGTGCAGCGGTCACCGCGCCCTCCGAGGACTTTGCGCAGATTCAGGTTGAGGGCGGTGATTACCTGGTGTTCAGCGCCAAAGGGCCGATGCCCGACAGCGTCATTCAGACGTGGGGCCTGGTCTGGGCTTACTTCGAGGATAACCCGCAGGTTCGCCGCAAGTTCGCCACGGACTTCGAGGTCTACACCGGTCCGGAGTCCGTGGCGGTCTACATTGGCATTCAGGATTCAGCCGCGTTTTCGCGCTCCAGCAACTGACGCTTGCGCTCCACACCCCAGCGATAGCCCGACAGGTTGCCATCGCTGCGCACCACGCGATGGCAAGGGATTGCCACCGCCAGGCTGTTCGCGCCACAGGCCTGGGCCACGGCGCGCACGGCTTTCGGTGCGCCGATGCGCTGAGCGATATCGGCATAACTGGCGGTGCTGCCGGCAGGAATCTCCCGCAGGGCTTGCCACACTCGTTCCTGAAACGCCGTGCCGCGTACGTCCAGCGGCAAGTCCAGGCCGAGCGCCGGGGCTTCGATAAAGCCCACCACTTTAGCGATCAACTGCTCGAACTCATGATCGGCGCCAATCAGGTTGGCACGCCGAAATTTGTCCTGCAGATCACAGACCAATTGATGCGGATCGTCCCCCAACAGAATCGCGCAGACGCCGCGCTCACTTTGCGCCACCAGAATCGCCCCGAGGGAACACTGGCCGACGGCAAAACGAATGTCGTTGTTCTGCCCGGCCGCACGGTAATCGCCGGGCTTCATGCCCAGCAGTTGATCCGCAGCCTCATAAAATCGGCTGTTGGAGTTGAATCCTGCGTCATACAGCGCGTCGGTGACCGTGCCGCCGTCCGCCAGACGCTCGCGAACCTTGCGTGAGCGATGGGCGGTGGCATAACCCTTGGGTGTCAGGCCGGTAATGGCCTTGAACACGCGATGGAAGTGGAAACTGCTCAGGCCGGCCGCGTCGGCCAATTCATTCAATGGCGGCAACGTCTCGGCGGATTCGATGTGACGGCATGCAGCGGCCACGGTCGTGGCGTGCTGTGCGGCGACGTCGCTTTGATCCTTCGCGGCTCGTTTGCTGGGGCGATAACCCGCCGCCTGGGCTTGCTCGGCGGTGTCGAAGAATTCGACATTCTGCGGCTTCGGCAAACGCGCCAGGCTGCTGGGGCGACAATAGATGCCGGTGGTTTTCACCGCATACACAAACTGCCCGTCGGCGCGGGGATCGCGCGCGACCACGGCGGCCCAGCGAGGATCATTCTCGGTAGCGATTTTTGTCGATTGAGTTGTCATGGCTTCATGTCCGTTGACCCGTTTCATGCAGATTAACCAGCCGGCAGGGTCGCCACACTCCGGGTCTTGCGGTCGAATTCAACGGTTTCATCCTGCGGTACGAAAGGTGAAGTTGATTCGTTGTTCGCCCAACTGAGGGTGATAACCCTCCTTGATCGGCAATACGCCGTGATAACGCAAACGGTCCACGCCGCCCCAGACCACAATATCGCCATGCAACAGCGGCACCCGCTGGTTTTTTGCACTGCGTTCGAAGCCACCGAACAGGAACGTCGCCGGCAAGCCCAAGGACACCGACACAATGGGCGCAGCGTAGGACCCTTCGTTTTTGTCCTGATGCAACGACATTCTGGCACCGGGAATATAGCGGTTGATCAGGCAGGAATCCGGTACGAAATCCATAAAACCTGCCTCTCGCGCCGCCGCTTGCGCCAGCTCGAAAAACACCTCGGGCATTTCAGGCCAGGGCAGGCCGGTCTGTGGATCGTTGCGGGTGTACTTGTAGCCGCTGCGATCGGTGGTCCAGCCCCAGGTGCCGCAACTGCTCAGTGCCACTGACATGGTAAAGCCGCCAGGCGTGACCATCTGCCGAAAGGGCGCCGCTGCCAGTACCGACTCCAGTGCCGGCAGCAACCGGTCGAACCACGGCAGGGCGAAGCCTCTAAGAACGTAGGATTGTTCGCCGATTTGCTCGCGCCTGGGTTGTTGCTCGGGTTCGGCGTCGGCAAACAGATCGAAGGTGATCGGGCTCATGGGGTCATAGCGCATCGTGAAAGATGATTCCAAGGGTATGCCGTTTTCCACTGTGCAGGCGACTCACCCCGTGACGCATGGTCACTCGGTAATAGCCGCGAACACCTTTTACCGGGCGCTGATTCACGGCAAAAATCAACGCGTCACCTTTCTTCAGGCCGATGACTTGTGGGCGTGACTGCATCCGTGGACGTTGTTCGGTCAGCACAAATTCACCGCCGGTGAAATCTTCCCCCGGTTCTGACAGAAGAATCGCCACTTGCAGCGGGAAAACGTGTTCGCCGTACAGATCCTGATGCAAACAGTTGTAATCCTGTGGGCCGTATTGCAGCAACAAAGGTGTCGGGCGTTCCTGACCGGCGGCATGACAGCGTTGCAAAAACGCTTCGTGCGATTCGGGGAAACGGGTCGGCAGGTCCATCGATTCGTACCAACGGTTGGCGATCGGAACCAGTCGAGGGTAGAGCGCGCTACGCAACCGGGCCACCGGATCCGGCAGCGGGTACTTGAAGTATTTGTATTCACCACGGCCAAAACCGTGGCGAGCCATCACCACTTTCGAGCGAAAGGGTTCGGACCGGACGTACAGGGCGCTTATGTCATCGCAGGTCTCAGGGCTTAAAAACGACCTGATGACTGCGCAGCCATCCTGATCGAGTTGCTGCGCAAGCAGAGCCCAGTCGAGGGCGTCGTTGTGAATCGGGTCGGTAAACAAGGGTTCTGACTCCTTGACCAAAAGGTCGAGGTGGCCAGTTTAGTGAGCGTTGCGGGAGTGGACACTCCGGCGCTTGCGGTCGAATTCGAAAGGGGAGCAGACGTCCATGTTGTCGCTCCAGATCGCTTTACAGCGCTTTGCTCACGCTGATCTCACTGATGACATCTTCAGTCTGGCCATGAATAACGTCCAGTGCAGCCCTGGCTTCTTCTTCGGTGCCATTCTCAAGCTGGGCAAATTCGAAGCGGCGCTCGCCGTTTAGTTTGTATTTGATGACGTATTTGGTCTTCTGAGCCACGGTCATACCTGCCTGTTTTGGTGTGGGCTCAGCTCAGTTTCGAGCTGGAGCGGCGAATAATCTTGATCGAGTGCGTCAGGGTCGGTTTGCGGGTCACGCTGATCGGCCGGCGGGTGACCATGTCGATGGTGATGTTCCAGAAACCGGTGCTCGGCGCAGTGATCCGGGCCGGGAAGGTGTCGAATGCGCCGCCGTGGTAGGTATGACGGCCGCCATTCTTGAAACTGCGGAAATTGGCGTCGTTCATCAAGCGGATGTTGCACATTTGGGAGCACTGGATGACGACGATGTCGTCTTCGTTGAGGTGCTCGCGCTGGTGGATAAATTTCATGAGGCGCCTCCAGAAGGGCTTTTTCTACAAAATCAAAACGATAGCATGGGCGATTGGCGCAGTTTATCAGCCCGAACAGGTTATTATCCGGCTGTCGGGGTGCGCTTTGACAATTAAAAACAGTTATCCGGAATTCTATGAGCGATAAAAGCAGTGAGCCTCGGAGAAAACCAGTATTCGAACTGTCGGAAAGTCTTTATCGGAGGTTTTGTATGAAGTGGGGTGTTCTGGTCATGCCGTTGGCATTGGCAGTGGGTGGATGTGCGAGTGTCGCGGACATCAATGAGTCGTTGCCCACTATGAGCGTGATTTCAGGCAAAAAACCCCATGAGTACGCGCAGTGCCTGGTCGAAAAACTGGCCGATAGCCGTGGTGCCCTGCAAGTCGAGCCGCACAAGGATGGCGTGCGGGTTATCGTGCCGCAGAAGTTCTCGTCGGGGCCGGCAGCGGTATTTGAAATTGAAGACCGCTCTGGCGGCAGCAGCATCAAGCTGCACGAACGCATCTCCAATGTGCCTTTGCGCCCATGGGATGTGCGTAATGCTGCCACCGCGTGCATATCCGGCTGATAAACTACTCCCAGTCAGCATCGATGCCGTCAAAGTCGCGCTTTGACGGCATTGTCATTTCTGGAGTTTAGTAAGCATGAAGCGAGAGCAGGTGCGGGAGCGCCATGCAGAGGGTCATATCTCTGCCACCCACGTGATTCAGAACCCGGCGAACCCGGGGGAGTGGATCGTGTTTTTCAAGAAAAGCGCCGGGCGCAGTTTTTTCCTGGTGGATGACAACGATGAAGTCGAGTCCTTCAGTCGCCTCGACGATTTGATCGAGACTGTGCGCGGGCTCGGGATCAAATTCGCCGAAATTCACATGTAGGGCAGAGCGCCTTACTTGCAGACCACCACTACGCTGCGGTTTTTGTAGTTGCCGACGTCGACGCCCAAAGTCTTTTCGCTTTCCTGGGTCGAAGGTGTGCCGTCGGTACCGACAATCCGATAGCCGGTGCCGGCGCAAGAGGCATCGGCTTTTTCGTAGCAGGTCGCCCAGGAATTGGCCTCGCCGGAGCAATCGATGGTCAGCCCCTGTTCACCATTGTCCAGGTAGGTTTTTTCAGCCGAGGCACAGCCCGCCAAGGCCAGAACTGCAAACAGCGCCGGTATCGTTTTCATGAAATCAGTCATCGGGAAGGGAAGGGCTGGCGCGAGGGTATAGCGAATGGCCATTTCGGTACAGGTAAACCCATCACCGAGTCCCCGTTCAATGCTCGAACGGCATTTGCCGGGGCCGGTCCTGGTCATTTCTTGCGGCGGGGGCTCCGAGCTGGCGCTGCTTCACGGGGTGCGGCCGGGGCAGAGCGGTCGTCCTGGAACACCGCAGCCACTTCCACCGCCATCGCCTTGCTGGGCAATGGGCCGGCGACCTGTTCGCCGTGGTAATTGACTATCCACCACTGACCGTCCTCGTCCTGGCTGACCGAATAACCGTTTGCGTTTTGTGCTGCCGACATATAACTGCCTCGTTGGCGGGATCAAGGCGGCCATGATACGTCAAATGCACGCAAACGGCGCTCATGGGCGTAGAGTGGGAACGCTCGATCCGTCGAACCGGATGGCGATTGAACTATTCGCCGGTTTATTTCTCTATGATGGCATCGGTTAGCCAGTGCAGGGCATTGTAAGGTGCCCGCCGCCTGATTAGACTGCGCCAAAACTCGAACACACAGCCCTTTCAAGGACTTATATGATCAAGAAATGCTTGTTCCCAGCAGCCGGTTACGGTACTCGCTTCCTGCCAGCGACTAAAGCCATGCCCAAAGAAATGCTGCCGGTGGTAAACAAGCCACTGATCCAGTACGGCGTCGAAGAAGCACTGGACGCCGGGTTGACCGAAATCTCCATCGTCACCGGTCGCGGCAAACGCGCCCTGGAAGACCACTTCGACATCAGCTACGAGCTGGAAAACCAGATCAAGGGCACCGACAAAGAGAAATACCTGGTCGGCATCCGCAAGCTGCTCGACGAGTGCTCGTTCTCCTACACTCGCCAGACCGAAATGAAAGGCCTGGGCCACGCGATTCTGACTGGCCGCCCGCTGATCGGCGACGAACCCTTTGCCGTAGTGCTGGCGGACGACTTGTGCGTCAACCTTGAAGGCGACGGCGTCCTGACCCAAATGGTCAAGCTGTACAAGCAGTTCCGCTGCTCGATCGTTGCCATTCAGGAAGTCGATCCGCAAGAAACTCACAAGTACGGCGTGATTTCCGGTGAGATGATCCGTGACGACATCTACCGCGTTCACAGCATGGTTGAAAAACCAAAACCTGAAGATGCGCCGTCGAACCTGGCGATCATCGGTCGTTACATCCTGACCCCGGACATCTTCGACCTGATCGAACAGACCGAGCCAGGCAAGGGCGGCGAAATCCAGATCACCGACGCCTTGATGAAACAGGCGCAAAACGGCTGCGTCATGGCCTACAAGTTCAAGGGCAAGCGTTTCGACTGCGGTGGCGCCGAAGGCTACATCGACGCGACCAACTTCTGCTTCGAGAACTTCTACAAGACTGGCAAGGCTTACTGATAGCGCCTGAGCTGCTTGTACTGAAAAGCCACCTTCGGGTGGCTTTTTCATTTTCCGGCCCCACATAGTTGTCAACGCTTGCCCAAAGGCCACCCGCAGGTATGCTGGTCGCCTGCCGAGGAGATAGAAATGGCCTACGATTTTGACCTATATGTGATTGGTGCCGGTTCTGGCGGTGTACGGGCTGCACGGTTTGCGGCCGGTTTCGGCGCGAAAGTCGCCGTGGCCGAGAGCCGCTATCTGGGCGGTACGTGTGTGAACGTCGGCTGCGTGCCGAAAAAATTGCTGGTCTACGGGGCGCACTTCGCCGAAGACTTCGAGCAGTCGCAAGGTTTTGGCTGGACCCCGGGTGAGGCGAAGTTCGACTGGGCGACGCTGATCGCCAACAAGGATCGCGAGATCAATCGCCTGAACGGCATCTATCGCAATCTGCTGGTCAACAGCGGCGTGACCTTGCATGAAGGCCACGCGAAAATCGTCGATCCGCATACCGTCGAGTTCGATGGCAAACGCTATACCGCCAAGAACATCCTGATTGCTACCGGTGGCTGGCCGCAGATCCCGGAGATTCCGGGGCACGAGCACGCAATTAGTTCCAATCAGGCGTTCTTCCTTAAAGAGCTGCCCAAGCGCGTTCTGGTGGTCGGTGGTGGTTACATTGCGGTGGAGTTTGCCGGGATTTTCCACGGGCTGGGTGCCGCGACCACGCTGCTGTACCGCGGTGATCTGTTCCTGCGCGGCTTCGACGGTGCGGTGCGCAAACATTTGCAGGAAGAGCTGACCAAGCGCGGCATGGACCTGCAATTCAATGCCGACATCGAGCGCATCGACAAGCAAGCCGATGGCAGCCTGAAAACCACGCTCAAGGATGGTCGCGTACTGGAGGCGGACTGCGTGTTCTACGCCACTGGCCGGCGTCCGATGCTCGACAACCTGGGGCTGGAAAACACCGGCGTCAAACTCGATAAGAAAGGTTTTGTCGAGGTTGATGAGCAATATCAAACCGCAGAACCATCGATCCTGGCCCTTGGCGATGTAATCGGTCGGGTGCAGCTCACGCCGGTCGCGCTGGCCGAAGGCATGGCCGTGGCGCGGCGTTTGTTCAAGCCCGAGCAATATCGCCCGGTGGATTACAAGATGATCCCGACCGCCGTGTTCAGCTTGCCGAACATCGGCACTGTCGGCCTGACCGAGGAAGAGGCGCGAGAGGCCGGGTACGATGTGGTGATCTTCGAAAGCCGTTTCCGGCCGATGAAGCTGACCCTGACCGAATGCCAGGAGCGCACCTTGATGAAGCTGGTGGTGGACGGCAAGACTGACAAGGTCCTGGGCTGCCACATGGTCGGCCCGGAGGCTGGCGAGATTGTTCAGGGGTTGGCAATTGCTCTGAAGGCGGGCGCGACCAAGCGTGACTTCGATGAAACCATCGGCGTGCATCCAACGGCCGCCGAAGAGTTCGTCACCATGCGTACGCCAGTCGCGGGTTAATCGTCCTTGCGCGAGGCTGATGCGTCTGGCCCTGTCGCAACGACAGCGGCCAGGCGCGCGCTTTCATCCAGGCTTGCCTGCAACTTGATCAGTTCAACTTCCAGCGCTTTATTGATGTGCGATTGCTCATCGATGTTCTGTTTGAGTGACTGGCTTTCCAGCAAGGCAATGCGCAAGCGTTCCTGGAGGAGGGTGCGTTCGCTGTCGATGCGGTTGACCTGTTCCAGCAGCTGATCCTGTCGGCTGTTGGTGTGCTTGAGTTGCTCTTGCGACAGGCTCAGCTCGCGCAGCGTTCCGCGGTTTTCCGTCAGTAAGCGCTCGTTGTCGCGATGCAACTGGGTGATTTCATCCTGGCGAACCAGTGCGCTTTGCTGCGCCTGGCGTAATTCCATCTGAATCTGCTGCACCTGACCTTCGTGGCGGCGCTGCTCCTGTTCGCGCTGGTCTTTGACGGCATTGCGGTAGTGTTCCAGTGCCTCGCGGGCGTGCAGGTGCTTTTCTTCCAGTGAGCGGATCTGCTCGTCCTTGTCCTGCAAGCGTAATTCGAAATCTGCCAACGCCTGGTTCAGCCCGGCGTTGCGGGTTTGCTCGCTTTGCAGCATGGAGCGGATGTCATGCAGTTCTGCTGATTCCTGGGTCAGCGCCAAGCTTTGAATTTCGTATTGCTGCTGCAATTCGGTATTGGCCTCGCCAGCCTCGTGCAGCTGCGTTTCCAGTTCTTTTCGTTGTTGCTCGAACTGTGCGCGTGCCTGGTCGATGGGTTCTTGCGCCTGTTCCTTCAGGCGTTGCGCCAGCCGCGACACCAGGTTCGCCAGCTCATCGTCGATAGGCTCGGAAGGTGCTTGCGCGGGTTCGGTGCCGTCATCGAGCTCCTTCATATAGCGATGGATTGTGGTTTTTGAACCGGTATTGCCCATCTCTATCCGCACCGCATCGATGCTCGGATGTTCGCCTCGGGCGAGGATTGCCGAGCGTGCCGCCTGCACCAGTGCCTTGTTTACGCCGCCACGTGCCATGTGTTCTCCTACGATTTGATACTGTGGTACGTACCACTAATATGCGCAATGTACCACGACAATAACAAAGTTAAAATCTTGCAATTTTTCATGCGGGATATACTGGTATTACCCCGTGTGATGCGCTGTAATCCGGGTTTCACCCGCCAGAGCGGTACGTTTTCGAGAACTGAGCCCATGACCGAACTGGATCGCTACCTGCAAGCCGCCACGCGCGACAACACCCGTCGCAGCTATCGCGCGGCCATCGAGCATTTCGAAGTCAGTTGGGGCGGGTTCCTGCCGGCGACCGGCGATAGCGTGGCGCGCTATCTCGTGGCTCATGCGGGCGTGCTGTCGATCAATACCCTGAAGTTGCGCTTGTCTGCGTTGGCGCAGTGGCACAACAGTCAGGGGTTCGCCGATCCCACCAAGGCGCCTGTGGTGCGCAAAGTGTTCAAGGGCATTCGTGCGCTGCACCCGGCACAGGAAAAACAGGCCGAACCGTTGCAGCTTCAGCATCTTGAACAAGTGGTTGCCTCGCTGGAGCAAGAAGCGAAAACCGCCAAGGCGCAGGGCGATCAACCGGGACTACTGCGGGCCCGACGCGACACGGCGTTGATCCTGCTGGGCTTCTGGCGTGGTTTTCGTAGCGATGAATTGTGCCGCGTGCAGATTGAACATGTGCGGGCCAGCGCCGGCACCGGCATCACCCTCTACCTGCCTCGCAGCAAGAGCGACCGCGAGAACCTCGGCCAGACATACCAGACGCCAGCCTTGCAGCGCTTGTGTCCGGTGCAGGCCTATATCCAATGGATCACTGAAGCGGCGTTGGTCCGCGGGCCGGTGTTCCGGGGTATCGACCGCTGGGGCCATTTGAGCGAGGAGGGCTTGCACGCCAATAGTGTGATCCCGTTGTTACGCCAGGCACTGGAGCGCGCCGGTATTCCGGCTGAGCACTACACCAGTCACTCCTTGCGGCGTGGCTTTGCCACTTGGGCTCATCAAAGCGGTTGGGACTTGAAGTCGTTGATGAATTATGTGGGCTGGAAGGATATGAAGTCCGCCATGCGCTATGTTGAAGCCAGCCCGTTTCTCGGGATGACCCGAATCGCTGAAAAGCCATTGGCACCGTAAATCACGTTTTCTTCTATTAATACTGTCGGCTAATAGCGAAAACCAATCAGCAGCATCAGGTTTGCCAATGAGCCAACCGGCGATCGGGTGGGTAGGATTCACTTCATCAACTTCTTAACCCCTGACGGAGAGTCATCGATGCCTATCATCAACAGCCAAGTTAAACCGTTCAAAGCTACCGCCTACAAAAATGGCGACTTCGTACAAGTGTCGGACGCTGACCTGAAAGGCAAGTGGTCTGTCGTGTTCTTTTACCCAGCCGACTTCACCTTCGTTTGCCCGACCGAACTGGAAGACCTGGCTGACAACTACGACGCGTTCCAGAAACTGGGCGTCGAGATCTACAGCGTTTCCACCGATACCCACTTTGCCCACGCTGCCTGGCACAACACTTCGCCAGCCATCGGCAAAATCCAGTACACCATGATCGGCGACCCGACTCACGCTATCTCCCGCAACTTCGACGTACTGATCGAAGAAGCTGGTCTGGCTGACCGTGGCACCTTCGTGATCAACCCTGAAGGCCAGATCAAAATCGTTGAACTCAACGACGGCGGTGTAGGTCGTGACGCTTCCGAGCTGCTGCGCAAAATCAAGGCTGCTCAGTACGTTGCTGCTCACCCAGGCCAGGTTTGCCCAGCCAAGTGGAAAGAAGGCGAGGCCACTCTGGCTCCGTCCCTGGACCTGGTCGGCAAGATCTAAGTCTGTGACGCGCTTCATCAGGGCGGCACTCCGCACCTCCTAAGTAAGCTGCACCGCCCTTAAAAAACGCCCGGGCGAGATTCGCTCGGGCGTTTTTTTTCGACTTCTTTTTATCAAATACATGGAAATCGCCCGTATGTTGGACGCCAATCTTAAAGCCCAGTTGAAATCGTACCTGGAACGGGTCACCCAGCCGATCGAGATCGTTGCCTCCCTCGACGACGGTGCGAAATCCCAGGAAATGCTCGCATTACTCAAAGACGTTGCCAGTCTTTCCACCCAGATTACGTTGCTCGACAACGGTGACGATGCGCGCAAACCATCGTTCTCGATCAATCGCCCAGGGGCCGATATCAACCTGCGTTTCGCCGGTATCCCGATGGGCCACGAATTCACTTCGCTGGTGCTGGCCCTGCTGCAAGTCGGTGGCCACCCTTCGAAGGCCAGTATCGAAGTGATCGAACAGATCCGCTCGCTCAAAGGCGAGTTCAACTTCGAGACTTACTTCTCGCTGTCCTGCCAGAACTGCCCGGACGTGGTCCAGGCGTTGAACCTGATGGCGGTGCTGAACCCGAACATCCGTCACGTCGCCATCGACGGCGCGCTGTTTCAGGCTGAAGTCGACGAGCGCCAGATCATGGCCGTCCCAAGCCTCTACCTGAACGGTGTGAACTTCGGCCAGGGCCGCATGGGTCTGGAGGAGATTCTCGCCAAGATCGACACCAGTGGCATCGAGCGCCAGGCCGAGAAAATCAGCGCCAAAGAAGCCTTTGATGTACTGGTCGTTGGCGGTGGCCCGGCCGGTGCTTCGGCGGCGATCTACGCTGCTCGTAAAGGCATTCGCACCGGTGTGGCGGCTGAGCGTTTTGGTGGTCAGGTGCTCGACACCATGGCCATCGAGAACTTCATCTCGGTGCAGGAAACCGAAGGGCCGAAACTGGCCGTGGCGCTGGAAGAACACGTCAAGCAGTACGACGTGGACATCATGAACCTGCAACGCGCCGACAAGCTGGTGCCGGGCAAAAATGGCGAGCTGCATGAAATCCATTTCGCCAGCGGCGCCTCCTTGAAAGCCAAGACCGTGATTTTGGCGACCGGCGCCCGGTGGCGTGAAATGAACGTTCCGGGTGAGCAGCAATATCGCAACAAGGGCGTGGCGTACTGCCCGCACTGTGATGGTCCGCTGTTCAAAGGCAAGCGTGTGGCGGTGATTGGTGGCGGTAACTCCGGCGTCGAAGCGGCCATCGACCTGGCCGGTATCGTGTCTCACGTGACGCTGCTGGAATTCGACGTACAGCTGCGCGCCGATGCAGTGTTGCAGCGCAAGCTGCACAGCCTGCCGAACGTCACCGTGATCACCAGTGCGCAAACCACTGAAGTGACCGGCGATGGCCAAAAGGTCAACGGCTTGCGCTACAAGGATCGTCAGTCGGACGAGCTGCGCACTGTCGAGCTGGAAGGGATCTTCGTGCAGATCGGTCTATTGCCTAACACCGATTGGCTCAAAGGCACCATCGAGCTGTCGCCACGAGGTGAGATCATCGTCGATGCCCGTGGTGAAACGTCGATGCCCGGTGTGTTCGCGGCCGGTGACGTGACCACCGTGCCGTACAAGCAGATCGTGATAGCGGTGGGCGAGGGCGCCAAGGCTTCCCTGAGCGCATTCGATCACCTGATCCGCACCTCGGTGCCTGCATAAACGCCGACGCTGAAAACACAAAACCCCATGAGTGATCATGGGGTTTTTTGTGTCTCATACATTCCCGCTCCCACAGGGGATATGCGGTGGGGCTTACATCGGTGCTGGCTGAATGATCTCGACCCAGTAACCATCCGGGTCCTTGATGAAGGCCAGGCTCTTCATGCGACCGTCGTTCAGGCGTTTCTGGAAATCGCAGCCCAGCGCTTCAAAGCGTTCGCATGCCGCACGAATGTCCGGTACCGAAATGCAGATATGGCCGAAGCCGCGTGGGTCAGTGTTGCCATTGTGATAGGCGAAATTCGTGTCGTTCTCGGTGCCGTGGTTGTGAGTCAGCTCGAGAATGCCGGGGATCGATTTCATCCACTCGGTGCGAGCCGCGGCATCGGCCGGGATCTGGTTTTTATCGACCAGCGCCAGGAAATACAGGCTGAACTCGGCTTCCGGGAAGTCGCGTTTTTCCACCAGCGAAAAACCCAGGACGCGGGTGTAGAAATCCAGCGACTGGGTGATGTCCTTGACTCGCAACATGGTGTGGTTGAAGACGAACTTCTGGGTGGCGGTGTCGGGCTGGGCGGTCACGCCGGGAAATGTATTGAGTTCATGCAGGCTCATGGGCCCTCCGGCAAATGTATGGGGCTAAGAATACTCACAATGATACGCAAGGGCTCCGGCATCGCCAAACCAAAACCGCAGGCTTGCCTGACAGCCAGGCGAGGCTCAGACTTTACGGCTCAATTCGTGAGTGTTCGCTGCAATGATCCGATTCTGTCAATCGATGTTCGTCCTGATGTATCTGCTTTCAGGAGTTACCCCTGCTTATGCAGAGTCTCCGGTCATGATCTGGCCAAACGGATGGACCGTCGAGGCTGTTCCGCAAGATGACGCCAAACCGCAGGTTTCCCGGCAGCGCGCGGTAAAAAACGATCAGGATGGTACGCCGGTGATGGTGATGGAGTTGACCATGACTCAGGTCGAAAACGGTCACCAGGTGAACCTTCAGGGTGTATTGCTGGAAATGCGCAAGTCAGTGCAGAAGGACTTTTTTCAGGGGGGGTATCAGAGCGTCTGCACCAAAATTCACGAGACTACGTTGAGCCGGCTATCGGCGCTGGAAACTACCTGCACGATTACGCAGAATGGTCGACATGTGCTGTCTCAAACATTGGTCGCTGCGGTAGACGCCGATAAGGCCTATGTTCTTTCCTATGCGGGGCAGGCAGAGGTTTATAAGGCAAGTCAGGACGACATAGCGGCTGCTCGAAACAGCTTGAAACTTTAGTTTGAGGTTTGCGCATCAGTAGATTTCAGCGTGTTCTGAATTTTTTAGATAGCCAAAGGGATTAAGCATAAAGTTGAGCGATATGTAACGAGTTGATCGACGACTATCGTTACATTTAGACGCCACCCATGAAAAAGCCCTGCATTGGCAGGGCTTTTTCATGACCGTGAGTGCTTAGCCTCGCAGCCAGGAATCAACGGTGGCGGCACCGTATTGTTCCTTCCAGGCTTTCAGGCCGCGGTGGTTGCCGCCCTTGGTTTCAATCAGTTCACCGGTGTGCGGGTTCTGATAGACCTTGACCACGCGAGCGCGGCGGGTTTTAGGCGCTGCGGCCTGCTGCAGGCCGGATTTTGCCGGGTTAGGATCGAGGATGGCGATGATGTCGCGCAAGCTCTTGCCGTAGGTTTTCATCAGCCCCTGGAGCTTTTCTTCGAATTCGATTTCTTTCTTGAGCCCGGCATCGTTCTTCAGCGATTCCAACTGCTTGAGCTGTTCTTGAAGGGCCTTTTCAGCTGCACGGAATTCAGCGAGTCTGGACAATATCTTTACTCCAATAGTGTGTTTGGCTGATACCAACCGCAAACAAAGCTATAAGCCAAGAGCCTTGAAGCGACTCGGTGATAATGGCGCACCTGCCAGTTCTGCTCAGGTGTGAAAAATTGTAGTAGTTAATTGGCCAAGAGTAAATCCTGACTTTTTCTTCATGTAACAAGAGTAGTCTCTTGATTCAATTTGGTGCGCATCTTCGTGGCTTCGATGCTTAAAAGTGGTTAGTTAATGACCACTTAATGCTTTAATGAATTCTGCGCCGGGCATCGGCCGACCAAACAGATAACCTTGCAGAAAGTTCACGCCGTGGGCTGTCAGATAGTCACTTTGTTCCGCCGTTTCCACGCCTTCGGCGACGATACCCAGATCGAGTTTGGCCGAGAGCTCAATGATGCTGTCCAGAATGTGCCGGGAGAGGGCGTCGACACCGATCATGGCGACAAAGCTCTGATCGATCTTCAGGAAATCCACATTGAACTGACGTAAATAACCCAGGCTTGAGTGGCCAGTGCCGAAGTCATCGATCGCAATCATTACGCCCAACCCGTGAAGCTGTTCGAACAATTGCAGGGTGATGGCTGTCGGCTCGATGAGTTCGCGTTCGGTCAGTTCCAGTACCAGGTTGACGCTGCCCGGGGCGAAAGTGCTGAGAAATTCGCGGCAGTCCTCGACCAGTTCCAGATCCCGGCAGTGACTGGCGGTGATGTTGATGCCAATGTGAAACGGCCCGTCGAACGATGCCGACAAGGGCGCCAGCCATGCGGCGGTCTGTCGCATCAAGGAGCGAGTCATCGGCACGATCAGCCCGGAATGTTCGGCAAACGGGATGAACAGATCAGGGCGCACCAAGCCTTCCTTGGGATGTTGCCAGCGCATCAAGACCTCGGCGCCGGACCACTGCTTATTGTCGCCATGTACCACGGGCTGAAAGTAAGGGATGAACTCTGCGGCCTCCAGCGCACGTTGCATTTCACGGCTGGGCGACGTCGAGCGCTTCTGCAGGACGTGGCCGATCGAGCCTGACACCACACCGAAGAACATCAGCAGACTGAACAGCGGCGGGTACTCACTGCGCATGTAACGCCAAGTCTCTCCTTCGGGGAAGCCGGCAGCTACCGTGAAGGCATATCGCGCAGACGTCAGGGTGTTTTGCGCCACCGGCAAGATGGGCAGGGCGTTGTCGTGGACTTTGCCATCGGCGGACAACCAGTGGGGGCCGACTTGCAGCAACAATAATGTTTGGCGACCAATCAGGCGCAGCACGTTACTCAAGTGATAACCGTCCAGGGTGGACAATGCGCCCCGGTTTCCTTCGCTAAGCCGATACACCAACAACGCAGTATTGGGCGTGACCGGATTGCCGCTCATAAGCCATAGCTGGCCTTGGGTGTAGTCGCCGGGAATGATCTTTTCCTGATATTCACCGAACAACGAACTGCAATAGAGGTTGTTGTCCCACACAAGGTTGGTCGAGCGCACGAACGGCCGGCGGGTGACTTGTTCACGCAGGGCCAGTTTGACGTCGTTGCAGTTTTGGCCGGCCAGCGGCAATAGCTCTTGCGCCGCTTGCGCGGTGTTGTCGAGCATCAATTCGAACTGGCGAATGGCTTCTTCGCCAGTCAGTTCAGTGCTTTGCTTGAGGGTACGTTCAGCCTGCAGATAGAGAATGACGACGCCCAGCAGTACCGGAAGCAATCCGCTCAAAACAGTCACAGCGATCCGGGTGCCACGCTTGCGGCGGCTTTTGACGTTCAGTGGCATTCGCAAATCCATCGCGATAAAAGAGGGCTCTCAAAGGCTGGCACGGCGACACGCCTCCCAGAAGAGTTCAGCCATGATAGTTGGCGGACAGCACTTATGTCGTTCAATGATCATTCAGGCTCGAAGCCAGTTTGATAAAGGCCAGCGTCGCAGGTGATGACTGACGCTGATCGAGCACCGCCAGCCCGACTTGGCGGCTGATGGGTGGCGACAGGGGTTTTTTCACGTAGCGGCTGTCGTTGTCGTCAGGTAAAGAGCCTTCGGCAACAACGGTCAGGGCATCGCCACGACCGATGGTGTCCAGCGTGCTGAGCAACTGCGAGCAGCGATAGCGAATGTTCGGCGTCAATCGCGCTGCATTGAATAAGCGCGACACCAGTTCCGAAGACCCGGCTTCGGTCAGCACAAAAGGGTCGTGGCACAAATCGCTCAAACTCAAACTGTCGTGACCGGCCAGCGCATGGCCGGCTGGCAGCAGTGCGACCATCTGGTCTTCGATCAGCATAAAAGTGTCGAAGCGCTCCTGGGGCAACACCACGAAGCCGATATCGATACGCCGTTCTTCCAGCCACTGGATAACCTGGCGATCCGGCCCTTCGTCGATATGAACCTCGATGCCTGGGTGTGCGGCGCGGTAATGCTGCAGGATTCTCGGCAGCAGTTTGATCGATGAAGTCGGACCGAACGAGCCAATGCGCAGGGTGCCGCGTTTCATTCCGCGAGCATCGGCCGCTTCCTGGCGCAACGTGTTGGCCAGCCCGAGCATCGCCCGAGCGCGCAGCAATAGCTGCTGGCCGATATCACTCAGCTCGACCTGGGACTGATGCCGGCGCAGCAGTTCAACGCCCAATTCCTGTTCCAGGGACTTGAGCGCGTGGGACACCGCGGACTGGGAAATCTCCAAACGATGGGCCGCCGCCGTGAAGCCGCGCAGTTCGGCCACCAGCGAGAAAATCTCGAGTTGAGTCAGAGTCATGAGTATTTACTCATTTTACGATGATCGGATATTAGTCGAATGATACGCCATGTGCCCGATTTCTGATGGTGGAGACTTATGACTACGTGTGAACAGACCTTGGCGAATTCCTCGGATGTACCGGTCTATCTGAAACTGGCTGCGGTCACCATGATTTGGGGCGGAACGTTCGTTGCCGGGCGATTTCTGGCCGACAGCCTCAGTCCGCTATTGGCCGCGAGCCTGCGGTTCTTGCTGGCGAGCGTGGCGTTGCTGCTGTTTCTGTTGCTGGCGCGCGTGCCTTTGGTGCGTCCCAGCCCTCGGCAATGGATGCAACTGACGCTACTGGGTTTTTTCGGGATCTTCTTCTACAACCTGTGCTTCTTTTACGGGCTGCATTACATCAACGCCTCGCGGGCGTCATTGATCGTGGCACTGAACCCGGCCGTGATCGGCGTGGCGTCGTGGCTGTTGTTCAAGGAGCGGCTGAGCGGAGCGAAAGTGGCGGGTATTGCGATCTGCATTGCCGGCGCCAGCCTGGTGATCGTCAGCCGCAATCCGCAATTGCTGGCCGGCGGTACTGATGCCTGGATCGGCGATCTGTTGATCTTCGGCTGCGTGCTCGGCTGGGGTATTTATTCGCTGTTCTCCAAAGGCCTGAATCAGACGCTGGGGCCGGTGCAGACAGTGACTTACTCGATTCTATTGGGCACGCTGATGCTCTGGATGACCAGTGCCGTGCGCGGTGAGCTGAGTGTCGCGGCGCTGGCCGAACTCGGCACGCAACAATGGTTGAGCCTGATGTACCTGGGCGTGCTGGGGTCGGCATTGGCCTATATTGGTTATTACGACGGTATCCGCAAAATCGGTGCGACGCGTTCGGGTGTGTTCATCGCCTTGAACCCGCTGACTGCCGTTCTGTTTGGCGCGTTGTTGCTGGGCGAGCAATTGACCCTGGTGATGTGTCTGGGCGGCGGGCTGATCCTGGCGGGGATTTTTCTGTGCAACAAACCGCTTGCACAGGCTGCGAAAAGGGGGATTTTATAAGAAGGATGGACAACTGATTTACGCTGTGTAGAATCCGGTTACGCATATAAGAATAATCGTCTTCTGGCAGCAGAAGCCTCGCCCGTAATAGCCTTGGGTCGACAATGAAGATATTTGGGTTTCAATTGATCTACGGTGACTTCCTCGCCCGCAGCGTGCGGGGCATCTCCTGTGCGCCACCCGCCGGTCTCAGCATTGCTAGCAACTAACGATCCGTTAATTGATAAGAAATGATGAGGCGCCAAAATGGCAGATTTATACGAAAACCCAATGGGCCTGATGGGCTTTGAGTTCATCGAATTCGCATCGCCGACCCCTAACACCCTGGAGCCGATCTTCGAGATCATGGGCTTCAGCAAGGTTGCGACCCACCGTTCCAAAGACGTGCACCTGTATCGCCAGGGCGCGATCAACCTGATCCTCAACAACGAACCCAACAGCGTGGCGTCGTACTTCGCGGCCGAGCACGGTCCGTCGGTATGCGGCATGGCGTTTCGCGTCAAGGATTCGCAAAAGGCCTACAAGCGTGCCCTGGAACTCGGCGCCCAACCGATCCACATCGAAACCGGTCCGATGGAACTGCACCTGCCGGCGATCAAAGGCATCGGCGGCGCGCCGCTGTACCTGATCGACCGTTTCGGCGAAGGCAGTTCGATCTACGACATCGATTTCGTATTCATCGAAGGCGTGGACCGCTACCCGGTCGGGGCCGGCCTGAAGATCATCGATCACCTGACCCACAACGTGTATCGCGGTCGCATGGCTTACTGGGCCAACTTCTACGAGAAGCTGTTCAACTTCCGCGAAATCCGTTACTTCGACATCAAAGGCGAATACACCGGCCTGACTTCCAAGGCCATGACCGCGCCGGACGGCATGATCCGTATCCCGCTGAACGAAGAGTCGTCCAAGGGCGCCGGGCAGATCGAAGAGTTCCTGATGCAGTTCAACGGCGAGGGCATCCAGCACGTGGCCTTCCTGTCCGATGACCTGATCAAGACCTGGGATCACTTGAAAAGCATCGGCATGCGCTTCATGACGCCGCCGCCAGACACCTACTACGAAATGCTCGAAGGCCGTTTACCGAACCACGGTGAGCCGGTCAACGAATTGCAAGCGCGGGGCATTTTGCTGGACGGTTCGTCCGAGTCGGGCGACAAGCGTCTGCTGCTGCAGATCTTCTCGGAAACCCTGATGGGCCCGGTGTTCTTCGAATTCATCCAGCGTAAAGGTGACGATGGTTTCGGCGAAGGCAACTTCAAGGCGCTGTTCGAATCCATCGAACGTGATCAGGTTCGTCGGGGTGTGCTGTCCACTGACTAATCCATGACACGATGAAAAAAGCCCGCCCGGCATCACTGCCGGGCGGGCTTTTTATTGATTGATGCAAAATCCTTGTAGGAGCGAGGCTTGCCCGCGAAGGGGACCTTGAAGACGCTAAAAGCTTCGCGGGCAAACCTCGCTCCTACAATTACATCGGCCGGCGTCGTTGCCGGACCAGGTGCTTGAACCCTTCAAACACCAACACCACCACCGCCAGCCAGATCGGAATGTAGGTCAGCCATTCGCCGGGCTTGATGCTTTCCCCCAACAGCAACGCGACGCCAAGCAACAGCACCGGCTCGACGTAACTCAACAACCCGAACAGGCTGAACGGCAGCAAACGGCTGGCAATGATGTAGACCACCAGCGCCGAAGCGCTGATCACGCCCAGCAGCGGAATCAGCAGCGACAGCCACGGATACTGGTCGAAGACGCCAAAACCTTGTTCACCGCCCTGCACGAACCAGAATGCCACTGGCAGCGTTAACGCCATGTCCAGCCATAAACCGCCAAGGTTGTCTGCGGCCAGACGCTTGCGCAGGATGAAATACATTGGATAGCCGATGCAAACCAGCAAGGTTGCCCAGGAAAAACCACCGACCTGATACACCTCATTGATCACGCCGAGGCAGGCAAACATCACGGCAATTTTTTGCAAATAGGAGAGGCGCTCGCCATAGGCGATCCGCCCGGTCAGCACCATGGTCAACGGCAACAGGAAATACCCAAGCGATACATCCAGACTATAGCCGTTGAGCGGCGCCCACATGAACAGCCAGAGCTGCACACCTAGCAAGGCCGAAGAGGCGATCAGGCCAGCCATCAATTTCGGATGGCCAGCAATGCGCCGAAAAATTTCGGCAACGCGTTTCCATTCGCCGGAAACCACCATGAATATGGTCATGCAGGGCACGGTCAGCAGCATTCGCCAGCCGAAAATTTCGACGCCGCTCAGGGGAGTGAGCAACGATGTGTAGTAATACATGACGGCAAACAGCACCGAGGCAGTGACTGATAGAGCGATACCTTTATGCAAACTGCCCTCGCGTGACATTGATTGAGCGTGAAGCGGGCGCAGAGGATACGTGGTTTTACAGCCGAATATTGTCCGGTCGATCAACGCCGACCCATTGTGGGGGCGATGTCGTACACAATATTGCACTCGACACATAATCCTGTGGGAGCGGGCTTGCCCGCGAAAGCGGTCTGCCAGCCAACATCAATGCTGAATGTGAAACCGCTATCGCGGGCAAGCCCGCTCCCACAGTAGACCGTGATCGCCAATAGATCTTGTGATCGACGGGAGCGAGCCTGCTCGCGAAAAATCTCAAGCCGTACGCGGTTTACGCCCCGACACAAAATGGCTCACGTCATTGAACCCCGGTGTCGATGCATGCCCTGGTGTCACCAGCGAATCAATAAATGCCTCGTCTTCAGTCGTGATCTTCACCGCCTGCGCCTTGGTGTACGCATCCCACTGTTGCTCAGTCCGAGGCCCTACGATGGCCGAAGTCACAGCGCCGTTGTTCAGCACCCAGGCAATCGCGAACTCGACGATGCCCACGCCACGGCCCTGAGTGTATTCCTGGATCTGTTGGGCAATGCGCAGCGACTCAACCCGCCATTCGGTTTCCAGAATGCGTTTGTCCTGACGGCCCGCGCGACTGTTGGCGTCCGGTGTCACGTCGGGCGCGTACTTGCCGCTGAGCACACCACGCGCCAGCGGACTGTACGGCACAACACCGAGGCCATAGTTTTGCGCGGCGGTGATCTGCTCGGTTTCCGCCTGACGGTTGACGATGTTGTACAGCGGCTGGCTGATGACCGGTCTATCGACACCGAGTTTGTCGGCCACACGAATCACTTCAGCGATACGCCAGCCACGATAGTTCGACAGGCCCCAGTAGCGAACCTTGCCCTGGCGGATCAAATCGCCAATGGCCGACACCGTGACCTCCAGCGGCGTGTCATGGTCTTCGCGGTGCAGGTAATAGATGTCCAGATAATCGGTGCCCAACCGCGTCAGGCTGGCGTCGATGCCGTTGAACAGGTGCTTGCGGCTCAGGCCGCTGCGGTTCGGCACACCGTCCACCGGGCCGAAACCGACTTTGGTCGCCAGCACCCATTCGTGGCGGTTGCCGGCGATCGCTTCGCCGACGATCTCTTCGGAGCGGCCGTTGGTGTACACGTCCGCGGTGTCGATGAAATTGATGCCCTGATCCCAAGCCTTGTCGATGATTCGCAGGGAATCTTCGGTGCTGGTCTGTTCGCCGAACATCATGGTGCCCAATGTGAGGGTCGACACCTGTAAACCCGAATGACCCAGCGTGCGATAGCTCATGACGAAATCCTTTTACCGGTCAGAAAGCCCTAATCAAATACCAGAACCGTGACTGGGAGCAATCGGAATTATCAGCTCAATACCCTCTGTGGGAGCAGGTCTGTGGCAAGGCGGCTGTTGTGGCGAGGGGGCTTGCCCCCGTTCGGTTGCGAAGCAGTCGTAAACTCGTTACATGCGGTTTACCTTTGAAATGCCGGGGCCGCTTCGCGACCCAACGGGGGCAAGCCCCCTCGCCACAGGTCCGATCCCACACTGGATAAGTGGCAATAAACGGCAATGTTTAAATGGCGTCGATGGATGCTCTCAGAGGCTACACATCCTTGCGCCGTAGCCTACGACTACGCCAGAATCCGCCGGCTAGTGCGCCTTGTGCCCGGGTTGTATCGTTTCCGTGTCGCTGAATAACAGCGATCGGGTTTGGTAGCCCGGTTACCTGTCGCATAACGCAACGTAATGCAGAGATTTTTTTCGTCTTCTGTTTTATGGCGGTCATGCGTAGGGCGTCCTCGGATGCGCCGGGTTTTGCACCAGGTAACCGGTCTACCAACCTGCGTATGGCCGCCACCCTTCGCTTGGTAGCGAGGGTGATGGCTCCTTAATGTCTTACCTGGAGCTTCATCTATGTTCAAACCAACACCCAATCCACCGGAATCAGATCCGACATCCCCCTACGAATCCCTCGATTCAAAAAAACTTAACGAAGCCGCAGACCGCGCCCTCGATCATTACCTCAAGCCACCCAAAGAACCTGCCCGCAAACCCAGCAAAATGTTTATCGTCGCACCTGGCGTCGATTCGGAAAGCCTGCTGGCCCACGCCTGCGAATCCATGGCGTCGGCGAGCGTGATGCTCAGTGATTTCGCCACATTGGTGGGCGAACCCTATCGCAGTACGATGCTCGGGATTCAACAGGTCGTGATGAACGGTGAGCTGGCGGTCAATCGAGTGCTGGATAATCTCGATCCGCAGGGTTAGCGCAGATCTGTGGTTCGGAGCTTGCCTGTGGCGAGGGAGCTTGCTCCCGCTCGGCTGCGCAGCAGTCGTAAAACCAGCGAATGCGGTTTATCTGATGCAACCGGGTTGAATGATTTTGGGGTCGCTGCGCAACCCAGCGGGAGCAAGCTCCCTCGCCACAAAAGCAATTGTGCGTCCGTGAAATGAGAAACGGCTCGAAAGGGCCGTTTCTCATTTTCGCTGAACCTTAAGCCCGCAACGTCCGCGTCATGCGCAACGCCAACAAACTCCCACAAACAATCACACCCGCCAGCAGATACAGCGCCGCATCGGTCGACCCGGTGCTGTCCTTGACCCAACCCACCAGATACGGACTAAGAAAACCCGCCATCTGCCCCATGGAGTTGATCAACGCCAAACCACCCGCCGCAGCGCCTGCACTCAGCATTGCGGTCGGCACAGGCCAGAACATCGGCAGGCCGGTGAGGGCGCCCATGGTTGCGATGGTCAGCCCAAGAATGGCGATGGCCGGGTTGGCGGCGAAGTTCACCGCGATCAACAGACCCACCGCGCCCATCAGCATCGGCACCACCAAGTGCCAGCGGCGCTCTTTGCGCAGGTCCGCCGAGCGGCCGACCATCAACATGAACACCGCCGCCAGCAGGTACGGAATCGCACTGAGCCAACCAATCACCAGGTTATCGCTGAAACCGAGGTTCTTGATGATCGACGGCAGCCAAAAGTTGATCGCGTAGACACCGCTCTGGATGCAGAAATAAATCAGGCCGAAGGCCCAGATCGCCGGGTTCTTGAACACCGCCAGCAGCGAATCAGTAGCGGTTTTCGGTTTGCTGGCCAAGTCTTCAGCGTGATCGGCCTCAAGCACCGAACGCTCGTAAGGGGTCAGCCATTTGGCGTTGGCGTAACTGTCGCTGAGCAGGAAGTAGGCGAGGGCGCCGAGGATAACGGTCGGAATACCTTGCAGCAGGAACATCCACTGCCAGCCGGCCAAACCGGCTTGGGCCGCGCCGAAGTGATTGAGAATCCAGCCAGAAAACGGACTGCCGAGCAAGCCGGACACCGGGATCGCCGACATGAACAGCGCCATGATGCGGCCACGACGGAACGTCGGGAACCACTGCGAGAGATAAAGCACCACGCCCGGGAAGAACCCGGCTTCGGCCGCACCGGTAAACAGGCGCAGGGTGTAGAACTCCGTCGGTGTGGTGACGAACAGCAGGCAAGTCGACAGCGTGCCCCAAGTGATCATCATCAGCGCGATCCAGCGTCGCGGGCCGAATTTGCTCAGGGCCAGGTTGCTCGGTACGCCGCAGAGTACGTAGCCGATAAAGAAAATCCCGGCACCGAGGCCGTACACGGTTTCGCTGAATTTCAGTGCGTCGAGCATCTGCAGTTTGGCAAACCCGACGTTCACCCGGTCGAGGTAGTTGAACAGGTAGCAGATGAAAATGAAGGGGATCAAACGCAGGGTAATGCGTTTGTAGACGGCGTTTTTGTCGTCAGCGGTGGCCAGGGTAGCTGCGGCGCTCTGTGACATGGCGGGCTCTCTCTTTATTATGATTTTTTGCGATGCACGGGTAACGTTGATCGCCCGATGAGTCTCGGCCACCCCTTGGGTGGTTGTCTTTGTGCCTGAGCACAGGGTTTACGACCAAGGCCTGTGCGGGTGAACAACCCGTTCCATCACGTTTTCAAGGAACCGCGCTATGTTCGAACTCGATCACGACCTGGCCCAGGACATCGTCGACCGGGCGATGGCCATCCTGCCGTACAACGTCAATGTCATGGACAGTCAGGGGTTGATTCTCGGCAGCGGCGAACCGGAACGCATCAACACCCGTCACGAAGGCGCGCAATTGGTGTTGGCCAACGGGCGCGTGGTGGAGATCGACGCGCAAACCGCGATTCACCTCAAAGGCGTGCAACCGGGCATCAACCTGCCGCTGTTGCTCGATCAGCGTTTGATTGGTGTGCTGGGCATCACCGGCGAGCCTGAGCAATTGCGCACCTACGCCGAGCTGGTGCGCATGACCGCCGAGATGCTGGTGGGCCAGCGCAATCAGCAGGCCGAGCAGCAATGGCGGCGCCAGCGTTGCGATGATCTGCTGGCGCTGCTGCTCAGCGAGGCGGGGGATTCGCCGCGGTTGCTGGACGAAGCGCAGCAACTGGGGCTCAAACCGCAATTGACGCGGGTGCCGTACCTGTTCGAGTTGGGCATGGAACACGGCCCGGGCCAGACCGTCGAAGCGCTCAGCGCCTGGTTGATGTCGCGTTATCCGGACAGTTGGTGCGTGAGCTCGGCCAAGTCTTCGTTGCTGTGGTGCCGACCGGCGACGCCGGCGATCGAGAACGAGCGGTTGCTGGAGAAGCTCGATGGCCTCGGCTGGAATATTTTGCGCATCGCCGTGGGCGGGCAGGCCGATGGATTGTCGGGATTGCGCCGCTGCTATCGTCGGGTCGGTGATTTGCTGGCCTACGGGCGTGATGTGTTGCCTCATTCGCGCTTGCTGACGCTGAACCGCTATCGGCTGCCGGTGATGCTCTGGCGGCACCGCAACGACGATGCGCTGGATGAACTGCTGCGCCCGCTGCACAAAGTCATCGCCAAGGATGGCAACGGCCAGCTGCTGGCGACCCTGCGCAGTTGGTGCGAACACGACGGTCAGAGCCAGGCCTGCGCCGATGCCTTGGGTATCCATCGCAACAGTTTGCGTTACCGCATGGAACGAATCGCCGAACTCAGCGGCGTCGACCCGCTAAAACTGGACGGAATGCTCGCGCTCTACCTCGGCGTCCAGCTGCTCCCCCAGGCAGACACCACCCCATGAATCACACAATTCCTTGTGGGAGCGGCGGTGCGGCGATCCGACTTGCCCGCGAAGAGGCCATCACATCCAACATGCAGGGTGACTGACACACCGCCATCGCGGGCAAGTCGGATCGCCGCACCGCCGCTCCCACAGTGATTTGTGGTGGTGCACAGAGTTGTGAACGGCGCCGCTCCCGCCGGGTTTTGTGAAAATGAACAATAATCCTCTTGGCCGCTTGTGCAGCGGACCGGCGTTATTGTTCATGGCGGCTGGCAGCATGGACGCATTGGAACTGGAGAATTCGCATGAAAATCGTCATCGCCCCCGACTCGTTCAAGGACAGCCTCAGCGCCCAAGGCGTGGCTGATGCCATCGCGCTCGGACTGGCCGAAGTCTGGCCGGATGCACAATTGCTCAAGTGCCCGATGGCTGACGGTGGGGAAGGCACGGTCGAGTCGATTCTTGCCGCGTGCGACGGCGAACTGCGCCGCACCCATGTTCGCGGGCCGTTGGGCGCCACGGTCGATGCCGCGTGGGGCTGGTTGCCACACAGTCACACCGCGATCATCGAAATGGCCGAGGCCAGTGGCCTGCAACGGGTTCCGCCGAACCTGCGCGATGCCTGCACCAGCAGCACCTACGGCACCGGTGAATTGATCCGCGCCGCGCTGGATGCCGGCGCACAACGGGTGATCCTGGCGATTGGCGGCAGCGCCACCAACGACGGCGGCGCCGGAGCGATGCAAGCTTTGGGCGTTAAGCTGCTGGACGCCCAAGACCAAACCCTGATCCCGGGCGGTCTCGCCTTGGCGCAACTGGCCCGCCTCGATTTGAGCGAGATCGATCCGCGTCTGGCCAAGGTGCGCTTCGACATCGCCGCCGACGTCAATAACCCGCTGTGCGGCCCTCATGGTGCCTCAGCGATTTTCGGCCCGCAGAAAGGTGCGTCGCCCGAGCAGGTCGAGCAACTGGATCAGGCCCTCGGTCACTTTGCCGAACTCTGCGCGCAAGCGCTGGACAAAGACGTGCGCGACGAACCGGGCAGCGGCGCGGCGGGCGGCTTGGGGTTTGCCGCCAAGGCGTTTCTCGGCGCGCAATTTCAGGCCGGGGTGGAAGTGGTCGCCGAATTGGTGGGGCTGGCTGAGGCGGTCAAAGGCGCCGATCTGGTGATCACGGGCGAAGGTCGTTTCGATGCCCAGACGTTGCGCGGCAAAACTCCGTTTGGCGTTGCGCGCATTGCGCGGCAACACGGCGTGCCGGTTATCGTCATCGCCGGCACCTTGGGCGAGGGGTATCAGGCGCTGTACGAGCATGGCATCGATGCGGCCTTTGCCTTGGCCAGCGGCCCGATGACATTGGAGCAGGCCTGCGCCGAAGCACCGCGTTTGTTGCGCGAGCGCGCCCGTGATATTGCGCGGGTGTGGCGGGTGGCGGCCGACAAGGACTGACTCAATCCTCAGCAGAAAAAATCCCTGTGGCGAGAGAGCTTGCTCCCGCTGGGCTGCGAAGCGGCCCCAAAGAATTTACGGCTGCTGCGCAACCGAGCGGGAGCAAGCTCCCTCGCCACAAAAGCTATTGCGCAAAGCCGATCTCCGCGCAGCATCTGTTTCACCGTTGAAACACTCCTGCCTCCCTCGAAAAATATTTCTCCAACCCCTGCAAAAAACCTCAACCCCGGCCGATACAGCTAACAGGCGCACACAAACCAACTACAACAGTGGCGCCAAGCTGAAAGGCGCGCGCGCCATCGCCCGCCCGAACAGTGATCCCCGCAAGGATGCTCGCCGCCTCAATTACCGAGATCATCCTATGTCACTGCGTAATCTGAAAATCGCGCCTCGAGCTTTCCTCGGTTTCGCCTTCATTGCCTTGCTGGTGATCGTGCTGGGTGTGTTTGCCGTGAACCGCATGTCGATCATCCGCCAGGCCTCTGTCGATATGGAAATGACGCAGTTACCCAGCATCGGGTTTCTGGGTAACGTGACGGAAAACGTCCTGCGGCTGCGGATTCTCTCGTTCCGCGTACTGGTCAACCGTGATCCGGCGGCGTTGCAGGAAGCTCAGACCCGCATCGGCGTGCTCGTCGACAAGGTGCGCACTTCCCAAACAAGCTATGCCGCCTTGCCGGCCGGCCCTGAAGAAGCGGCGCTGTACAAAACCTTCGCGACTACCCTCGACAGCTATATGCAAGCCCAGAGCCAGATGCTGGAGCTGTCGCGGCAGAACAAACTGGATGAGATGCGCACCCTGATCAACACACGGATCAAGGAAGGCACCGATCAGATGGGTGAGCAACTGAACAAACTGGTGGCGCTCAACACCGCCGATGCCAAAGCCGCGTCGGCCAAGGCGGGCGAGCACTACAGCGAAGCCTTTACCGGCATTGTGACGGTGGCGGTAATAGCTTCGCTGCTGACCGTGCTGCTGGCCTGGCTGCTGACCCGCAGCATCCTCACGCCGCTGAACCGTGCGGTGCTCGCGGCCGAAACCATTGCTGGTGGCAACCTGAGCAAGGTTATCGAAGTCGACGGTAACGACGAACCCGCGCGTTTGCTCGGCGCCTTGTCCGCCATGCAGACCAACCTGCGCAAAACCATCGAACAAATCGCCGGCTCCGCAACACAACTGGGCGCCGCCGCGGAAGAACTCAGCACTGTGACGCAAGAAGCGTCCCGCGGCCTGCAACAGCAAAACAACGAAATCGAACAGGCGGCCACCGCCGTCAACGAAATGACTGCCGCCGTGGAAGAAGTAGCGCGCAACGCGGTATCGACCTCCGAAGCTTCTAACCAGTCGACCCAAGCGGCCCGCGAAGGTCGTGACCGTGTGGTGGAAACCGTCGACGCGATCCAGACCATGACCCACGACGTACAAAACACCGCGTTGATGATCGAGGGCCTGGCCGCTCAGGGCCGCGATATTGGCAAAGTGCTGGACGTGATCCGTGCCATTGCCGAGCAGACCAACCTGCTGGCCCTCAATGCCGCGATCGAAGCGGCCCGTGCCGGGGAAGCCGGGCGTGGCTTTGCGGTGGTGGCGGACGAGGTTCGGGCGTTGGCCCATCGCACCGCGCAGTCGACCCAGGAAATCGAGAAAATGGTCGCCGGCATCCAGAACGGCACCGGTGAAGCGGTCTCGTCGATGCAGCAAAGCAATCAGCGCACCCAAAGCACCCTGGAAATGGCCCGTGCGGCGGGTATCGCCCTGGAGCAGATCACCCAATCGATTCAGTTGATCAACGAACGTAACCTGGTGATCGCCAGTGCCTCGGAAGAACAGGCTCAGGTGTCCCGTGAAGTCGACCGTAATCTGGTGAACATTCGCGACCTGGCCACTCAGTCCGCCGCCGGTGCCAACCAGACCAGTGCCGCCACCCACGAATTGTCGCGATTGGCGGTTGATTTGAACGCGATGGTGGCGCGTTTCGTGATTTGAGATAGGGTTGAAACTGGACCTCGCGCGTTAGGAGAAGTACATGCGCTATTCAGCCTTGACCCAGCGAATCGCCGGTGACGGAGCAGCGGCCTGGAAGATTCACGATCGAGCGCTGGAATTGCGCGAACAGGGCGTCGACGTGCTGTTGCTGTCGATCGGCGATCCGGATTTCGATACACCGTTGCCCATCGTCCACGCTGCCATCGATAGCCTGTTGGCGGGTGACACCCACTATTCGGATGTACGCGGCACCCGAACACTGCGCAGCAGCATCGCCAGCCGTCATCAGCGGCGCAGCGGTCAGGAGGTGGATGCCGACCATGTGATCGTGCTGCCCGGCGCGCAGTGCGCGGTGTATTCGGTTGCCCAATGCCTGCTCGATCCCGGCGATGAAGTGATCGTCGCCGAACCGATGTACGTGACTTATGAAGGTGTGTTCGGCGCCTGTGGCGCCAGCGTGGTGCCGGTGGCGGTGTGTCCGGAGAACGGCTTTAGGGTTGAACCGGCCGATGTCGCGGCGCTGATCACCCCGAAAACCCGCGTCATCCTGCTCAACAGCCCGAACAATCCCTCCGGTGCCAGCCTGTCGTTAAAAAGCTGGAAGGCGCTGGCGGCGCTGTGTGTGCGGCATGACCTCTGGCTGATCAGCGACGAGGTCTACAGCGATCTGTTGTATGAGGGCGAGCACATCAGCCCGGCCAGCCTGCCGGGCATGGCCGAGCGCACCGCGACCCTCAACAGCTTGTCCAAATCCCACGCCATGAGCGGCTGGCGAGTGGGCTGGATGATCGGCCCGAAACCGCTGGCCGAACACTTGATGCATCTGTCGTTGTGCATGCTGTTCGGCCTTCCGGATTTCGTCCAGAAAGCCGCGCAAGTGGCGCTCGATAAAGACTTGCCGGAAGTGGCGCTGATGCGCGAGGAATATCGCCAGCGTCGCGATCTGGTGTGCGCGAGGTTAAGCGGGTGCCCGGGCATCCGGGCGATCAAACCTGATGGCGGGATGTTCGTGATGGTCGATGTGCGCCAGACCGGGCTCGGTGCTCAGGATTTTGCCGAGCGGCTGCTTGAAGTGTATGGCGTGTCGGTGCTGGCCGGCGAAGCCTTCGGGCCGAGCGCGGCGGGGCATATTCGCATTGGCCTGGTGGTGGATCAGATGAGGTTGGCGGATGCGTGCCAGCGGATTGCGTCGTGTGCGGCCGAGTTGCTGCAGGTGCGGCGTGCCTGAAGGATGTGAGCTTAATTTGATGGCCCTTTCGCGGGCAAGTCGGATCGCCGCACAATCAACCGCGCCGAAAAATTCAGCATCTGTACCGCCCCCTCATCGCCGTGCAGTCGCTTGAGCAAACATTCAAGCGCACTAGCACCAAATTTCGCGATGCAATTCGCTTAGCTCATCCAGGTGATGGCTGAGGGTGTTCACGATCAAGCCTTCGATGTTGTACGAGCGCAGCAGCGTCAGGTGCTGACGTTCCTGCTCGTCGTCGCGTTCGGTGTTGCACACCACCAGGCTGTAGCCGTGCGCGCGGCAAGTGGTTTCCACCCCGTGCATCACGGCAATCGAATGGTTGCGGATATCGGCCACCAGCATGCCGATCGGGCGAGTGCGGCCGCGTTTCAGGCCTCGGGCCGGCGTATTCGGCAACATCGAGCATGGTGACGCGGCTGCGCTGGGCGGCGAAAAGTCGTTCATCGATGAACCTTGTTGTTATTGGAATAGCACTGAAACCGGCTTCAGTGGGGCCGGTTTTCGGCGAAGTGCTTTTATTTAAGTGCATCGGATTTTTCCGACAGACGGACGCTTTACCTGTCAGATCTGACAGTAGGCACGTTGGCGGAAAGGACGTTTAATCTTTTCTGAGGATTTTAGTTAATTTCAAAGCATCTAAGAGGACTCGTTAATGTCGAGCCAAGGGCAACAGGCTTTTAATCCACCCAAAGTGATAGGGGTGGAAGATCCAGATGTTGATCCGGAAGGCCATATTCCGCTGGAGCTGCTGGCAGCAGGAATTGAGGTCGTCATTCCTCTGTGGCCCGATTATGCAACGCAGCCGGATGAAAGAGATGTTTTGATTGTTTATTTTAAATTGCCGGGGCAACCGATCGTTGAAATTAGAAATGAGTATAAGGCTGAGGATATTCAGCCTGAGTTTATTATCCCCATTGCTGCCAATTATTTGCAGCTGAACGGTGTAGGGGAGTTATGGTATCTAGTGCTGGATAGTGCTGACAACCCTTCACCTTCAAAACACCGTAATCTGACAGTCGATCACACCCCCATTCCAATCGACCTTGAAGAGTCTCGTTTTTCGGATGCGAACTTACATGGATATCTGAACTGCAACACTGTCCCACCCTTGTGGGAGGGTGTTCGACTATTTATTCCTCCCTTATCAGGGTTCAGCGTTGGAGATCGCGTTGAATTGCTCTGGAAAGGTTATCCCAGTTTGAACGGTAGCGGTCCGGAATATATAGGCGCCCAAAAGAAAGTCACTCGTCCGGCATTGAGCGATACGGACATAAAAGAGGGGTATTCTTTGGTAATCGAGCCGTACGATATTCATATAAAGCCCATGGTCGAAAAATCGTCGGCCACTGTACAGTACCGGATATACCGAGGTCGCAGACTGGTGGGCGTGTCCCAAGTTGGCTTGGCAAAAATAGATAGAATCATACCCGGCACAGAACTACCGTGCGGGCCATAGAGAGCATGGAGAAAAAGAAGTGGTGGCGATAGGTAATAAATGACTTTGTTTAGAGTGAGTTCGACAATACCATAAAGTATGGAGGCGATTATGAATGCAATAGTTGAAAAAGCCGAACTGTCCAGGCGGGCAGCGTTTAAAACAAGAGTGACGCCGGATAACAGTATTAATGCGGATCCTCCGAAGGCGGCTACATTTCCTGCGCAGGAATTGCTCCCCGACGTGCGGATTCCGGAAAAGTATCTCTCGGCAGACTTGGATTATCTCGTTCCAAAGCCGTTGATTGAACATGACGATGATGCTTTTCAACCGCAGATCCGGAAAAAGGGCAACGTCGATTGGATGTATATCCTGAAGGAGGATGAATTCATTGAGCCAGGTCCGGTAGCTGACCGAGACTGGACCGTACCGTACCAGATTCCAAACTGTTTTCTCATAGAAGAAACCACGCCCGAAGCTCCAACTGAATGGGAGTTTCGGTATATCTTTTTTGCCGGAGGAGGGAATGATGCTGGATCGGATATCTCCACCTTCGGGATCGACCGCACGCCTCCTTACAAAGTCAAAGATCCACTCTCTGACCGAACACCAGGAGCACCTACATGGCCTGCGGATTTGAGTCCAGCTGTACCTATCGATGAGACCTACCTCGAAGGAAAAACCGGCATCCTCGTGAAGCCTTTGATTCCTGCGAACTACGAGACTACGGACGTTTACAGGTTTTACTTTGGACCTGCGCCGGACCCAGGTCGGGACACCCCCGTATACGAAAATTCCCTCTCGGCGGCTCGGGAGGCGGAAATTCCCGTCGCCGTCTTTAGAGGTGCTGCCGATGGTCCCAATCAACTCATCTATGTATCAACGGATTTGACGGGGAATAAGGGGCGTCAGTCGACCCCCAGCCTGCGCACCGTCGCCCATGCGAAGGATCCGGATCCTATAACGGTCAAGCCCCCGGTCGTAACCTTGGCGAACGGTACGGACGGCGATGACTTGATCGATCTGGCTGACACTCAAGTTGATCCCCTGGGTGTGGAGTTCAAAGTCACAGTGCCTACCCCCAATGCTAATTCCGATACGATAGTTGGCTACTGGGGTGATCAACCGGTTGGTGCCGAACAGCGAGTAGGCAATGAAACTGAATTAACGTTCTATGCCCCCTACAGCCTTGTAAAACAAGTGTATGGCGAAACCGATGGTATCGTTGTGACAAATGTAAGCTGGAAAATGTTTCGTGGTGCCAATAGAGAGCTCGCAAAATCGGATATTGATATTGATGTTGATATTTCCTTTATTGGTCCGGACCCAATTACGATTGGATTGGAACCACCGAGACTTACAACAACCAAAGGCAATACTGACGAGATCAAGGAAGAGGATTTTGATGACACCGGAATCACGGTCCATATCGATATTTTCGATGCGCCAGCCACAGAAGAAGGTTGGTTTATTAAGTGGTTCTATGACGACATGGAGATTGGCCTCCCTATTCCGTTGACAACAGGGCAAGAGGGCACCACGATTGATCGTATTCTTCCTTGGGCTACTGTCGAAGCGCAACGGAGTGGAACAAAGGTGTTGCGTTATATGCTGTATACTCCAGCAGGACGAAACCCAACGCAGTCGAGAACAAAAGACATTCCTGTCGAGGAGTTTCCAATTGAGATGGTTGCGCCGCAAGTCATTAAACTTTCTGGTCCGCGAAGGAGAATCGGCTGCGCCACATTAAACTTTCCTACAGCCACTATTCCAAGTGATGGTACTGAGAGGAGAAATATGCTTGTACGTATATTGCCCAATCAATACACAGTCGATGGCGAGACTATTACCTTGAAGTATGAGGCATTTACCATGGCAGATCCGCCGGTGGCTATTCCCAATACTGATGCTGAAGCCACCTATCCAATCATTGGTGCATTCCCTGCGGATGGCGTCATTATTGAAATTGGCGATTATGATGAAGATTTCAAACCAGCACATGCGGCAAATGGCAAGCTGACTTATTCGATTTCTCGCGGAGGAGCAGGAAACAATCCTACACCAGAGTCACTGCCCGCTATCCATCAGTTGGATCTGGTTTACAGTCAAGGGCAATACTGTGAGGAGTACGTGCCCACACCATAAGTTGTTTTATATCAAGGGGCGGGGTGAGCAGGAGGCGCGCCGCCGCCCCACCTTTCTGTAATTTTGGAACCAGGCTCGTCGAGTCTGAAGGAGTTTTCGTGCGCTTAGCTAGGATAAGTCCTACAGAAATTTGTAGGTCTTCCCTATAGCCTTGCGACCCTCAAAGGCTGGCTGCAATGGCCATCACTCAAAGTAAAAATAGGTATTCACTATGCGGAGTAAATCACTATCGGATTCAAACCGTATATTTCGTTACATCGTTTTAAGTCCGTCGCTGCTGACACTCTGCACTTCTTTCGTTAGCGCTGCCCCAGTTGTCGGAGGGCAGGAAACTGTAAATGGTGGCACGCCGGAGCGATGGGAACTGTCTCAAGACGCCACGTTGACAGTCAACGGTGCGCAAACGCTCGGCATCACTTCTGACAACTCTACGCTTATCGTAAACGCGGGTAGCACGACTCAGCAGATAACGGCTCGTAACGGGTCAACGGTCAGTCTGAGCGGCGCAACCGTTTCAGGTGTCGGTGGTCTGGCGGCGGTCTTTTTGAGCAACACCAACGCCTCGATCGACAACAGTACGATTACCGGTAATCGCGTAGGACTACAGCTGGTTCGCGATGCGAGTACCCAGATCGGTTCTCGCGTTACAGTGACAGGTAACAGCACGATCAGCGGAAATTCGGGTGGGGCGCTCGTCACTGCCTACAGCATCCTGAACGTCACCGATTCAACACTTCTCGGGACAGGTGCCAACAGTTATGGACTTCGATTGAGCAGTGGCCAGGCGACAGCCAAAAACAGCACGATTGTCGGCGGCAGGGAAGGTGTAGTCGTCGACCTTGACTTGAATGAAGTGCAACCTGCCATCTTGAACCTTGAAAACACCACGGTGCAAGGTAAAACCGGCACCGCAATACTAGTCGACTTTGCCAATGCCTCGAACTCGAATGCATCCATTTCATTGGCCAATTCCCGCTTGCTGGCGGGCAATGGCACTCTGTTGGAGGTGAAGGGCGGTGCCAATACCTCTCTGGTTGTCAATGACAGCAGTCTGACAGGTAATATCGTTACGGAGCAGGGAAGTACCACACACCTGACTTTGCAAAACAACTCCACACTGACCGGTAACCTGCAAAACGTGTCCAGTGCCACGATCAACGACACTTCCAAATGGGTACTTGCAGGCAACGGCAGTATTGACCAGCTCACGCTGAACAACGGTGGTTCCGTGGTTTTCGGTGCCAGCGATGCGTTCTATCAACTGAACGTGAACTCATTGTCCGGCAATGGCCGCTTCGTGATGGGAACCGACTTCTCAACGGGCGAGACTGACATGCTCAATGTCACCGGAACCGCGCATGGGGCACATGAACTGTTGATTGCCAGCAGTGGTGTTGAACCTGCTGCGGGACAACCTATCCGCGTGGTGCAAACAACGGGAGGCGACGCACAGTTTTTCTTGAGCCGCGATGTCAATCTGGGGGCGTATTCCTACGGTCTGGCGAAAAGCGGGAACGACTGGATACTTGATCCCAGTACTCGAACCGTCAGTCCGGGTGCGCGCTCGGTGCTTGCGTTATTCAATACGGCATCGACCGTCTGGCTGGGCGAGTTGACCTCACTGCGCACCCGCATGGGGGAGCTGCGTTTTAATGGCGGTCAGGCTGGCGCTTGGGGACGTACTTATACCAACAAGTACAACGTCGCCGATGGCACGGGTGTGGGATATCAGCAACGTCAGCACGGTTTCACCCTGGGCGCGGATGCACCGCTGCCTCTGGATGACGGTCAATGGTTAATCGGCGTAATGGCGGGTCAAAGTCAATCCGATCTCGACCTCAGTGCCGGTACTTCGGGTAGCGTGGACAGTTACTATCTGGGCGGCTACGTGACCTGGCTGGATTCGCGGACCGGTTATTACTTCGATGGGGTATTGAAGGCTAATCGCTTTCGTAATGATGCAAAGGTGGGTCTGAGCGACGGTACTCGAGCCAAAGGAGCTTATGACAACTCCGGGATCGGTGGCTCTGTGGAGTTTGGCAAGCACATCAACCTCGCTGATGGAAACTTCCTGGAACCCTACACTCGATGGTCTGCCGTGGTCATCGAAGGCAAGGATTATTCTCTGAGTAACGATCTACAGGCAGAAGGGGATCGTACACGTTCACTTATCGGGACGGTGGGCGTTACAGCTGGCCGAAACATTGAGTTGGATCAAGGACGTGCAGTGCAGCCCTACGTACGTCTTGCATGGGCTCATGAATTTGCAAAGAACAACGAAGTGCAAGTCAATAACAATGTTTTCAATAATGACCTTTCAGGTTCTCGTGGAGAATTGGGAACGGGCGTGGCTGTAGCCATGGCGAAAAATTTCAGTGTGCATGCAGACTTCGAGTACAGCAATGGTCAATATATAGAGCAGCCTTTTGGCGCCAGTATTGGCTTGCGCTATATGTGGTGAAAAAATGAGTTAATTAAAAAGGAAGCGCTAGCTTCCTTTTTAATTTTCAGGTCAATCAGTTACGCAGCGTTACGCTGCGTCGCGATAGCCCCCTTTGCTGAAAACGTAACATCAAGCGTCAGTTCTTTTTGTAGGTCATCGTCTCGATTCTCGACGATGACCTTTTTCAAGGTTCCTGAAAAAATACCGGTAACATCATCATATACAAGGTCAGCCGTTCCCGAACGTTGAGTATAAATGATGGGTTTGGTTGGGTCGCTGTTGTCGGCGAATGTCAGACGAACCTCATGCGAACTCGGTGTCAACTCGTAGCTACCGTTGGTCAAACCTTGGGAGAACGAAAGCGTAAGCTCTTTTGTCGTGTATTCCGGTGATGGTTTACGTTGACGGGCAAACATCACATGGGCCTCACCGTGAGGCGGTGGGAAAGCCTGCCCCGAAAGTTCCACCAGGCCGGCGCTGAATGGTTCTGTGTTATCTATTGTCCCTACACACTGACCTGCGCCCACGGCACTTCTAAGTTTTTGCGTGTTGATGCTCATTAATACGGTCTCCATAGTCATGACGAGATATCCCGCTATAAAGGAAACTTCCGGGATGAGCTATCAGACCGCTAATGCGGGTGACTGTAAACTGTCAGACCTGACAGTTTACAACTCGCTATAAGTGTGATTTTTTCAAGCCCGGCAATCAACGTGATGTCACCTTCCTATGAGTCAAGGAGATGGGCAAGCCGCCCGTTGCAGAGTTGCTTGATGCCTCGGCGTGAATTCCATGAATGTATTGAAATAAAAATACAGTGATCAACCAAACAACCCCGCCGCAATATTGATCGAAAACCCCAGAATCGCCGTATTGAACACAAACCCGATCAACGATTGTGCCAGCACGATCTTGCGCAAGTCCCGCGTGGCGACGCCCACATCGGCGGTCTGCACGGCCACGCCGATGGTGAACGAGAAGTACAGGAAGTCCCAATAATCGGGAGTTTTCAAATCTTCGGCAAACCGCAGCGCTGGTTCCTTGCCGCTCCAGGTGTAATACAGCCGGGCATAGTGCACGCAGAAAATCACCCCGATCAGCAGCCATGAGCCGATTACCGTCAGCGCGGTGAAACCGTAGCGCAGCAGTTTGCGGGCGGTTTCCAGGTCCCTGCTGCCGGCGAGTTCGAAGGTGATGGTGCCAAGGCTGGCCAGTGCCGCGATGCACACCAGCAGCAACACCAGGCCGGCGTTTTCATCTTCGACCTCGGCAATGCGTTTGACGTCCGGGGCCTTGGCACGCATGGTGAGCCAGAGCATCAGCGCCAGATACGTCCAGACCCCGGCGTTCCAGCCGATGAGGATTTTGCCGAGGATCGAATCGGCCGGAGCCAGAATGCCCACTGCGACGCCGAATGTGGCGGCGGCGGACAGGCGCGGGTGGGTGCGGGCGAGTAGGGGCATGGAGGCTCGTTGTGTTGGGGTTTCAACACCTTAGCCTAGCGTGGTCGGTTGGGACCACAAGCAGCAGGCTGACGATTCTCCTTGTTGGAGCGGGCTTGCCCGCGATGGCGGCGTATCAGCCAACACCGTTGTTGAATGTGATGGCCCTTTCGCGAGCAAGTCGAATCGTCGCACCGCCGCTCCCACAGTGATTGGTGTTCGGTTAGTTATCTTTATGGCGTTTGCGCACCAGTTTCATCACCACCACAAAAAACACCGGTACGAACACCACTGCCAGGGTCGCGGTGATCATTCCGCCGATTACGCCAGTGCCGATGGCTTGCTGGCTCGCGGAGCTGGCGCCGGTGGCAATCGCCAGCGGCACCACGCCGAGGATGAACGCCAACGAGGTCATCACGATGGGGCGAAGTCGCAGGCGTGCGGCTTGCAGGGTGGCGTCGATCAAGTCATGGCCTTCGTCGTACAGGCTCTTGGCGAATTCGATGATCAGGATCGCATTCTTCGCCGACAGACCGATGATGGTAATCAGCCCGACCTTGAAGAACACATCGTTGGGCATTCCGCGCAAAGTCACGGCCAGTACTGCACCGAGCACACCCAGTGGCACCACCAGCAATACCGACGTTGGAATCGACCAACTCTCGTACAGCGCCGCCAGACACAGGAACACGATCAACAGCGACAGCCCGAGCAGAATCGGTGCCTGGCTGCCGGACAAGCGTTCCTGCAACGACAGCCCGGTCCATTCCTGACCCAACCCCGCCGGGCCTTGCGCCACCAGCCGTTCGATTTCCGCCATGGCTTCGCCGGTGCTGTAACCGGGCGCCGGTTCGCCGGAAATGCTGATGGCCGGGTAGCCGTTGTAACGGGTCAACTGCGCCGGGCCCTGGGTCCAATTGGCCCGGACGAAAGACGACAATGGCACCATTTTCTCGGCGCTGTTGCGCACGTTGATCTTCATCAGATCGGCGACCTGACTGCGTTGATCGCCTTCGGCCTGGACCACCACCCGTTGCATCCGTCCCTGGTTGGGGAAGTCGTTGATGTAGGCCGACCCGACGGCAGTGGACAACACGTTGCCGACGTCGGCAAAGGACACACCCAAGGCGTTGGCTTGCTTGCGGTCCACGATCAGTTGTACTTGCGGCGCTTCGGCCAGAGCGCTTTCGCGCACATTCATCAGGACCGGGCTCTTCTCGGCGGCGGCGAGTAATTGGCTGCGCGCCTGCATCAGCGTGGCATGGCCGAGACCGCCACGGTCTTGCAGGCGGAACTCGAAACCGCTGGAAGTCCCCAGGCCGTCGACCGGAGGCGGCAACACCGCAAAGGCCATGGCGTCCTTGATCTGACTGAGCGCGATGTTGGCGCGGTCGGCAATCGAACTCGCCGAGTCATCGCTGCCCCGATCCGACCAATCCTTGAGCGTGGTGAACGCCAGTGCGGCGTTCTGCCCGCTGCCGGAGAAGCTGAAACCGAGAATCACCGTGCTGTCGCCAACGCCCGGTTCGGTGGCGTTGTGCGCTTCGATCTGCTCGACCACCTGCACCGTGCGGTTCTTGCTCGCGCCCGGTGGCAGTTGAATGTCGGTGATGGTGTAACCCTGGTCTTCCACCGGCAGGAATGAGGAGGGCAGGCGACTGAAGCACAATCCCAGACCGATCAGCAGCACGCCGTAAATCAACAGGTAACGCCCGGTGCGTTTCAACGCATAGGCGACCCAGCCCTGATAGCGCTCGGTCAGTTGCTCGAAACGACGGTTGAACCAGCCGAAAAATCCGCTTTTTTCATGATGTTCACCTTTGGCAATCGGTTTGAGCAGCGTCGCGCACAGCGCCGGGGTCAAGGTCAGGGCGAGGAACGCCGAGAACAGAATCGACGTGGCCATCGACAGCGAAAACTGCCGGTAAATCACTCCGACCGAGCCCTGCATGAACGCCATCGGAATGAACACGGCCACCAGCACCAGGGTGATGCCGATGATTGCCCCGGTGATCTGTTTCATCGCCTTGCGCGTCGCGTCCTTGGGCGACAGGCCTTCGGTGGCCATGATCCGCTCGACGTTCTCCACCACCACAATGGCGTCGTCCACCAGAATACCGATGGCCAGCACCATGCCGAACATGGTCAGCACGTTGATCGAGAAACCCAGCAAGAGCATGGTCGCGAAAGTGCCCATCAATGCCACTGGCACCACCAGCGTCGGAATCAGCGTGTAGCGGATGTTCTGCAGGAACAGGAACATCACCGCGAACACCAGCACCATCGCCTCGACGAGGGTGTAGACCACTTTGGTGATCGAGACTTTGACGAAGGGCGAGGTGTCGTACGGAATCTTGTATTCGACGCCGGCCGGGAAGTAGCGCGCCAGTTCATCCATTTTTGCCCGCACCAGGGTCGCGGTGCTCAGGGCATTGGCGCCCGGCGACAGTTGCACGCTGACGGCGGTCGACGGTTTGCCGTTCAACCGCGTGGAAAACTGATATTCCTGGCTGCCGATCTCGACCCGCGCGACATCACCGATGCGCACCGTGGAGCCGTCAGGGTTGGCCTTGAGCACGATGTCGGCGAATTCTTCAGGCGTCGACAACTGGCCTTTGACCAGAATGGTCGCGGTGATTTCCTGCGTGGTGCGGGTCGGCAAGTCGCCGATGCTGCCCGCGGAAACCTGAGCATTTTGCGCAACGATGGCGGCGTTGACATCGGCCGGGGTCAGGTTGAAGCCAATCAGTTTCTGCGGATCGATCCAGATCCGCATCGCCCGTTCGGCACCGTACAACTGGGCCTTGCCGACACCGTCCAGGCGCTTGATCTCGTTCATCACGTTGCGCGCCAGGTAATCGCTGAGCGCCACGTCGTCGAGCTTGCCATCGCTGGAGGTGAGGGTGATCAACAGCAGGAAACCGGCGGAGACTTTCTCCACCTGCAAGCCTTGCTGGGTGACGGCTTGCGGTAAACGTGACTCGACCACTTTGAGACGGTTTTGCACATCGACCTGCGCCATCTCCGGGTCAGTGCCCGGCTGGAACGTCGCGGTGATGGTGGCGCTGCCGAGGCTGCTCTGGGATTCGAAATACAGCAGATGATCGGCGCCGTTGAGTTCTTCCTCAATCAGGCTGACCACACTTTCATCCACGGTCTGCGCCGAAGCGCCCGGGTAGGTGGCATAGATTTCGACTTTCGGCGGCGCAACGTTCGGATACTGCGCCACCGGCAACTGCACAATGGCCAACGCACCGGCCAGCAGGATGAACAAGGCAATCACCCAGGCGAACACCGGGCGGTCGATAAAGAACTGCGGCATAAAAAAGCGTCCTGCTTACTGACCAGAAACCTGGGCAAGTGGAAGAGGGGTGTCATCTATCTGGACTTTTTCACCGGGGCGCGCATGTTGCAGGCCTTCGGTGACAATGCGGTCGCCGGACTTGAGGCCATGGGTGACGATCCAGCGATCGTTCTGCACCGCGCCCAGTTCGACCGGTTGCTGGCCGACCCGCTGCTCGGCGTCGAGCAGCAATACTTGGGCGATGCCGGCGCTGTCACGCTGGATGGCCCGTTGCGGCACGCTGATGCCTTGCTGATTGAACGCTTGCTCCAGACGCACGCGAACGAAGCTGCCCGGCAGCAAGTCGAGGTCCGGGTTGGGAAACTCGCTGCGCAGAATGATCTGACCGGTGCCCGGGTCGACGGTAATGTCGGTGAACAGCAATTTGCCCGGCAGCGGATAGAGGCTGCCGTCGTCCTGGATTAGGGTGGCTTTGGCCTGACCTTGGCCCACTTCCTTTAACTGGCCGGAACGGAAGGCCCGACGCAGGTCGTTGAGTTCACGGGTCGATTGCGTCAGGTCCGCGTGGATCGGGTTCAACTGCTGAATCAACGCCAGCGGCGTGGTTTCGTTCTGCCCAACCAGCGCGCCTTCAGTCACCAGAGCCCGGCCGATGCGCCCGGAAATCGGCGCCGTGACAGTGGCGTAACCCAGGTTCAGCTTCGCCCGGTCCACGGCGGCTTTGTTGGCGGCGACATCGGCGGCGGTCTGCCGGGCATTGGCTCGGGCGTTGTCGTAATCCTGGCCGCTGATGGCGTTGCCTTCGATCAACTGGGCGTAACGCTGCTCTTGCAGTCTGGCCTGGAACGCGTTTGCCTCGGCTTTGCGTAATGCGGCTTCGGCACTGTCCAGGTCGGCCTTGAACGGCGCCGGGTCGATACGGAATAGAACGTCGCCTTTTTTTACGTCGCTGCCTTCGCGAAAGGCGCGTTGCAACACCACGCCGGCAACACGGGCGCGCACTTCAGCAATCCGTGGCGCGGCAATCCGCCCGCTCAGTTCGCTGCTGATCGACAGCGGCCGCGCTTCGATGGTTTCGATCCGCACGGTGGCCAGCGGCGCCTGTTCTTCGGCGGTCGAGGACTGGTCACAAGCGCTCAGCGTCAACGCCAGTGCAATCAGGCTGAGCCGGGCAAGCAGATTCTTTGACATGTAAATACCCCAATAATGACCTCCCGTATCCTACGGGGGGGCGGCGAGGGTAGCGGTTAAGCTTTGTAGGGGGTGTGTGAAATTGTGTAAGGGTTTTGCTCGCGCGAGCGTGAGGGTGTATATCCTTGGCGCCTTGAAATTTATTGCGATAGATGTACCGCTATCGCAGGCAAGCCCGCTCCCACAGTGGTCGGTGATGTTCACAAAATCTGTGTCCACATCAAATCCCTGTGGGAGCGGGCTTGCCCGCGATGACGATCTATCCGGCGCCACTGCACTTTCTGGAAACACCCATGCCCAACATCCTCCTGGTCGAAGACGACACCGCGCTCTCCGAGCTGATTTCCAGCTACCTGGAACGCAACGGCTATTGCGTCAGCGTGATCAACCGTGGCGATCATGTGCGCGAACGAGCGCGGGTCAATCCTCCGGACCTGGTGATTCTCGATCTGATGCTGCCGGGGCTCGACGGTCTACAAGTCTGCCGCTTGCTGCGAGCCGATTCTGCGACCTTGCCGATCCTGATGCTCACCGCCCGCGACGACAGTCACGATCAAGTGCTGGGCCTGGAGATGGGGGCCGACGACTACGTCACCAAACCTTGCGAGCCTCGCGTCTTGTTGGCCCGGGTGCGGACCTTGCTGCGCCGTAGCAGCCTCAGCGAACCGCTGAACGCCAATGACCGCATTGTCATGGGCAATCTGTGCATCGACCTGTCCGAGCGCACCGTGACCTGGCGCGAGCAACTGGTCGAACTGTCCAGCGGTGAATACAACCTGCTGGTGGTGCTGGCCCGGCATGCCGGCGAAGTGCTGAGCCGCGACCAGATTCTGCAACGCTTGCGCGGAATTGAATTCAACGGCACCGACCGCTCGGTGGACGTGGCCATCTCCAAGCTGCGACGCAAGTTCGACGACCACGCCGGCGAGGCGCGCAAGATCAAAACCGTGTGGGGCAAGGGCTACCTGTTCAGCCGTTCCGAGTGGGAATGTTGAGTCGATGTTCAGAATCCTGTTTCGCCTCTATCTGGTGACCATCGTCTCGTTCAGCGCGGCGATCTACCTGGTGCCGGACCTGGTGATCCAGGTCTTCCATGAGCGCTTCATGACCTACAACCTCGATTACTCCCGAGGCTTGCAAACCCTGATCGTCAAGCAGTTTCGCGCGGTGCCGATTGAGCAGTGGCCGGCGCTGGCAGACGAAATGGACAAGGAATTTCAACCGCTGCACATTGTGCTGGCCCGCAACGACGACGCCGAGTTTACCCTGGATGAACGTGCTCGCTTGCAGCGCGGGGAGAACGTCGTGCGCATTGGCGATTGGGGCTGGCGCACCTTGGCCGTGACGCCGTTGAACGAGCAGTTGGTCGTGGAAATGGTTGTGCCACCGGACCCCACGGATGTCAGTTGGCTGTACTGGAGCATCAACGTGCTGATCGGCGCGACCATGCTCGCCTGTCTGTTGCTGTGGTTGCGCCCGCACTGGCGCGACCTGGAACGCCTCAAAGGCACCGCCGAACGCTTCGGCAAGGGGCACTTGAGCGAGCGCACGCAGATTTCCCCCAGTTCCAACATTGGCAGCCTGGCCAACGTGTTCGACACCATGGCCGGTGACATTGAAAATCTGCTCAACCAGCAGCGCGATCTGCTCAATGCGGTGTCCCACGAATTGCGCACGCCATTGACGCGCCTGGATTTTGGCCTGGCGCTGGCGTTGTCCGACGATTTGCCGGCCGCCAGTCGTGAACGTCTGCAAGGTCTAGTCGCGCACATTCGCGAACTGGATGAACTGGTGCTGGAGCTGCTGTCCTACAGTCGATTGCAAAACCCGGCGCAATTGCCGGAGCAGGTCGATGTATCGCTGGATGAGTTCATCGACAGCATCCTGGGCAGTGTCGACGAAGAACTGGAGTCCCCGGAAATCGTCATCGATGTGCTGCTTTACGGCCAGCTCGAACGCTTCTCGCTAGACCCGCGATTGACCGCCCGGGCGATCCAGAACCTGCTGCGCAACGCCATGCGCTATTGCGAAAAACGGATTCAAATCGGCGTGCAGGTGTGCGCCAAGGGCTGTGAGATCTGGGTGGATGACGATGGCATTGGCATTCCGGAGGAAGAGCGGGAGCGGATTTTCGAGCCGTTCTATCGGCTGGATCGTAGTAGGGATCGCGCAACGGGTGGGTTTGGGTTGGGCTTGGCGATCAGCCGCCGGGCGCTGGAAGCACAGGGTGGAACGCTCACTGCACAAGCATCGCCGCTGGGTGGTGCGCGGTTTCGACTTTGGCTGCCGACACCTGTCTGAATCTTGCGACATCCCTGTGGCGAGGGGGCTTGTCGGAACGCCGCACCGCCCCGTTCGGCTGCGCAGCAGTCGCCAATCCTGCCTCCGTGATGTGACTGAAGAAATGCAGGGGGCCGCTTCGCGACCCAACGGGGGCAAGCCCCCTCGCCACAGGAATCACCAGTCACAGATTATTGAGCGTTCATCCGAGTATTTCGGTTGATGGAATCAACCCGACCCCCGCCACCTGCATCCGGTCAATTGCTGCCGCCAGCGATCCATCCAGATCAATCGCCCGACATGCATCCAGCACCACAAACGCATTGAACCCCGCCGCCCGCGCGTCCAGCGCAGAAAACATCACGCAGAAATCCAGTGCCAGCCCGACCATGTAAACCGTGTCGATGCCGCGCTCTTTAAGGTATCCGGCCAAGCCTGTGGTCGTGGTTCGATCTGCTTCCAGAAACGCCGAATAACTGTCGATGTCTGGATTGCAGCCCTTGCGGATGATCAGTTGGGCGTGGGGCAGGTCCAGCTCTGAGTGGAACTCGGCGCCGGGTGTGGCCCGCACGCAATGCTCAGGCCAAAGTGTCTGCTCGCCGTAAGGCAACTGAATCACGTCGTAAGGTTTGCGTCCCGGGTGGCTGGAAGCGAATGAGGCGTGGCCGGGTGGGTGCCAGTCCTGGGCAATGATGACCTGTTTGAACTGGCGGCCGAGGCGGTTGATCAAGGGCACGATCAGGTCGCCCTCGGGCACCGGTAGTTGACCGCCGGGGATGAAGTCGTTCTGTACGTCGATAACCAGCAAGGCTGCACGTGAAGAAATTGGCATGGGTAGGGTTCCTCCTTGGAAAGTCAGGTGCAAGCATAGTGACAACTTTGCTCGTGCGCTAAGCCGGTTTCTCAATAATTTCAGTGGTGCGGCCAATCGCGGGCAAGCCCGCTCCCACAGTGGTCGGTGATGTTCACAAAATCTGTGTCCACATCAAATCCCTGTGGGAGCGGGCTTGCCCGCGATTGGCCGGCCCTGGCACTAAAGAACCCTGAGCCAGTCCCGCATTTGGCCGAACCGCTGCCTTACTGCCGACACGGATGCCTTGTTATAGTTCGGACCTCATATTCTGCCCGGTAAAGGATCACTGCCATGTCTCAATACACCGCCTTCAGCGTCGAACTGGCCGACAACATCGCCCATGTGCAGATCAACCGCCCGGAAAAGATCAATGCGATGAACGCCGCGTTCTGGAGCGAGATCATCGAGATTTTCCAGTGGATTGACGATACCGATGAAGTGCGGGTGGTGGTACTCAGTGGTGCCGGCAAGCATTTTTCTTCGGGCATTGACCTGATGATGCTGGCCGGTGTGGCCAACGAGCTGGGCAAGGATGTCGGCCGCAATGCGCGCCTGCTACGGCGCAAGATCCTCGCACTGCAAACCTCGTTCAACGCCGTCGACAACTGCCGCAAACCAGTGCTGGCGGCGATTCAGGGTTATTGCCTGGGTGGCGCCATCGACCTGATTTCGGCCTGCGACATGCGTTACGCGGCCGAGGGCGCGCAATTTTCCATCAAGGAAATCGACATCGGCATGGCGGCCGATGTGGGCACTTTGCAACGCTTGCCACGGATAATCGGTGACGGCATGCTGCGTGAACTGGCTTACACTGGTCGCACCTTTGGCGCCGATGAAGCGCGCAACATTGGCCTGGTCAATCGCGTCTATAGCGATGCCGCCAGCCTCCTTGAAGGCGTGATGGGCATTGCCCGTGAGATCGCCGGCAAGTCGCCGATTGCCGTCACCGGTACCAAAGAGATGATCAGCTACATGCGCGACCATCGCATCGACGACGGCCTCGAATACGTCGCCACCTGGAACGCCGCCATGCTGCAATCCACCGATCTGCGCGTGGCCATGGCCGCCCATATGAGCAAACAGAAACCCGAATTTCTGGACTGATTAACCATGATTTCACGCTGGACCACTGCAGTACTGGACACCGATCAACCCGGCGGTTGGGCCGTGGCGCGCAGCCCCGAAGGTTTTTTGTTCGATGACAATGGCGCGCTGTTTCCACGGGAATGGCTCAAGCGTCAGGACTTGTCGATTCTCGCCGAGCATGGCATCGGTCACCTGGATGGTGAACCGGTCTACCTGCTGGAGCTGCGCAGTCACAGCGAAGTGCCGGGCTGCAACTGGAAAGGCCTGCGGGCGTTCATGCTCGAGGGCGATCACACCGTCTACAAGGTGCTCGGCTATGCCGCGCAAATCGGTACATGGGCTCGTGAACATCGCTTCTGCGGCAATTGCGGGCAGGTGATGAGCCAGGTGCCGCGTGAGCGGGCGATGTACTGTGAGCCGTGTGACATACGCCACTATCCGCGCATTTCACCGAGCATGATCGTGCTGGTGACCCGTGGCGACGAAGTTCTGCTGGCCCGTTCGCCACGTTTTGTACCCGGGGTCTATAGCACCTTGGCGGGATTTGCCGAGCCGGGTGAGTCGGCCGAAGACTGCTTGATTCGCGAGGTCCGCGAAGAGGTGCAGATCGAGGTCAAGAACATCCAGTACATGGGCAGTCAATGCTGGCCGTTCCCGCATTCGATGATGCTCGGTTTTCACGCCGAGTACGCCGGGGGCGAGATTGTCTGTCAGGAAGACGAGATCGAAGACGCCCAGTGGTTCAACGTGCACGAGCTGCCGCCATTGCCGGCGTCACGCTCGATTGCCCGTTACCTGATCGACGTCTATGTGGCGCGGCGCTTAGGCCACGCTGAACCAGTGCTGCCAGGCTAACCGGACGGTCAAGCCGAGCACCACGGTGATGAACACCGGGCGAATGAATTTCGCACCGCCGCTGATGGCGGTGCGCGCGCCGAAGAAGGCGCCGACCATCACCGACAGGCCCATGCTCAGGCCGATGATCCAGTCCACCTGCCCGGAAAATATGAACACCGACAGCGCCGCGATGTTGCTGACGAAGTTCATGCTGCGCGCCACGCCGCTGGCCTTGACCAGGTCGATGGGGTAGAGCAGCAGGCTGCTGACGGTCCAGAACGCGCCCGTTCCCGGCCCGGCCACGCCGTCGTAGAAACCGAGGCTGAAGCCTTGGGTCGATTGCCACTTTTTCTTGATCGGCGCGTCGCTGTCCAGCGGCGCCTTCGGTGTGCCGCCGAACAACAGATAAAGACCGCAAGCGAAAACGATCACCGGCAACATCTTGTTCAGCCATTCCGCCGGCAAGTAATGAGCGACCACGGCGCCGGTGAGTGCGCCTACCAGTGTGCCGACGATGGCGTGCGTCCACTGCCGAGGATGGAACAGCTTGCGCCGGTAGAAGGTGAAACTGGCAGTGGCCGAGCCGAAGGTCGAACTGAGCTTGTTGGTGCCCAGCACCAGGTGCGGCGGCAGGCCGGCGGTCAGCAGCGCCGGAGTAGTCAACAGACCGCCTCCGCCGGCGATGGCGTCGATGAAACCGGCAATGAAAGCGACGAGGGCCAGAACGGCCAGGGTGGTGAGGTCAACGCTGAGTTCGAAAGGCATGGAATGGGCTTATTCGGCAGGGCGCAGAAGAGGGGCTGCGGGGGAAGGCCGGTATCTTACCCATATCCAAACTCTGCGGCGACCGGTCTGGCCCATTCGCGAGCAAGCCCGCTTCCACATTTAATCGCATTCCCCTGAAGGAGTTCGCTCGAATGTGGGGGCGGGCTTGCTCGCGAAGGCGTCAGCCCCGACGACACATCACGTGCGCTCAGGTCCATTACCGATCTGCCACACAAACGGCGGTTCGGTCCCGTTAATCGCCCAGTCCCCGACAATCCGTGCCTTGTAGATCACCGGATTGTGCGACGACACGGTCCGCGCATTGCGCCAATGCCGGTCCAGCGATTTACCTTCGCGAACATCCGAAGCGCCCAAGGCATTGAACAGCGTCGTGGTCGCCCGCTGGATCAACTCCGAGACCACCACCTGAGCCTTGGCCGACTCAATCTCCGCCGCCACATTCGCCGCGTGCTCCAGCGCTTCATCCCCGGAGAACCGCGCCAGATAAGCCCGTTGCGCCGGCAGCGCAGCCTTCAAGGCACTGGCTTCGGCGGCATACACCCACGCAGCCACTTCACCCACCACCTGCTGCACTTGCGAATCCTCGCTGACCCGCTGTGCATTGCCGTGGCTGTAGATGCGTTTGCGCTCGCGTACCTGATGCGCCACATCGCGCAATGCGGCGCGGCCAATCCCGGCGAGGGTCGCCAGCAGCACCAATTGATAAAACGCCGTCTGGTATTTGAAGCGGGTGGCGAAGTCGATGATGTTCTCGGCGTCCACTTGCGCCTCGATAAACCGCGACGTGCCGCTGCCCGTGGTGCGCTGGCCGAAACCGTCCCAGTCATCGCTCTGCACAATTCCCGGTTGGCGTGTGCGGACCGCAGCGATCACATCGCCACCGGTGTCGCTGCGTTGGGCATAGACATCGATCCAGTCAGAGAAAATGCTACCGGTGCTGTAGAACTTCTCACCGTTGAGCCGCCACTGATCGCCGTGGGGCGAGACCTTGGTAATCACATCTCCGATCGTCACGGCGCCGATCTCGGTCCAGGCATTGCCGGCGATGTCACCCTCGACAAAGCGTTTGAACCACAGATCCCGGCCCGGCCCCGGCGGTGAGTTCAAACGGTCCTCGGCAAAGGCAAAATGCCCGCGCAGGGCTTGGGGTACGTTGGAATCCGCTTCGGCCAGTTCGATCAGCAATTCGAACAGCTGCGGCAGGGACGCGCCGCCACCGCCGTATTCAACCGGCACCCGCACCGCGCCGAAGCCAGCCTCCTTGAGCCATTGAATCGGTTCGTAAGGCAGGCTGCGGCTTTGTTCGCGCTCAACGGCACCGGCGGCGATGCGCTGGAAGATCGGCCGAAAGCGTGAGGCCAGCACTTCATAGTCAGTGCCGATGGACAGCGGGTTGATTACTTGATGTTCGGTCATGGGACAGCTCCTGGGCAGTGAATGCCATAGGGGATTGCACGGTCCATGCCGAAGCTCGCAGACCATGGTTTATTGGATGTTGTGGATTTCGGCGTGGCCTGAACTGTTGCTGTGCCAACAATGCATCAGCAAATTGCTTCAGCACATCACATACCTGTGGCGAGGGAGCTTGCTCCCGCTGGGCTGCGCAGCGGCCCCAAAATATTTGTGAGCGCTGCGCACTCAAGCGGGAGCAAGCTCCCTCGCCACAGTGTCGCCTGAAGATTCAGCGCTGGCACGGTTGCTGCTCTGACCTCAGGACTTCCCTGAAAACCCGAGGACACGCCAATGAGTCAGCAAGCCGTCAAATTTGCCTACTGGGTGCCGAACGTCAGCGGTGGGCTGGTGGTCAGCAAGATCGAGCAGCGCACCCACTGGGGCATCGACTACAACCGCAAACTGGCGCAACTGGCCGAAGAGGCGGGGTTCGAGTATGCCCTTACGCAGATTCGTTTCACCGCCGGTTATGGCGCCGAGTTCCAGCATGAATCCGTTGCCTTCAGCCATGCACTGCTGGCCGCGACCAGCAAACTGAAAGTCATCGCGGCGATTTTGCCGGGGCCTTGGCAGCCGGCATTGGCGGCCAAGCAATTGGCGACCATCGATCAACTGACTAACGGCCGAGTGGCGGTGAACATTGTCAGCGGCTGGTTCAAGGGCGAGTTTCAGGCCATTGGTGAACATTGGCTGGAACACGACGAACGTTATCGCCGCTCCGAAGAATTTATTCGCGCATTGAAGGGCATCTGGACCCAGGACAATTTCACCTTTCGCGGCGACTTCTACCGCTTCGACAACTACAGCCTCAAACCCAAGCCACTGGGTCAGCCGGAAGTCTTCCAGGGTGGCAGTTCCCGTGCGGCCCGGGACATGGCGGCGCGGGTTTCGGACTGGTACTTCACCAACGGCAACACCCCCGAAGGCATCAAGGCTCAGGTCGATGACATTCGTACGAAAGCGGCGGCGAACAATCATTCGGTGAAGGTTGGGGTGAATGCTTTCGTCATCGCCCGCGACACCGAAGAAGAGGCGCGGGCGGTGCTGGCGCAGATCATCGATCAGGCCGACCCCGAAGCTGTGAACGCGTTTGGCGATGCAGCGAAACAGGCGGGCAGGGCGTCACCCGAGGGCGAGGGCAACTGGGCGAAATCGACGTTTGAAGATCTGGTGCAATACAACGATGGTTTCAAGACCAATTTGATCGGCACACCACAACAGATTGCCGAGCGGATCGTCGCGTTGAAAGCGGTGGGCGTGGATTTGGTGCTGGCGGGGTTTCTGCACTTTCAGGAGGAGGTGGAATACTTCGGGAAGCGGGTATTGCCGTTGGTGCGGGAGCTGGAGGCCAAAGCGGCTATCAGGCATCAGGCTGCGGTCGCCTGAACACCATAAAACCCTGTGGGAGCCGGGCTTGCCCGCGATGACGGTTTCACATTCAACAAATAAGTTGTCTGTAACTTCGCCATCGCGGGCAAGCCCGCTCCCACAGTAGATCTCGGTGAAGTTACAGACCGAGGTCGGAAAGACTCGGGTGATCATCCGGCCGGCGGCCCAGCGGCCAGTGGAACTTGCGGTCGCTTTCCTTGATCGGCATGTCGTTGATGCAGGCGTAACGGTTGAACATCAAGCCGTTCTCGTCGAACTCCCAATTCTCGTTGCCATAGGAACGGAACCAGTTACCCGAGTCGTCATGCCATTCGTAGGCGTAACGCACGGCGATGCGGTTGTCGCCATGGGCCCAAAGTTCCTTGATCAGGCGGTAGTCCAGTTCTTTGGCCCATTTGCGGGTCAGGAAAGCTTTGGCTTCTTCGCGGTTATGGGCGAACTCGGCGCGGTTACGCCATTGGGTGTTCAGGGTGTAGGCCAGGGACACCCGTTCCGGATCGCGGGAGTTCCAGCCGTCTTCGGCCAGGCGAACTTTTTCGATGGCTGATTCACGGGTAAACGGCGGCAATGGCGGACGAACTTCGGCAGTAGACATATAAATTCTCCCTATCAAGTTAACGTTCAAGCACGTTGTCGGGCTTATTAAAAGTGTTACAGGTCCAATAACTTTCGCGCCATGCATTGCGCATTATCGGCGGCACTGTGGTCACCCATCACAAGCGCTACGGTAATGGCACCGTCGATCAGGATCAGCAGCTGTTTGGCCAGCGTCTGCGGGTCTTGTGCGCCATGTTCGGTACAGAGCTCGCGCACGTAGTCGAGCAGCTTCTGTTTGTGGTCTTTGGCGACCAGGCGAACCGGGTCTTGCGCATCGCCGGTTTCGCCGCTGGTATTGATGAATGCGCAGCCGCGGAAGCCTTCGGAGGCGAACCAGGTCTTGAGCACGGTAAACAGGTTGAGCAGCCGGTCGGCCGGGGTTTGCGCCTTGCCGACTTCGCTTCGATACCAATTCATCCAGCGCACATCACGGCGTTGCAGGGCCGCAACGATGAGCTCCTCCTTGTTGGCAAAGTAGCGGTAAATACTTTTTCTGGAAACGCCGGCGGTTTTCACCAAAAGGTCCATGCCAGTGGCAGCGATGCCACTTTTGTAGATCAACTTTTCGGTGACATCCAGAATGATGTCGCGTGTGTCGTTGCTAGTGATTTCGTTCATGCGGCTAACAGTAGAATGATCGTTCTCCTTGGTCAAGAGGTTATTTTTGCGCCTGTGAAATTGCCATCGCGGGCAAGCCCGCTCCCACAGGTATAGCGCTGTTCTTGTGGGAGCGGGCTTGCCCGCGATGGGGTCAGAACGGACAGCCACAAGACCCAAACCCATCCATGGTGTAAGCTCTCGGGTTCTTCGGATTCGACCCTTTGCGAGCCCTATGCCGTCGCTTTTCAAACGCTCTCTGCTGCCTAAACTGCGCAGTTTTCCGCTGACCGCCGATGCCGTCACCATCCTCTCTGGCGCCGCCGAGTTCCGTCGTTGCCTGCTGGAACAAATCGCCCAGGCCACCCAGCGCATCTATATCGTCGCGCTGTACCTGCAACAGGACGAAGCCGGACAGGAAATCCTCGATGCCCTGCACGCAGCCAAACTGGCGCGTCCGGAACTGGACGTGGTGGTGGTCGTGGACTGGCTGCGCGCCCAGCGCGGTTTGATCGGTGCCGGCAAGCAGCCGGGCAACTCGGCCTGGTATCAGGAAACGACCCGCACCCACGAAAGCGTGGTGCCGGTGTACGGCGTGCCGGTGCAGACCCGCGAGTTGTTCGGCGTGCTGCATTTGAAAGGCTTTGTGATCGACGATTGCGTGCTCTACAGCGGTGCGAGCCTGAACAACGTTTACCTGCACAAATTCGACAAGTACCGCTTCGACCGTTATCACCTGCTGCAGAGCCACGCGCTGGCTGACTCGATGCAGCACTTGATTCAGCACGGTCTGATCGCCTCCAAGGCGGTGCATCGCCTCGATCTGCCAAATCTGCCGACCACCCGCAGCCTGCGCAACGACATCGGCGACCTGCGCAGCCGTCTCAAGCACGCGGCGTACGACACCACGACGGGCAGCACGGCGAAGGGCGGTTTATCCGTCAGTCCATTGCTCGGTGTGGGCAAGAACAACCCGCTGAGTCGGGTGATCTGCGAGCTGATCGCCAGCGCCCAACACCAGCTGACCATCTGCACGCCGTACTTCAACCTGCCGCTGGCGGTGACCCGGGAAATCAATCGGGCCTTGGCGCGGGGCGTGAAAATCGACATCATCGTCGGCGACAAAACCGCCAACGATTTCTACATTCCGCCGAGCGAACCGTTCAAGGTGATCGCGGCGCTGCCGTATCTATACGAGATCAGTTTGCGACGCTTCGCCAAGCGCCATCAGCGCAGCATCGACAGTGGCAAGCTGAACCTGCATTTGTGGAAGGATGGCGACAACACCTATCACCTGAAGGGCATGTGGATCGATCAGCGTTATACCTTGCTGACCGGCAACAACCTCAACCCGCGAGCGTTCCGTCTCGACCTGGAAAACGCGTTGCTGATCGATGATCCGAAAGGTGAATTGCTGGAGCCGCGCGGTAAAGAGCTGGCGGAGATTTTCCAGCACACCAGCCGTATTGAGCGGTATCAGGATCTGGAAACGCTGCCGGATTACCCGTCGGGAGTGGCCAAGTTTCTCAAGCGTGTGAGTCGGGTAAGGATCGAGCGGTTGTTGTATCGGATTTTGTGAGGGTTAACACGGCGGGGAAGGTGTGTCAGGCGACATCGATGTTGACTGTTATGGCCCCTTCGCGGGCAAGCCCGCTCCCACAGGATTCAGGCTGCCCACAGGGATCTGCACCGGGCTGGTGGCTGCGCTAATATGCCCACCACTCAAATAACAAGGCTCGCCACGGTCAATGTCGGAAAAAGACACCATCTCCATTCAACTGGTGCGTGAAGCGCTGTTGCAAAGTTGTGCCCCGGGCGCTGCCACCGAAGAGGTGTTGAACAAGGTCGGCATCGATCCGGCACTGCTGGAAACCACCGACGCCCGTGTTCCGGCCACTGCTTATGCAAGGTTGTGGCGCTTGCTGGCCCGGCGCGGGGACGATGAGTTTTTTGGCATGGACCCGCGCAAGCTCAAGTCCGGCAGCCTGGAGTTTCTGTGTCGTTGCTCCATGGTTCAGTCGAGCCTGGCCGCCGGGCTGACTTCAGGCCTGAGCTTTCTGTCGTTGATGCTGGAGCGCATGCCCGCGCAATTGGTTCGTCAGCAAAGCCTGGCGGAAATCGTTCTGCTGGAGGACGACGAAGACCCGCGCCGTGCCTTCACCTACTTCACTTACTGGATGATCGTGCACGGCGTGGCCTGTTGGTTGGCGGGGCGGCGGATACCGATCCTGGCCATTGAGTTGCGTTGCCCGGCGCCGGATTTTTGTGATGACTATCGGGTGATGTTCTCCGAGAACCTGCGGTTCGACCGGCCGCGCACGCGGATGATTTTCTCCGCTGACTGCCTGGATTTGCCGATCAAGCGCAGCCCTGAAGAACTGAAGCGATTCCTCGCCCATGCGCCGGCGAATATTCTGGTCAAGTATCGCGACCCCGAAAGCCTGGCCAGTCGGATCAAGCACGACTTACGGCAACTGCCCGCCGAACACTGGCCGGAAACCGAGGCGCTGGCGCAGCGACTGTGCATGTCGGCCTCGACCCTGCGCCGCCGACTGGCCGAAGAGGGCCAGACGTATCAGGGGCTCAAGGACAGCGTGCGCAAGGAATTGGCCATCGTCTGGCTGGCCGAACCGGCCATCAGCTTCGCCGAAATCGCCACCCGTTTGGGGTTTGCCGATGCGAGTTCGTTCTACAAGGCGTTTCGCAAGTGGTCGGGGTCTAATCCGGGGCATTATCGGAGTTTGATTCTTAACGAAGCCAGTTGATCCGGATGGTGTGTTGATTGGTCTGGCGTCTTCGCGGGCAGCCTCGCTCCTACAGGGGCGGTGGTGAACCCACTTAACGGAGCTGACTGATCCGGATTGTGTGGTGCCTGATCTGGCGCCATCGCGGGCAAGCCCGCTCCCACAGTGATACGCGGTGATCATAAATGTCGTACACGCCGCAAAACCTGTGGGAGCGGGCTTGCCCGCGAAGGCGTCCGCCCAGGCGACGCATCCCTTGAACCTTGGCCAAACCAGTCACACAACTTGATAGCTTTGACCATTGTCCCGCACCCCGCGCAGAGCGAGTATTTCCCTGTTATTTACGGTTCCCCAACCTAATAAAAATACACAGGGATTCTGGCAATGCGCGATTACTTGTCTGCCACGTCACAGTTCAATTATCAGCACACCGTCGATGCCGCACTCACAGGGTCGTTGAGCGCACTCAACGCCTGCGTCGAGTGTTGCGACAGGCATGCCTTGCCGGGGCGCATCGCGCTGTTCTGGGAAGGCCGCGACGGCGCCAGCGCGACCTACACCTTCAGCGACTTGCAGGACAAAGCTGCGCGATTTGCCAATTTCCTGCTGGCCCAGGGCGTGAAGAAGGGCGACAAAGTCGCCGGTCTCTTGCCACGCAACATCGAATTACTGATCACCGTGTTCGCCACCTGGCGCATCGGCGCGGTCTATCAGCCGCTGTTTACCGCCTTCGGTCCGAAAGCCATCGAACATCGCCTCAACAGCTCCGGCGCCGCCGTGGTGGTGACGGATGCCGTCAACCGCCCGAAACTCGCTGAAGTGGCTGACTGCCCGACCATCGTCACCGTGGGTGGCCCGAAAGGCCAAGGTATTGTTCGGGGTGATTTCAGTTTCTGGGCCGAACTGGCCAACTATTCCAACGTCTGCGAACCGGTATTGCTGACTGGCGAAGACCCGTTCCTGCTGATGTTCACCTCGGGCACCACCGGCCCGTCGAAAGCGCTGTCGGTGCCGCTCAAGGCGATCGTCGCGTTCCAGAATTACACCCGTGATGCCGTAGACCTGCGCCCCGAAGACGCATTCTGGAACGTCGCCGATCCGGGCTGGGCCTACGGAATCTATTTCGGCGTCACCGGGCCGATGGCGATGGGGCATCCGATCACCTTTTACGATGGCCCGTTCACCCTCGAAAGCACCTGCCGGGTGATCAACAAATACAGAATCACCAACCTCACCGGCTCACCCACAGCGTATCGCTTGCTGATTGCCGGTGGCGACGAGTTTGCCCGCTCGATCAAGGGCAAACTGCGCATCGTCAGCAGCGCCGGCGAGCCGCTGAACCCGGAAGTGATCCGTTGGTTTTCCGATAACCTCGACGTAGTGATCCACGACCATTACGGCCAGACCGAACTGGGCATGGTTTTGTGCAATCACCACGGCCTCGATCATCCGGTGCACGTCGGCGCTGCCGGTTTCGCCTCGCCGGGCCATCGCATCGTGGTGCTCGATGACGAATACAAAGAACTGGGCGTCGGCCAGCCAGGCATTCTGGCCATCGACCGTACCCAGTCGCCGATGTGCTGGTTCGGCGGTTACGAAGGCGCACCGACCAAGGCCTTCGTCGGCAACTATTACCTGAGCGGCGACACCGTCGAGTGGAACCCGGACGGCAGCATCAGCTTCGTCGGCCGCAGCGACGACGTGATCACCACGTCCGGCTACCGCGTTGGCCCGTTCGACGTGGAAAGTGCATTGATCGAACATCCGGCAGTGGTCGAAGCGGCGGTGATCGGCAAACCCGACCCGGAGCGCACCGAGCTGGTGAAAGCTTTCGTCGTGCTCAGCCCGCAATACCGTGCCGAACCAGCGCTCGCCGAAGAGCTGCGCCAACACGTGCGCAAGCGTCTGGCGGCGCACGCGTACCCCCGTGAAATTGAATTTGTCAGCGAGTTGCCGAAAACCCCAAGCGGCAAATTGCAGCGCTTTATCTTGCGCAACCAGGAAATCGCCAAGGCTCAAGAGGCCGCCGCGAAGAACGTTTCAGCTTGAATCCAAGGAAACAATGATGCAGATCGAAAACAAGGTTTTTCTCGTCACCGGCGGTGCGTCCGGCCTCGGTGCCGCCACTGCTGAAATGCTGGTGGCTGCTGGTGCCAAAGTGATGCTGGTGGACATGAACGCCGAAGCCGTCGCGGCCCAGGCTGCACGTCTCGGCGCGCAAAGCGTGGTAGCGGATATCAGCAATGAAGCAGCTGCGCAAGCGGCGGTGCAGGCGACGGTCAAAGCGTTTGGCGGCCTCAATGGCCTGGTCAATTGCGCCGGCATCGTCCGCGGCGAGAAGATCCTCGGCAAGAACGGCCCCCATGCGCTGGACAGTTTCAGCCAGGTGATCAACGTCAACCTGATTGGCAGTTTCAACATGTTGCGCCTGGCGGCGGCGGCGATTGCCGAAACCGAAGCCGATGAAGATGGCGAGCGTGGTGTGATCATCAACACCGCGTCGGTGGCTGCTTTCGACGGCCAGATCGGTCAGGCCGCGTATGCGGCTTCAAAAGGCGCGATTGCCAGCCTGACCTTGCCCGCCGCCCGTGAGCTGGCGCGCTTCGGCATCCGCGTGATGACCATCGCCCCGGGCATTTTCGAAACGCCGATGATGGCCGGCATGACTCCGGAAGTGCGCGAGTCTTTGGCCGCTGGCGTGCCGTTCCCGCCGCGCCTGGGCAAGCCGGGCGAGTACGCCGCGCTGGCTAGGCATATCATAGAAAACAGCATGCTCAACGGCGAGGTGATCCGTCTCGACGGTGCCTTGCGCATGGCCGCCAAATAAGGAGAATTTGTCATGACACAGTCCAACGATCCGATTGTTATTGTCAGCGCCGTCCGCACCCCGATGGGCGGTTTCCAGGGCGAACTGAAAAGCCTGACCGCACCGCAGCTGGGCGCCGCAGCGATTCGTGCTGCCGTTGAGCGCGCCGGTATCGCCCCTGAATCCGTAGAAGAAGTGCTGTTCGGCTGTGTGCTCTCCGCAGGTCTCGGCCAGGCCCCGGCGCGGCAAGCGGCACTGGGCGCTGGGCTGGATAAATCGACCCGTTGCACCACGCTGAACAAAATGTGCGGCTCGGGCATGGAAGCCACGATCCTGGCCCACGACATGCTGATCGCCGGCAGTGCCGATGTGGTCGTCGCTGGCGGCATGGAAAGCATGTCCAACGCGCCGTTCCTGCTTGACCGCGCCCGCAGCGGTTACCGCATGGGCCACGGCCGAGTGCTCGATCACATGTTCCTCGACGGCCTGGAAGATGCCTACGACAAGGGCCGCCTGATGGGCACCTTTGCCGAGGATTGCGCCGAAACCAACGGTTTTACCCGCGAATCTCAAGACGCCTTTGCCATCGCTTCGACCACCCGCGCGCAACAGGCGATCAAGGACGGCAGTTTCAACGCCGAGATCGTGCCGCTCACCGTGACCGTCGGCAAAGAGCAGGTGCTGATCAGCCACGACGAACAGCCGCCGAAAGCCAAACTGGACAAGATCGCCTCGCTCAAACCAGCGTTTCGCGACGGCGGCACCGTGACCGCGGCGAACTCCAGTTCGATCTCCGACGGCGCGGCGGCACTGGTGTTGATGCGCCGTTCCGAAGCAGAGAAACAAGGCTTGAAACCGCTGGCGGTGATTCATGGTCACGCTGCATTTGCCGACACGCCGGGGCTGTTCCCAGTGGCACCGGTGGGCGCGATCAAGAAGCTGATGAAAAAAACCGGCTGGTCCCTGGACGAAGTCGAGTTGTTCGAAGTCAACGAAGCCTTTGCGGTGGTCAGTCTGGTGACCATGACCAAACTGGAAATCCCTCACGAGAAGATCAACATCCACGGCGGTGCGTGCGCCTTGGGCCACCCGATCGGTGCGTCTGGTGCGCGGATCCTTGTGACCTTGCTCTCGGCCTTGCGCCAGAAAGGCCTGAAACGCGGTGTTGCAGCGATCTGCATCGGCGGCGGTGAAGCCACGGCCATGGCTGTGGAATGCCTGTACTGAGGCTAATGGGGCGCAATCTGTGTGTGGGGCTTTTGTGGCGAGGGAGCTTGCTCCCGCTGGGTCGCGAAGCGGCCCCAAAAGCTTTGCGACTGCTGCGCAGTCGAGCGGGAGCAAGCTCCCTCGCCACACAAGCCCGCTCCCACAGGTCCTGTGTTTCAACTGACAGGCATTTTGTACGAAGGCAAATTTTTAAGGACTTGGCATGATTCCCAATGACGAACAACTTCAGATCAGCGACGCGGCGCGGCAGTTTGCCCAGGAACGGCTGAAACCGTTCGCCGCCGAATGGGACCGCGAACATCGCTTCCCCAAGGAAGCCATCCGCGAGATGGCCGACCTGGGTTTCTTCGGCATGCTGGTGCCGGAGCAGTGGGGCGGATGCGACACCGGTTACCTGGCTTACGCCATGGCCCTGGAAGAAATCGCTGCCGGCGACGGCGCCTGCTCGACCATCATGAGCGTGCACAACTCGGTGGGTTGCGTACCGATCCTCAAGTTCGGCAACGATGATCAGAAAGAACGCTTCCTCAAGCCACTCGCCAGCGGTGCGATGCTCGGTGCGTTTGCGCTGACCGAACCGCAAGCCGGCTCCGATGCCAGCAGCCTGAAAACCCGTGCCCGGCTGGACGGCGATCACTACGTGCTCAACGGCTGCAAGCAGTTCATCACCTCTGGGCAAAACGCCGGGGTGGTGATTGTGTTTGCGGTGACCGATCCGAGTGCCGGCAAGCGTGGGATCACGGCGCTAATCGTGCCCACCGATTCGCCGGGCTATAAAGTCGCGCGGGTCGAAGACAAACTCGGTCAGCACGCCTCCGACACCTGCCAGATCCTCTTCGAGGACGTGAAAGTCCCGTTGGCCAATCGACTGGGCGAGGAGGGCGAAGGTTACAAGATCGCCCTGGCCAACCTCGAAGGCGGACGTGTCGGCATCGCCTCGCAATCGGTGGGCATGGCCCGCGCCGCGTTCGAGGCGGCCCGCGACTACGCTCGTGAGCGCGAGAGCTTCGGCAAGCCGATCATCGAACACCAGGCGGTGGCCTTCCGGCTAGCGGACATGGCAACCCAGATCGCCGTCGCCCGGCAAATGGTGCATTACGCGGCGGCGTTGCGCGACAGCGGTAAACCGGCGCTGGTGGAAGCGTCCATGGCCAAGCTGTTCGCTTCGGAAATGGCCGAGAAAGTCTGCTCCTCGGCGTTGCAAACCCTCGGCGGTTACGGTTACCTGAACGACTTCCCGCTGGAGCGGATCTACCGCGACGTGCGGGTTTGCCAGATCTACGAAGGCACCAGCGACATTCAGCGCATGGTCATTTCGCGCAATCTTTGAGAAGGAACCGCTGTAGAAACTGCCGAAGGCTGCGATCTTTTGAGCTTGCTCTATGAAAATAAAGATCAAAAGATCGCAGCCTGCGGCAGCTCCTACGGGGGATCGAGTGTTTATCAGGAGTCATCTATGAGCTACGAAACAATTTTGCTGGAAACCCACGGCCGCGTCGGCCTGATTACCCTCAACCGTCCGCAAGCCTTGAACGCGTTGAATGCGCAAATTGTCAGCGAATTGAACCACGCCCTCGATGGTCTGGAAGCCGATGCGAACATCGGTTGCATCGTGCTGACCGGCTCGAAAAAAGCCTTCGCTGCCGGTGCCGACATCAAGGAAATGGCCGAGCTGACGTATCCGCAGATCTACCTCGATGACCTGTTCAGCGACAGCGATCGCGTGGCCAACCGCCGCAAGCCGATCATTGCCGCGGTCAACGGTTTTGCCTTGGGCGGTGGTTGTGAACTGGCGTTGATGTGCGATTTCATTCTGGCCGGTGATAACGCAAAATTCGGTCAGCCGGAAATCAACCTCGGTGTGTTACCGGGCATGGGCGGCACCCAGCGTCTGACCCGCGCGGTGGGCAAGGCCAAGGCCATGGAAATGTGCCTGAGCGGGCGTTTGATCGATGCGGTGGAAGCGGAGCGTTGCGGCATTGTTGCGCGGATCGTGCCAGCGGATGAGCTATTGGAAGAAGCGCTGAAAGTCGCGGCGCTGATTGCCAAGAAGTCGCTGCCGATTGCGATGATGATCAAGGAAAGCGTCAACCGCGCGTTTGAAGTCAGCCTGTCGGAAGGCGTGCGATTTGAGCGTCGGGTGTTCCATGCGGCGTTTGCGACGCAGGATCAGAAGGAAGGGATGGCGGCGTTTATTGCCAAGCGTGAGGCGGCGTTCGTCGGCAAGTAATGCGGCGTCCTCGCGGGCGTCATCGCGGGCAAGCCCGCTCCCACAGGTTTCTTGAGCGTATACAAAATTTGTGAACGCCGGGAACCACTGTGGGAGCGGGCTTGCCCGCGATGCTTTTAAAGGTCACACCAGATAATTTTTCAACTCCCGGGCAATCACCATCCGCTGTATCTCGCTCGACCCTTCATAAATCTGCGTGATCCGCGCATCCCGGTAGTAGCGCTCCACCGGGTAATCTTCCAGATACCCATACCCGCCATGAATCTGTATCGCCGACGAGCAGACCTTCTCGGCCATTTCCGAGGCAAACAGCTTGGCCTGTGAGGCCTCCGACAGACACGGTTTGCCAGCACTGCGCAGCCGTGCGGCGTGCAGGATCAGCAAGCGCGCGGCGTTCAAGCGGGTGTGCATGTCGGCCAGCATGTTGGCGATGCTTTGGTGTTCGATGATTGGCTTGTCGAACTGCACCCGATCCCGCGCGTAGGCCAGCGCTGCTTCGAACGCCGCACGGGCGATGCCCAAGGCTTGCGCGGCGATGCCGATGCGGCCGCCTTCGAGGTTGGAGAGGGCGATGGCCAGGCCTTTGCCGCGTTCGCCCAGCAGATTGGCTTCGGGAACGGTGCAATTGTTCAGGGTGACGGCGCAGGTATCGGAAGCGCGGATACCCATCTTGTGTTCACTGCGGTCGACGATGAAACCCGCTGTTTCGGTCGGCACCAGGAACGCCGAGATGCCGCGTTTGCCCAGATCCGGATCGGTCACGGCAAACACAATCGCCAGTTTCGCCCGTTTGCCGTTGCTGACGAATTGCTTGGCGCCATTGATTATCCACTGGCCGTCGCGCAGCTCGGCTCGGGTGCGCAGGTTATGCGCTTCGGAACCGGCCTGGGGTTCGGTGAGGCAGAAGCAGCCGATGGCCTGGCCGCTGGCGAGGTCCGGCAACCATTGCTGTTTCTGTTCTTCGGTGCCGTAGTTGAGCACCGGCCCGCAACCCACGGAGTTATGGATGCTCATCAGCGCACCGGTGGCACCATCACCGGCAGAAATCTCTTCCACCGCCAAGGCGTAGGCGACGTAGTCGACATAAGTGCCGCCCCATTCCTCGGGCACCACCATGCCCAGCAGACCCAGTTCACCCATCTTCGCCACCAGACCGTCATCGATCCAGCCAGCCTTTTCCCAGGCTTGTGCATGGGGCGCGATTTCGCCGCGGGCAAAATCCCGGGCCATGTCGCGGATCATCACTTGTTCTTCGCTCAATTCGATATCGTGCATGACTCAGCTCCAGCTTGGGTCGAACCCGGTGAAAAAACTCGCCACGTGCTCGGCATCCAGCGCCTGCAAGGTCGGCGGGTTCCAGCGCGGGCTCTTGTCTTTGTCGATCAGCAAAGCGCGCACGCCTTCGATCAGGTCGCCGCGTTCGAACCACTGGCGATCCAGGTGCAGTTCGAGGGCGAAGCACTGTTCCAGGCTCAGGTGCCGACCGCGCCGCAGCATTTCCAGGGTCACGCCCATGGCCAGCGGTGAACGGCTTTCCAGCAGATCCGCTGTGGTTTTCGCCCATTCGTGACTATCGGCGACCGTCACTTCGCGCATTTGCTCCACGATACTCGGCACGTCGGACAGGGCGAAGAAGTGATCGATGGCCGGGCGCAACGCAATCAATGGCGCATCGGGCAGTTGTTGCACGGCGAGTTTCGCCAGCACACCTTGCAGGTCTTTGAGCGGCGTGTCGTGCCATTCGAGGTGATCAAGTCGTTCGTCCAGCGTGGCGAGGCTGGCGCTTTCCAGATACCAGTCGGCCAGGCCGCAATAGAGCGCATCGGCGGCGCGAATCTGCACGCCGCTGACACCGAGATAAATGCCTAACTCACCGGGAATGCGCGGCAGGAAATAGCTGCCGCCGACGTCCGGGAAATAACCGATGGCCACTTCCGGCATCGCCAGACGGCTGCGTTCGGTGACCACCCGCAAATCGGCGCCTTGCACCAGCCCCATGCCACCGCCCAGCACAAAGCCATCCATCAAGGCCAGGACCGGTTTGCGATAGTGATGGATAGCGAGGTCGAGTGCGTACTCTTCGACGAAGAAGTCTTCGTGCAGGGTGTCGCCGCTTTTGAAACTGTCGTACAGCGAGCGAATATCGCCGCCGGCACAGAACGCTTTCTCACCAGCGCCGTGCAACACCACCGCTTTCACGTGCGGATCTTCGGCCCAGGCATCGAGCTGCTGTTGCAGGCTGCGAACCATGTCCAGGGTAATGGCGTTGAGGCCGGCGGGGCGATTGAGGGTCAGGTGACCGATGTGATTGCGAACCTCGGCCAACACTTCGTTTTGCGTGGCATCCATGGGCTGTGTTGTCGGGGATGAAACCTGAGCAGTCATCACTAACTCCCTGCTTTTATTGTTCTTTATAGAGAAGCTCGCGCGCGAGCGATGCTGGATCGTATCAGTGCAAATTTGTGATGTACAACCGGGATACGTGCAGGTGCTGTTTGCATTTTTGCCTTAACGAAAAAACAAAAGATCGCAGCCTTCGACGGCTCCTGCGTTGACCGCGATCTTGCGTATGTACACCGATAGCGTAGGAGTTGCCGCGGGCTGCGATCCATTGATCTTTCCTTTGATCTTTACCCCCATCCGGCAATCAACGACAGAATCGGCTGTGAAAGGCCTTCGTTCAGCGCACTTGAGCTGTCTGAACAGGGACTTACGACACCCGTGCCGTCCGGGCAATTGGCATTCTGGCAATCCATTTCAAGCACTTGCGATCAAGCGTCTGGAACGGACTGCACCCCGACGACTGATTAGACCCAGTCGAAAACAACAACAAATACGGCTGCGGTGAATACCGCATCGACTCACTGCCCCTGTCAAAAAGTGTGGTGCGGCGCAGGCGCCAAGCCGCGATAAATCCAAATAATCCGGGACTCTAGAAGATGAACATCAAATGGCTGACCTTACCGGCATTGGCTTTGCTGTGCTGCTCCACCGGTGCCAGCGCCAAAGAGTGGAAAGAGCTGCGATTCGGCGTCAACCCCAGTTACCCGCCTTTTGAATCCACCACCGCCGATGGCGGCGTTCAGGGGTTTGGCGTGGACCTGGGCAATGCGATTTGTGCCGAGCTGAAGTTGAAGTGCGTGTGGGTCAGCAATGACTTCGACGGGCTGATCCCGGCCCTGAAGGCGGGCAAGTTCGACGCCATCGAATCGTCGATGACCGTCACCGACGCGCGCAAAAAACAGATCGACTTCACCGATCGCCTGTATGCCGGGCCGACCGCCATCGTCACCCGCAAGGATTCCGGCTTGTTGCCCACCGCCGAGTCGCTGCGGGGCAAGACCATCGGATACATGCAGGGCACGATTCAGGAAACCTATGCCAAGGCCAAACTGGGGCCGGGCGGGGTGAAACTGCGCGCTTACCAGAATCAGGATCAGGTCTACGCCGACCTGGTTTTCGGGCGTCTTGATGCGTCAATCCAGGACAAGCTGCAAGCGCAGATGAGCTTTCTGACGTCGCCGCAAGGGGGGGACTTCCAGAACAGCGAAGGCATCAGCGACCCATTGGTGCCGTCGGAAATCGCCATCGGCGTGCGCAAGGACAACGAAGAGCTCAAAGGCATGCTCAATGCCGCCATCAAGGCCCTGCATGAAAAGGGCATCTACGCACAGATCCAGCAGAAGCACTTCGGCGATCTGGACCTCTACAACAACTGATCCTCGCGCCCCGAGCGCTGCGTCCTGGTAACAGGCGCAGCGCTTGAACGCGGGCGCCTCAAGACAGGTGACTGGCGTGAATTCCTTCCTGAATCTGATCGGGGTCGATCTTTCGGCCCTGCAAGGCTATGGCCCTTTGTTGCTGCATGGCACCTGGGTCACCCTCAAATTGTCGGCGCTGTCACTGCTGGTAAGCATGGCGCTGGGGCTGCTTGGCGCGGCGGCCAAGCTGTCGCCGCTGAAACTGTTGAACCTGCCCGCGACGTTCTACACGACACTGATTCGCGGTGTGCCGGACCTGGTGTTGATGCTGCTGATTTTCTACAGCTTGCAAGGCTGGCTGAGCAGCCTGACCGAGGCCATGGGCTGGCCTTATATGGAGATCGATCCATTTGTGGCCGGCGTCGTCACCCTCGGTTTTATCTATGGCGCGTATTTCACCGAGACTTTTCGCGGGGCGATCTTGAGCGTGCCACGCGGCCAACAGGAAGCCGCCGCCAGCTTTGGCTTGAACCGCTGGCAGCGTTTTCGCTTCGTGGTCTTTCCGCAAATGATGCGCTTCGCCTTGCCAAGCCTGGGCAATAACTGGCTGGTGCTGCTCAAGGCCACGGCGCTAGTGTCGATCATCGGTTTGTCGGACCTGGTCAAGGTCGCGCAAGAGGCCGGCAAAAGCACCTTCAACATGCTCGATTTTCTGCTGCTGGCGGGGGCGCTGTACCTGCTGATCACCAGCGCGTCGAACTACGTATTGCGAGTGCTCGAGCGTCGTTATAACCAGGGCGTACGGGGGATGGCGCGATGATCGAGTTGATTGCCGAATACTGGAAACCCTTTCTGTTCAGCGACGGTTACAGCCTCACCGGATTGGCGATGACCTTGTGGCTGCTGGTGGCGAGTATTGTGATGGGCTTCTTCCTGTCGTTGCCATTGGCGGTCATGCGCACTTCGCGCTGGGGCCTGCTGCGCTGGCCGGTTCAGCTGTTTACTTATGTGTTTCGCGGTACGCCGCTGTATATCCAGTTGCTGATTTGCTACAGCGGGATTTACGGCATCGCCGTGGTCCGCTCGCAACCGCTGCTCGAAGCGTTCTTTCGCGATGCGATGAATTGCACCTTGCTGGCGTTCACGCTCAACACCTGCGCCTACACCGTGGAAATCTTCGCCGGGGCGATTCGCAGCATTCCTTATGGTGAGATCGAGGCGGCCCATGCCTATGGCTTGAGCGGCTGGCGCCTGTACCTGCGGCTGATCCTGCCTTCGGCGTTGCGCCGGGCGCTGCCGTATTACAGCAACGAAGTGATCCTGATGTTGCACGCCACGTCGGTGGCGTTCACCGCGACCATCCCCGACATTCTCAAAGTCGCCCGGGACGCCAATGCGGCGACTTTCATGACTTTTCAGGCCTTCGGCATTGCCGGCCTGCTGTACCTCGCGCTGTCGTTCGGCCTGGTCGGCGCGTTTCGTCTGGCGGAGAAGCGCTGGTTGAGCTTCCTCGGGCCTGCGCACTAATTCCTCTTTTCATCCAGAGCAGCGTCGTAGCAGGCGCTGCTGGAGACTTATGCATGTACAAACTCACGGTTGAAAATCTGTACAAACGTTTTGGTGATAATGAAGTGCTTAAAGGCGTTTCGTTGAACGCACGGGCCGGCGATGTGGTGAGTATGATCGGTGCCAGCGGTTCGGGTAAAAGCACCATGCTGCGCTGCATCAATTTTCTGGAGCGGGCGGACGAGGGCGCCATCGAACTGGACGGTGAGCGCGTCGTCACTCGTCCGGGCGCTGGCGGCATGCGAGTCGCCAACCCGGCGCAGTTGCAGCGTTTGCGCACACGCCTGGCGATGGTGTTCCAGCATTTCAATCTGTGGAGCCATCTGACCGTACTGGAAAACATCATACTGGCGCCGTGTCGGGTGCTGGGTATCAGTCGCAAGGCTGCCGAAGAGAGCGCGCGGGCGTATCTGGACAAGGTCGGTTTGCCGCAACGGGTGGCCGATCAATACCCGGCATTTCTGTCCGGCGGGCAACAACAGCGCGTGGCGATTGCCCGGGCGTTGGCCGTGGAGCCGGAGATTCTGTTGTTCGACGAGCCGACCTCGGCCCTCGATCCGGAGCTGGTGGGCGAGGTGTTGAAGGTGATTCAGGCGCTGGCCGAAGAAGGCCGGACGATGTTGATGGTGACCCACGAAATGGGCTTTGCCCGGCAAGTGTCCAGCCAGGTGTTGTTCTTGCATCAGGGGCGGGTCGAAGAGCAAGGTGATGCAACCATCCTCGACCAGCCAAAGAGTGAACGTTTACAGCAATTCCTATCGGGTCGTTTGAAGTGAGGCAAGACGTACATGGCGGATATCCGCGATCTGTCGATCGTGCTTGATCGTATCGATCAGGCAATTATCGAAGTGCTGCGCCACGAAGGGCGCATCACTTATCAAAAGCTTTCCGAGCGCGTACACCTGACGCCCAGGCCATGCCTGGAACGGGTGCGCAAACTTGAACAGCTCGGGGTTATCCGTGGCTACGGGGCCATTCTCGATGAAAAAAAACTGACACCGGGCTTGTCGCTGCTGGTGTTGGTTGCGCTGTCGAACCAAAGCGGGCGGGCGGCGCAAAAGGCCTTTGAGGCCAAGGTTCGCGGTTGTCCGCAGGTGCTGGAGTGCCGTTTGATCAGCGGCGCGTTCGACTACAGTTTGCGCATGCGTTGCCGGGACATGGAGCATTATCGGGTGCTGACCGAAGTCTGGTTCGACGACCCGGAGTTGCACATCGACAAATTGGTCAGCCATCCAGAGTTGGCGATGGTCAAGACCACGATGGAATAATGAACACCGCAATTCCCACAGGTTCTGCGTTTTACCTGATCAAACTGTGATTTTTTTGATTTTTAATCCTCGCCGAATCGGCTGAAAAAGACAAAATCTTCAGCCATTTCCATCATCCCCCAAGCCCTTAACAACCGGGTTTTTCCATCGACGAAACAGACAATGAGTACCTCTCAACCCTCATTGAATCTGTGCCCATGCAAACCACCAATACCGTTTTGATGATTCGCCCGACACGTTTCTCGTTCAATCAGGACACGGCGGCGAACAACCGTTTCCAGCGCCCGGCCGATGTGTCCGAGGACGTGCAGTTCAAGGCCTTGCAAGAGTTCGATGGCTACGTCGCTGCGCTGCGCAGCCACGGCGTCGAAGTGCTGGTGCATAACGATCTCGAAGCCCCGCATACCCCCGATTCAATCTTTCCCAACAACTGGTGGAGCAGCCATCCTGACGGCACGTTGGTGCTGTACCCGATGCAGGGCCATAACCGGCGCCTGGAACGCGATAAAGGTGTGCTCGACTGGCTGCGGGACGAATACCGCGTCGAGCAGTTGCTGGACCTTTCCAGCCTGGAACAGCAGGAAGTGTTCCTCGAAGGCACCGGCAGCATGGTGCTGGACCGACAGCAGCGGGTTTGTTACGCCGGCTATTCCACGCGCACCCACGCTCGGGCGCTGGATCAACTGGTCGACCATTTGGGTTACGAGTTGTGCGCCTTCAATGCGGTGGACCGCCAGGGCGTGGCGATTTATCACACCAACGTGATGATGAGTGTCGGCACGCAGCTGGCCATCGCGTGCCTGGCCTCCGTCACTCATCCGGGCGAACGCCTGGCTCTGCGTAAACGTCTGGAAGACAGCGGTAAAAAAGTGATCGCGCTGGACTGGGCGCAGCTGGAGTCGTTCGCCGGCAACATGCTGGAAGTCCACAACGCCGCAGGCGAACCCTTGCTGGTGATGTCGCGCACCGCCTGGCAATCGCTGGATGCGGATCAGCGCCGTTTGATCGAATCACAGACTACGCCGCTGCCGGTGAACATCGACACCATCGAGCGCATCGGTGGCGGTAGCGCTCGCTGCATGTTGGCCGAAGTCTATCTATCTAAACGTCAGTCCAAACCTGCCCAGGAGCAAGTGCGATGATCGTCCGTCCTGCAACACCGGCAGATTTGCCGGCACTGTTAGCCCTGGCCCATAGCGCCGGAACCGGTTTGACCACCTTGCCGGCCGATGCGGCGCGTTTGACCCAGCGTCTGGAATGGGCGGCGAAAACCTTTGCAGGCGAGGCCGAGCGCGGCGATGCCGATTACCTGTTTGTGCTGGAGAACGACCAGCAGCAAGCGATAGGTATCTGCGCGTTGGCAGGCGCCGTCGGTTTGCGCGAGCCTTGGTACAACTATCGACTGGGCCTGTTTGTCGCCGCGTCGAAAAACCTCGGGATCAATCAGCAACTGCCGACGTTGTTCCTCGGCAACGACATGACCGGCCACTCGGAACTGTGTTCGCTGTTTTTGCATGCCGATCACCGCAGCGGTCTGAATGGCCGCTTGTTGTCGAAGGCACGCTTCCTGTTTCTGGCAGAGTTTCGTCAGCACTTCGGTGACAAGGTGATCGCGGAGATGCGCGGTTATTCGGACGAAGAGGGCGTTTCACCGTTCTGGGAAGGCCTGGGCCGGCACTTCTTCAAGATCAATTTCGCCGACGCAGACTACCTCACAGGCCTTGGCAACAAAACCTTCATCGCCGAACTGATGCCCAAGTTTCCACTGCCGACCTGCCTGTTACCTGAGGCGGCGCGCGCGGTCATCGGTCGCGTGCATCCCAACACCGAACCGGCACTGGGCATGCTCAAGGCTGAAGGGTTCGAGCACCGGGACTACATCGACATCTTTGATGGCGGGCCGCTGATCGAATGCGCCACTGGCGATATCCGTGCGGTGCGCGACAGTCAGGTGCTGCAACTGAGCATCGGTACGCCAGGAGAGCAGGCGGTGACGTACCTGATTCACAACCGCCAGTTTGCCGAATGCCGGATTACGGCAGCACCGGCACGAGTCGCCGCCGGAACGTTGATCGTCGATGCGCAAACGGCGAAAACGTTGGGGTTGAGTGCAGGGGCGTCGGTGCGCGCAGTGAGCGTGGCGGTGCCAGCGCGGCAGCAGTCAGCGGCCTGACACGGTTTTTGAAGTGATCTTGAATTTGTGGCGAGGGAGCTTGCTCCCGTTCGACTGCGCAGCAGTCGCAGGCTCTGTGAAGGGGCTGCTTCGCAGCCCAGCGGGAGCAAGCTCCCTCGCCACAAAACCTGCTGCTGCCGTTGATAAACTCAGGCTCTGCTGCTCAGCACTTCACCGATGCTACGCCGCTTGGCATGTAGCTCACTGGCATGAATCAGTTGTTCGAGGTCTTCGGGAGTGACGTCGTAGAAGGCCTCCATGTCGGCGAGGGCCAGTTTCAGATCCGCGGCAGTGATTGCCTGGCTGTCGGGGAGGGGCATCATCGGCGCCGGTTCAGTGGGACGTTTGGGGTAACGAATGCGCGTCAGATTGTTGTACGCCAATGCGCTGAGCAGCATCGTCGAGCCACTGAGCATCACCGGGCCGAGGGCTTTCCAGTCCAGGGCAATGGTCGCCGGGTCTGCCAACACCAACAGCAACGCCAACGCCCCGGCCGGCGGGTGCAGGCAACGCAGCCAGCACATCAGAATCAGTGCCATGCCCGCCGCCAGGCAGGCGCTGCCGAGAGTACGTCCGAGGACGTGAGCGACCAGCAGCGAAACCACCCCGGCGCTCAAGTAGCCGCCAAGAATCGACCAAGGCTGGGCGAGGGCGCCTGAGGACACGGCAAACAGCAATACTGCGGATGCACCCAGCGGGCCGATCAGGTGCTGCGCCACTTGCATGCCGAATACCTGACTGCAGAGCCAGACGCTGAACATCGTGCCCAGCGACATGCCGATGGCGGCGCGGCTCCATTCTGAAGGACGGGTATTGATGGCGGCAGGTAACCAGCGAGCGAACATGAGGCAAACAATCCGTAAAAATCGAGGCAAAAAAAAAGGCTTGGCTGGGATACCCAGAAAGCCCTTGAAGTGGTTCCAACTATTGGGGGAGGAACGCCGCACAGTGTGCCGATCAATCCTTATGCTGACAAATTCATATTAATGCAGCTTCAATGCACTATTTTTGCAGTATTGCTACGCGCCGACCGCTCATGAAGCAGAGAAAACCGCCCATCGCCGTCAAGGCGCTCAGGGCATAGAACATGGTGGGCGCGGGCGTGTGCATCAGCAGATAGCCACAGATCACCGGGCTCAGCGCACCGCCGAGGGCCGCGAGGTTTTGCGCGCCGTAGTAGCTGCCGCGCAGTTCTTCCGGGGCCAGGGTATCGACGAAGAGGAATTCGGCCGGGTAAATGATCATTTCGCCGAGGGTGAAAATGAACATCGCCACGCACCAGCTCACCAGGCTGTCAGCCAGGCTGAAACCGATCAACCCGAGGATGAACAGGCTGGTGCCGCCAGCAATCCAGTAACGCAGTTGTTCACGTTTGAGGAACCGGCCGATCTGATATTGCAGCAAGATCACGCTGATGGCATTGCAGGCGAGCAGGGCAGCCATGGTTTCCAGGGCACGTTTGGTGTCTTGGGTGACCAGCAGGTATTGCGACAGGTACAGGGTGAAACGACCGTGCATCACGGTGCTGAGCAGGCAGCCGCAAGTGAACATGATCAGCGTGCGGTCGTTCTTCAGGGTGATCAGGGTTTTGAGGAAGCTCTGGGGCTGGCCGATGGCGGGTATCTGGGCCGGGTCTTTGGGAATTCCGCTCATCAGGAAAATACTGAAAAATGCGATGCCACCGGCAATCAGGAACGGCGCTGTTGGCTGCACCCCGGCGATTACCACGCCGAGCATGGGGCCGGTGGCGTAGCCGATGTTGGTCAGTGTGTAGCGCAGTGAAAAAGCCTTGGCGCGCTGGCCCATAGGCAGGTTTTCGCTGAGGATCGCCTTGGACCCGATCAGGAACAGCGCCGAGGCGGTTTCGGTGATCACCAGGGTGGCGGTGGTCAGGTAGAGGTTTTGGGCGAAGGTCAGCAGCACGAAACCGATGGCGCTGGAGAGCATGGCGAGGATCAGCAGTCGACGCTTTTCGAGGCGGTCGATGATGTAGCCGCCGTAAAGGGCGAGCAGGGTGGCGATGAACACCGCGATGCCCAGCAACAGGCCGACGTCCTGTTGGTTGAGGCCGAGTTTGTTGCTCAGAAACAGAGTGAGCACCGGGCTGGTAATGGCGCGGCTGACGACGATGGTCAGCGAAACGATCATCAAGCGGCGAATAACGAGGGAGTAAGTGGCCACGGTGGGGCAAATGTCCTTATTTATTTAGATTCTGTAGTGATCGACGCGATACCGAGTTGCTGCCAATCGCGGGCAAGCCCGCTCCCTCAGGTTTGGAGTCGATCATTGAATCGTGGCTCGACGCGAACCTTGTAGGAGCGGGCTTGCCCGCGATGAGGCCCGCACAGACAACGCCATACTCAAGCCAGCCACCGATCGAGTGTCCGAACCGATTCCAGCTCTTCAAGTCGCCACAGCTGCTCCAGCAATTGATTGGCCTGCTCCTGCGGCATAACCCGCCCCGCCAGACTGAAAAACTTCTCCTCCAGCGCCTCATCACTCAGCGGATTCCCCGGCGCCCCCAACGGCACCTCAACACACAGGCTCGCTTGCCGACCGTCCACGGTCTGCAGGCTGACCACAGGCTCGCCATCCTCCGACAGTAGCGGGTCGACTTCAAGGCGAATACGCGACATCCAGTGAGCAATCCGCGGGTGATGGCGCTGTTCATCGTCGTAGGCTTCCAACCGGCAATGCCCATGGACCAGCCGGGCGGCGAGGGCATAACGCAGGCTCATTTGCGCCGCCGCCAGGGTGTTGATGTCCTGACCACCACACATATCCTTGAGGAATCCGCACAGCGAAACCTGAACGCTCTCGACCTGATCCGCGCTGACCTGCAATTGATCCAGCAACAGGCCCAATGCATCGATCGCCGAATGCGTCCCCCGGCATGCCGCGTAGGGTTTGATCGAGCAGCGGGCGAGTTTCCATACCTGGCCCAGTTCGGCATCCAACGCCTCGGGCACGGCGGTATCCGCCGCGAGGGTCTTGAGAAAACCGCCCCAGACATCATCGAACAGCTTTGTCGGCCCGGTGATGCCTTGTTGAGCAAACCGCGCCGCCAGCAATCCACCTTCGGCGGCCCGACCACTGTGGAGTTTTTTGCTTTGCGAGCCGTCATGAATGAAGGCCCAAAGACCACCGCTGAAGCTGCCGGCGATGCCCAGTGCCGCCAGGGTTTGCTGTGCATCCAGCCCCAGAATCCGCGCACTGGCCGCCGCCGCACCAAACACCCCACACGTCGCCGTGGAGTGCCAACCGGCGCCGTTGTGGGCCGAGTAACTGCCGCAGGCTTCGAGTACTCGACGGCCGATTTCGTAGCCGATCACTACCGCAGTGATCAACTCGTGGCCACTTACCGGTGTTTCAGAAGCCGATAGCTCAGACATCGACACTGCGGCCATCACCGCCGGCAGCACCACCGCGCCGGAGTGGTCGCAGCCGCCGGTGTCGTCCAGCTCCAGGGCATGCGCGGCGATACCGTTGAGCATGGCGGCCTGCGCTGCGCCGACTCGCTGACCGGTACCCCAGACCAACGTGCTGCCAGCCTCATCCTCGAAAACCTGACGCGCCTGTCTGGCCACATCACTACCAGCCCCGGCCAGGGTTACGCCGAAGGTGTCGAGAATGTGCCGCTTGGCTTGCGCTACCAATGCGGGTGGTAAATCTTCGAAGCGAGTATCGACACAAAACTGCGCCAGCCGCTCCATCCGCATCACCCCATCGTAGGAGCTGCCGAAGGCTGCGATCTCTTGATCTTTCATACGCCGTAATCCCGATAATGACGGTCGTACACCGCCGCCGGGTGATCCTCGCCCACGTGCGCAGCCGACTCGGCCCACCACTGAGCAACCTCGGCACCGGTGGCGATCCACACGTCGTCATGCTGTTGGATGCTTTGCAGCAATTCGCGCAACACGCCGATCCGCCCGGGCGTTGCGATGATTTCCGGGTGCAACCGCAGCACGTAACACAGCCCAAACCGGTGGAATCCGGCGAAGTCCATTTGCAGGTTGCCCAGGGTATGGCTGTAAGAGGCGATGCGAGATTGCGCCGGCGGCACCGCCGGGCTGAGGTTGAAGGCGAAGTAGGGTTCGTCTTCCAGTTCGTAGTGCAACGGCAACTCGATCACGTCTGGCGCGGTCGGGTGCGCGAAGGGCAAATCATCGCCGCGCCATGACGAGTCCCAGCGGATGCCTTGATCCCTCAACGCCTCAATGAAACCTGGCGCACCGTTGCCGGCGGGGATACGAAAGCCTGTCGGACGCTGACCGGTCAGCGCGCTCAATGCCGCGCAACCCTTGGCGACTTCGGCGCTCTGCTCGGCCAGCGTCAGGTTGTCGTAGTTCTGATGGCGATACCCGGCGCAGGCAATCTCATGCCCACCGGCCAGGATCGCCTGGATGTGCTGCGGGTTTTCCTCGGCGACGATGCCGGGAATGCACCAACTGCTGGAAACGCTCAGCTCTTCGAACAATCCGAGCAGACGCTCGACTCCGCGCTGAGTGCCGTAGCGCCACACTGATAAAGTCTTGTCGCGCCCGGCGACTTCCGGGGCCTGGGTGAGGATGCCGTGGATGTCGTTGTAATCGACGGTCAGCACCACGGCGCAGCGGTAGCCGTTGGGCCAGACAGTTGAATCAGCCATGGTGATGCTCCTTCAGCCACCAGTGGGCGACGTCGCGGCAGGTGGCGAACCAGACGTCGTCGCGCTGGCGCATGTGTTCGAAGAGTTTTTCCAGGAGCAGGATGCGCCCCGGTTTGCCGGTGATCTTGGGGTGGAACAGGGTGGTCAGGCACAACCCTTCATCCATGGCACCGTCGAACTCGCGGCACCAGTTGTCGAGGGTCAGCGCGTAGCTGGCGGTGCGGTCGAGCCCCGAGGGAAAGTCCGGCGCGCGGGTGTAGGCGAGTGAGGCGTAGTCGTCCATTTCCCAGCGACCGGGGATCTCCACTAGCGGCGTATCGAAACCTGGCACGTTGACCAGATACGGCCGATCATCGCCGCGCATGCTGCTGGAATAGGTCACGCCGGCTTCCACCAGCATGGCCGGTGTCTCGGCTCGCCAATCGCCGGACGGCGTGCGGAAACCTTCGGCGCGGATGTTCAGGTGTTTCCAGAACACTTCGCGGGATTTGTGCATCACGTCCTTCTGCTGGTCCAGCGTCAGGGCGTAAAAGGATTCGTGTTTGTAGCCGTGGTAGGCCACTTCGTGCCCGCGTTCGACAATCGCCTGACATTGTTTCGGCCAGTTCTCTACGACCCAGGCCGGGACGAAAAACGTGGTCGGGATCCGGAACTCATCCAGCACGTCGAGAATCCGCGGCAGCGCTCGATAGGGGCCATAACCACCGAAACCGAAATACTCGGGCTTGCGCCAGATCGAGCCGTTGAGCATGGCATCGCCGGTCGGGCCATCGAGGTCGAAGGCCAGGGCGAGGCAGGCTGTGTGCTGGTCCGGCCAGGTCGGTTGTGGTGAGGAGGACATTAATGGTGCTCCAACTGTCTAAAAATAATCAAAAAACCCTGTGGGAGCGGGCTTGCCCGCGATGAGGCCGGCACATTCAACAACTATGTCGCCTGACCGATCGCTATCGCGGGCAAGCCCGCTCCCACAGGTTTTTTGGTGGGCCACAAAATTGTGATCGACCCAGATTTAGTGTGGGAGCGAGCCTGCTCGCGATGGGGCCGGCACATTCAACATCTATGTCAGCGGACAGACCGCCTTCGCGGGCAAGCCTCGCTCCTACAGGTATTCGAGGTTGCCCTCAGAGTCGGGATCAACATCGGACCCTGTGGGAGCGGGCTTGCCCGCGATGAGGCCGGTACATTCAACATCTATGTCGCCTGACAGACCGCTATCGCGAGCAGGCTCGCTCCCACAAAGGCATTACACCGATCCATTATTTCCCGGCGTTTATGGTCACGGTCTTGATCGCGCCCAGTTCCAGGTCCCATTTTTTCAGGATGGTCTGGTAGCTGCCGTCATCGACCATGCTCTGCAACGCCACCTTCACCGCTTCGCTCAGCTCAGGCTTCTTCTTGCTCACGCCCAGCCCGGTGAACTGCTTGGAAATCGGCAGGCCCACGGTTTTGTACATGTCCTTTTCCTGGGTCTTGAGGTACGGCAGGGTTTCGCTGCCCTGCATGGCCGCGTCGATACGGCTTTGACGCAGTTGCGCGCGGGCGTCGGCCGAGCCTTCGGTGCCGATCACGTTGATCGCAGGCTTGCCGGCGGCTTCACAGTTGGCCTTGCTCCACTCGGCGATTTCCGCCGGGAAGGTCGTACGTCGGCTGGTGCCGACTTTCTTGCCGCACAGGTCGATGATCTCGTTCGTGTCCTTGTTTTTCTGCAAGGTGTAGAACTGCGGACCGCTGGTGAAGTAGTCGACGAAGGTCACGCTGGCCTGACGCTCGGCGGTGTCGGTCATGCCCGACATCACCATGTCGACGCGGTCGGTGGTCAGCGCGTTGATCATTTGCTCGAAGCCGGTTTCCTGCCATTTGATCTTCACGCCCAGCCGCTCGGCCAAGGCGTTGCCCAGATCATAGTCGAGCCCTGTGAGGGTGTTGGTGGCCGGGTCCTTGAAGTCCATCGGCGGGTAGTTCGGCATGATCGCTACCACGACCTCGCCTTTTTCCTTGATGCTGGCCGGTAACTCGGCGGCCCAGGTGAAGCCGGAAGCCATAACACCTGCGATTACTGCGGGGATAACGAAGTTCTTCATGGTCGTTCTCTTATGAGTGTTGTTACGCAGCTCTTGGTTTCCGAGGCTGGCGCTTAGGTTCGAACGGCAGAAATGAAGCTTTGGGTGCGTGGGTTTTGTGGACTTATTAGTATTTCTTCGGGGCTTCCAGCCTCCACGATCTGTCCTTCGTCCATGAACACCATGCGGTTGGAGACTTCGCGAGCGAAGCCCAGTTCATGGGTGACGACGATCATGGTCATGCCGGTCTGCGCGAGGTCGCGCATCACCGACAGCACCTCACCGACCAGTTCCGGGTCGAGTGCCGAAGTGGGTTCATCGAACAGCATCAGCTTGGGTCGCATGGCCAGCGCGCGGGCAATCGCCACCCGTTGTTGCTGGCCGCCCGACAGCTCGATCGGGTAGCTGTTGCGCTTGTCGGCCAGGCCGACGCGAGCGAGCAATTCCAAGGCTTCTTCGTGCGCTTCTTTGGGCGAGCGCTTGAGCACCTGGCACGGCCCTTCGATGATGTTTTGCAGCACAGTCATGTGCGGGAACAGGTTGAAACGCTGGAACACCATGCCGGTGGCCAGGCGCTGGCGGGCGATCTGCGACTCGTTGAGTTCGTGCAGTTTGTTGCCGACGATGCGGTAACCCACCAGTTCGCCGTCGACCCACAGGCCGCCCTTGTCGATTTTTTCCAGCTGATTCACACAACGCAGCAAGGTGCTTTTACCGGAGCCGGACGGGCCGATGATGCACAGCACTTCGCCTTGCTCGACTTCGATGTTGATGTCCTTGAGCGCGTGAAAATGGTCGTAGTACTTGTTCAGGCTCACGGCCTTGACGATGCTTCTCATGTGGGGCTCCTCAAGAACGCTTGCCGGCGCCGCGAGCGAAACGACGCTCCAGACGGCTTTGACCAAAGGACAGAACAGTGACGGTGGCCAGGTACCAGATACCGGCGACGATCAACAGCTCCATCACGCGGGCGTTGGCGTAGTAGATGTTCTGGGCGTTGTAGAGCAGTTCCGAGTACTGGATGACACTCGCCAGGGAGGTCATTTTCACCATGCCGATGAACTCGTTACCCACCGGCGGAATGATGATCCGCATGGCCTGGGGCAGGATGATCCGGCGCAAGGCTTGCAGGCGCGGCATGCCGATCGACTTGGCGGCTTCGTACTGCCCGGTGTCCACCGAGAGCAGGCCGGCGCGCACCACTTCGGCGGTGTAGGCGCCCTGGTTGATGCTCAAGCCGAGGAGGGCGGCCACGAAGGGCGTCATCAGGCTCACGGTGTCCATTTCGAACAGGCCGGGGATGCCGATGGTGGGGAAAATCAGCGCCAGGTTGAACCACAGCAGCAGCTGCAGAATCAGCGGCGTACCGCGAAACAGCCAGGTGTAGATCAGCGCCACATAGCGCAGGATCGGGTTGGCCGACATGCGCATGATCGCCGTGATCACCCCGAAGACGATGCCCAGCGCCATCGCCAGCACCGCCATGACGATGGTGTTGAGCAGGCCCCACATAATTGCCTGAGAGGTGAGGAACTGGCCGATGTACGACCATTCGATCTTGCCTTCGGCGAAGGCCCGCACCAGGCCGACAATCGCAATCACGATCACCGTGGCGAAGAAAATCCGCCCGTAATAACGCCGTGGCACATGCTGGTACTGGGTGATGTCGAACTGGTTCTCCGCCAGTTTTCGCTCCGCCTGGAGTCGTTCTGCCTGAGTCTGGCTCATGTTGTTTCTCCGTACGCTTGTATTGCAGGTCAAACACAATCCCTGTGGGAGCGGCGGTGCGGCGATCCGACTTGCCCGCGATAGCGGACTGTCAGTCAACAAAGATGTTGAATGTGATGGCCTCATCGCGGACAAGCCCGCTCCCACAGATTTGGTGGCGTTGATTCAGAGCCGGAAACCCTGATAGTTCTCGGTCCACTGCTGCTGCGCGGCAAGAGCAGTTTTCAGTCGGCCGATCTGCTCACGCACCTGTTGCGGCGCGGTACCGCCCCAGCCACTGCGGGCGGCGATGGCGGCTTCGAGGGTCAGGCTGTCGCGCACTTCAGGCTTGAGCCGTGGATCAATCTCGGCCAATAGCGCCGGGGATGCTTCCCACAATTCGATGTCGTGCTTCTCGCAGGCCTGGACCAGCGCGCCGGTGATCTCGTGAGCTTCCTTGAACGGCACACCGCGCACCGCCAGCCAGTCGGCCACTTCGGTAGCCAGGGTGAAACCCAGCGGTGCCTGACGACGCAGCTCTTCGACGTTGACCTTCATGGTCGCGACCATTCCGGCCATGGCCGGCAGCACCAGCAGCAGGGTGTCGACGCTGTCGAGCACGCCGTTCTTGTCTTCACTGAGGTCGCGGTTGTAGGAAAGCGGCAGGGATTTGAGGGTCGACAGCAAACCAGTCAGGTTACCGATCAGGCGACCAGCCTTGCCCCGGGCCAGTTCAGCGATGTCCGGGTTTTTCTTCTGCGGCATGATCGAGCTGCCGGTGGCGTAGGCATCGTCCAGTGCGACCCAGCGAAATTGCCGCGATGACCACAGGCAGAATTCTTCGGCGAGGCGGGAAATGTTGATCCCCAGCATGCTGGCGATAAACAGGAACTCGGCAACGTGATCGCGGCTGGCCACGGCGTCGATGGAGTTTTCGCAAACACCGCTATAGCCCATTTCCTTGGCCGACTGCTGCGGCAGGCGAGCAATGGCGGAACCGGCCATGGCCGCCGCGCCGAGTGGCGACAGCGAGGTGCGCACGTCCCAATCGACCAGACGCTGCACGTCGCGCAGCATCGATTGGGCGTGGGCCAGCAAGTGGTGAGCGAAGACGATCGGCTGCGCCTGTTGCAAGTGAGTGAACCCAGGGCAGATGCTCTCGATGTGTTGCTCGGCCTGATCCACCAGCGCTTGTTGCAACGCCAGCACTTCGACGGCCAGGGTGCGCACGTGATCACGCAGAAACAGCCGCAGGTCGTTGGCGGTCTGGTCGTTGCGCGAGCGGCCGGCGCGCAGCTTGCCGCCCAGTGCGCCGAGGCGTTCGGTCAGCAGGCGCTCGATGAAGGTATGGACGTCTTCGTCGTCCAGCGTCGGCGCGATGCTGCCGGCACGGAAGTCATCACCGATACGCTCCAGGGCGTCGAGCATGGTCTGGGTTTCCTGCTCGCTCAACAGCCCTGCGCGCTGCAATTCCCGGGCATGCGCCTTGGAACCGGCGAGGTCGTACGGGGTGAGGCGAAAGTAGCGCTCGGGGCAACGGGACAGGGCCGCCAGGGCTTCGGACGGGCCGCTCTTGAAGCGGGCCCCCCAGAGACGGTCGGTGGTTTGAGACATTGTTGTTTTCCTCGTCGTAAAGCGAATTGAAATCGGTATGCCGAGCCCGAAACACCTGCCGAAAATCATTCGGGCGTGGTTCGGCTCAATCAAATTCAAGGGCAGGGGAAAAGCGCAGTTGCTAAATGGCGAGAGCTGATCGAAGTGCCAGCTTTTAATAGTTCGAAATCAGTGAGTTGGCACTGATCTGCGGGATTTATTAACGGTTGCCAAGCCTTGTTTTCTGTGTTCATTATTATTGGTCGGCTATGTTTTTGTTGTTGGACACAGATTGTTGAATAGGGCGCCAGAGGTAAATAAGCATTATGGAAACCCCACTTTCCAATTCCGGAAACCCGCCGCCAAAAACGGTACATCGGGCACCGCTGGCCCTCAGTGGCCTGGACTTCAAACTGCTCAAAGTGTTCAAGGCCGTGGTCGAGGCCGGCGGCTTCAGCGCGGCGCAAAATGAGCTGAATGTGGGCTTGGCGGCCATCAGCAAACAGATTTCCGACCTTGAAATCCGCATCGGCATGCGCCTGTGTACACGAGGCCGAGAGGGTTTTCACCTGACCGAAGAAGGGCGTCTGGTGTATCAGGCCTCGATCGATTTATTTGCCTCGGTCGACAACTTTCGTGATCGGCTTAGTTCTGCGCAGAATGAACTTATTGGCGATCTTGGGGTGGGTGTTATTGATAATACGATTACCGACGATAGTTCGCCGTTAGTTGCTGCTATTCGAAAGATAAATGAAGAGTCGCCGAAAGTAAGGTTTCAACTTCAGGCGTCTCAGTTAGATGAGGTGGAAAGAGGCGTAGTCGAGGGGCGTTTAGTGGCCGGAATCGTGCCGGTTTATCAGAAAAGAGAGGAGTTTGATTACTTCCCGCTTTATGACGAGCGCTCGTACGTGTATTGCGCTGTCGGTCATCCCCTGTTCTCTATGTCGGAGGCAGACATGGGCAGCAACGTGCTGCTGGATTACGAGTGCATCAACCACCGCTACGCGATCCATCGAGACAAACTGAATTTTGCCCGCTACGACAGCTTTTCCGCCTCGGCGACTCAGGTCGAAGCCGTGGCGCTGCTGGTCAAGACCGGCCGTTTCGTCGGCTTTCTGCCCGAGCATTACGCAGCAACCCTGGTGGCTCAAGGGCAGTTTCGGGCAGTGCGTTCAGACCTGATCAACATCGTCACGCCGTTCAATCTGATCCTGCGCCACAACACCGTGCGCAGTCCGTTGGTGAAGGCGTTTGCCCAGGCGCTGGGGGTGGATTTGAAGACGCCGGTTTGACGTCAAGCCTATGTGTTCCAGCGTGCCTGATAATAACTAACGGACAATACGTCCCTATGTAGGAGTTGCCGAAGGGTGCGATCTTTTGATCTTGATCTTCAACAACATCGACACCGTCAAAAGATCTCAGCCTTCGGCAACTCCTACAAGGGAGGCGTGTGCAGGAGGACGTAATCGTTTTTATCGAAACGCCCACTCAATATCGGCGCCTGGGCTCCCAGCGGGGTGCCTTGCAGGGCGTTGTAGTCGCTCCGATCCATGATCAACCAAACCGGCCCTGGCAGCGCTTCGAGTTCTTGAATCGATTCGGTGAACACTGGTTGCAAGTCCTGCTCGATATTGACCATGAACTTGATCGCCTTGGCGTCCTTGCCCATGCCGTGCAGCACCAGCGGTGCCGGGTCTTTCTGAACCTGTGTGAATGCCGCTCGGCTGAAGGTTTGCGTGTCGTAAAGCTGACGCTCGACCGGTTCGAACACCAGGATATAAACCGACCACAGCGCCAGGACTGCGCAACCGGCCAATACTTCGGCCCGCCAGCGAGACCGGAACCACGCCGCTAGCGAGATGATTTGCAACGCGGCAAGCCCGACCAGTATCGGCACAAAGGCAGTCGGTTGCGTGGGCAGACGCCGTTGCGCGACCAGCAATACGACGATCAACAGCCCCGGAATCAGCAACCACAGCCCTTGCATCAAGGTCCGCAACCAACCGAACACCCGACCCTGCGCCACCTGAAACGGGTACGCCGCAATGATCGCCGCCATGGGCAGCATTGGCAGCAGGTAGCGGGCCTTTTTCGCTTGGGGAATCGACAAGCCAATCATCACGACCAACCCGGCCGCCGTGCAGTACTGCAACAGACGCAATGCCGGACCGGTCTGCCGTGGATTCGTCAGCCAGACCGCGGCCAACACCAGCAACGCCAGCGGATAAGCGAGCGCGTAGTTACCCAGCGAACGGGTGAAGTAATACAGCGAACCGCTGACGCCTTCACTGCCGTCCATGCGCCCCATGAACTGCATGCGCACCACGTTTTGCATGAAGGCCGGTCCGCCGCTGGTTTCGGCCAGCCACAGCAGCACGCCGATACACACCGCCAGCAACACGGCCGCCAGCAAACCGAAACCGAACAACCGCGACCATTGGCGATTGAGCACGTAATAACTGCACAGCATGCCGGTGGGGATCATCAGCCCAATCGGCCCACGAATGCCGAAGCCCAGCAGCAACAAGGCAAGAATCAGCGGCAACCGACGAGGCATCGCGAAATGATCGGTGGCGTACCCCAGGTAGAACACCGAGAACGCGACGGCCGCCAGCATCAGGTCCTGGGACACGGCACGGGTTTCAGTGACAAACGTACTGGTCAACAGCATCAGGGCGATGCTCAGCAGCGCCCAGCGTTTGGAATAGGGCGCGAGCAACCGGTACATCAACGTAACAATCACCGCGCCGGCCAGCGCGCTCGGCAACCAGGCGCTGAGGCTGTTGACCTGCCCGAACGGCAGGGACAACAACCAGATGAACAGCGTCGAAACTGCTGAATAATCGGCATAGGGCTGGCCGTAAGTGGTCGGAAAAACCGACGGCCCATGGCGCAGCATCTCCTGGGCGAACAGCATGAACCGCGAGTCGAAACCGATTGCCGCTTGCTGATAAACCCCGGCGATGAACAGCATCAGCGCCAGCAGTCCAATCCCCAGGGACTGCCGACGAATGCCGGGCGAAACTGTGTTCACGCCACGACCGAGGCCGCTGGCCATTGCTGATGGGGAATCGGCAGGCTGCGCGATTCACCACGGCCCATCGGGAAGTACTTGAAGCCGCTGCGCTCAAGGCGTTCGGCGTCGTACAGGTTGCGCCCGTCGAAGATCACTGGAGCATTCAGGCGCTGCTCGATCAAGTCGAAATCCGGGGCTTTGAACTGCTGCCACTCGGTGCAGACGATCAAGGCATCGGCGCCCGACAGCACGGATTCCGGGGTGCCCATGAGCATCAGTTTCGACTCGTCAGGGTACAGACGCTGGGTTTCCTGCATGGCTTCCGGGTCGAACGCCCGCACATGGGCCCCGGCAGCCCACAGCGATTCCAGCAGCACCCGGCTTGGCGCATCGCGCATGTCGTCGGTGTTGGGCTTGAAGGCCAGGCCCCATACGGCGAAGGTCCTGCCGCGCAAATCGCCCTTGTAGAAGGCGTTGATGCGTTCAAACAGTTTGTGTTTCTGCCGCTCGTTGATCGCTTCCACTGCTTGCAACAGGTCGCTGGAGCAGTGGGCCTCTTCGGCACTGTGAATCAGCGCGCGCATGTCCTTGGGGAAACACGAGCCACCATAACCGCAGCCGGGATAGATGAAGTGGTAACCGATGCGCGAATCGGCACCGATGCCCAGGCGCACCGATTCGATGTCGGCGCCCAGGTGTTCGGCCAGCTCGGCGATCTGGTTGATGAAACTGATCTTGGTCGCCAGCATGCAGTTGGCGGCGTATTTGGTCAGCTCGGCGCTGCGCAGGTCCATGAACATGATGCGGTCATGGTTGCGGTTGAATGGGGCGTAGAGGTCGCGCATCACGTCGCGCACTTCATCGCGCTCACAGCCGATGATGATGCGGTCCGGGCGCCGGCAATCAGCCACGGCCGAACCTTCTTTGAGAAACTCGGGGTTGGAGACGATATCGAACTGCAACAGCCGACCGACCTCGAGCAGGTACTTGTCGATATGGGCGCGCAGCGTATCGCCCGTGCCCACCGGCACCGTGGATTTCTCCACCAGGATCACCGGCTGCTCACGATGACGCGCCACCGCTTCACCCACTGACAGTACGTATTGCAGATCCGCCGAACCATCCTCCCGGGACGGCGTGCCGACGGCGATGAACAGCACCTGGCCATGCTGCACCGCGAATTTTTCGTCCGTGGTGAACTGCAGACGTTTGGCTTCCAGGCTTTCGCGCACCAGGCTGGCCAGCCCCGGTTCGAAGATGCTGACGTGGCCTTGTTGCAGCAGCGCGACCTTCTTCTCGTCAATGTCCATGCACACCACGTCGTGGCCGACTTCAGCCAGGACAGCAGCTTGCACCAGGCCAACATAACCGCTACCAAATACACTGATTTTCATGAAGCACTCCTAAGTTCGGGCGCGCGAGCAGGTCGAGAGTTGATAGTGATAACGCCGAGGATGACCAGCGCCACCCCCAGTGTTTTCGAAAGGCTGAAGGTTTCGTTGAATAACGGCAGGCTGGCGGCCAGCACATACACCAGCGCGTAGCTGATGCTCAGCAGCGAATAGGCCCGACCCAGGGGCAAATCCCGCAGGGCGGCGAGCCAGGTGAGCATCGACACGGCATAGGCGAGAATGGCGGCCAGCACGACGGCCACGGCAGATACATCGACGCTGCCGCTACTCAAGGCCGACATCAATTGTTCGGGATGGGGCAAGCGGGTCATGCTCCAGCGCATGCCCAACTGCGCGGCGCTGCCCAGCAATACGCTGATCAGGGCGAAGGCGAGTCCGCGACGCCGGTTCACGCGTGTTGCCCCAGCAGTGCCACGCCAACGATCACCAGCGCCACGCCCAGCCAGTGGCGGCGATCGATGGTTTCGTGAAAGACGAAACGGGCGACCAATGTGATCAACACGAAATTCAGGCTGAGCATCGGATAGGCGACGCCGACTTCAAGGCGCTGCAACACCAGCAGCCAGACCAGCAAGCCCAATCCCAGAGAGGCGAGCGCCAGCCACAGCCACGGCGAACGCAGTTTCTCGCCCCAACCCGACCTCTTGCCACGCCAACTTTCCACGGCGTACTTCTGGGCGATCTGGCCCAGGCAGGTCAGCAGGCAGGCAACCAATACGAGCAGCAGGCTCATGACGCCTCCTGAGGGAAAATCAGAATCACCAGGTTGCCTTGTTCATAACGTTTGCCATCCTTGGGCAGTCGTTCGATTTCTTGCAGTTCGTCATCGCCCTTGACCCGTATCACCACGCCAACCGAGCCACTCTGGCGGGCTTCGCGCATCCACTGTTGCACTTGATCGAGGTCGACCCGCTGCTGTATGCCGTCAGCATAGGCGAGGCCATATTTCAGCTCGCCTATCGTGTTGTACAACGCCACGTCAGAGCGTTTCACGCGCCAGGCCAGGGCCGAAGCGGCGCCCAGGTCGTTGCTCAATAGCTTGCCGGTCTGTGCCAGTTCCTCGACGTGCTCGAGGATGAACTGATCGGGCATCTTGTTCGCCACCACAGAGTCGGGCAACCCGGCCGGCAGCACGCCGATCAGCAGCAAACTGCCGAAGGCCGGGGCAGCCCAGCATTGCAATGGGCGGAAGGCTTGCAGCAGGTTGGCCATGATCCAGCCGATCAGCCCGATGAACACCAATATCAGGTTGTGCAGCTCATGGTCGTACAGCGGCTTTTTCAGTTGCAGATAGACCAGCGTAATCAGGGTGACCACGCCCAACGTCAGGTTCAGCAGGCCATTGATCCCCAGTACCCGGCCCTGTTCCAGCTTCAGACTGTCCGCCAGGGCATGGCCCAGCAACAACGCCAGGGGCAGCAGGCAGGGCAAGATGTAGGTCGGCAGTTTGCCGTTGCTCAGGCTGAAAAAAACCAACGGCATCAACAGCCACAGCAACAGGAAAGCGATATTGGCTTGATGCCGGGTTTGCCAGGCTTGTTTCAGCGCCGATGGCAGCAACGCCACCCACGGCAGACTGAACCCCACCAGCAGTGGCAAATAGAACCACCACGGCGCCTCATGTTGAGCGTCATCCCCGGCGAAGCGACGAATGTGTTCGTGCCAGAAGAAGAACCGCCAGTAATCGGGTTCCTGCGCATGCACTGCCAAGGCCCACGGCAGACTCACCGCGATGGCCACGACAATCGCCACCGGGCCGTAAGTCAGCAGCTCCCGCCAGCGTTTTTGCCAGAGCATCCAGGGCAGGGCGATCAGCACTGGTAGCAGCCAGGCGAGGAACCCCTTGGTCATGAAGCCCATGCCGCAGGCCAGCCCCAGCAGCGCCCACCCGAGCAGGCGCGGGCCACGGTTGACGCTGTCCAGCGCAAACCACAAAGCCACCAGGCTCAGGTTGACCCAGAAAGTAAATTGCGGATCGAGGTTGGCGTAGCCGGCTTGCCCGGCGACGATGGTAAAACTCATGTACAGCAGCGCGCAGGCGAAGCTCTTGCGTGGTTCGTTCCACAGCCGCCGGGCGATCAGGTAACACAGCAACACGCTCAGCCCGGTGCTCAGCGCCGAGGCGATGCGCACGCCAAACAAGTTGTCGCCAAACAGCGCCTGGCCAATGGCGATCATCCAATAACCGGCCACTGGCTTTTCGAAGTAACGCAGGCTCATGAAGTGCGGCGACACCCAGTTACCGCTCAGGAGCATGTCCTGGCTGATCTGGGCATAGCGGGTTTCGTCGGGAATCCATAAACCGTGAGTACCCAGCGGTAGCAAGTACGCCAGCGCCAAAACGACCAGCAAAAACGGCAGTGCCCAGCGCTTGCTCATGCGCCTTGTACCCCCAGCCAGCCCTCTCGGCCCTCAAGGGTGCCGCGAGCGACATGACCCATGGGCAAAGTGGCGGGTGCCTCGGGCAACAGATCACCCAGGGGTTGGAAATGAATGTCCTGCCGGCGCGCATCGGCCAGCAGTTGACGGAAATCGTTGGCCATCAGAATCCCTTCTACTTCGGCATGGATCGTATAGACGTTGAGTGCTTGCGGGGTGAACCGCTCAAGAATGAACGCGTTGAAGTCCTTGGCCGCGACAGTCGGGCCGACCACCTCATCGAAGGTCGGCAGGTCCACCGGAATCTGCGGTGTCCCCGGACTGCCATCGGCTAATGTCGGCCGGAACAGGCGCTGCCCCCGACAATCGCTGTTGTAGCGAAAGCCGAAACCCTGCTTGGCCTCGATCACGCGCTCGTCCGCCCGCCAACCGGCAGACGCCGAGCACTCGACCTTTTGCCCGAGGATGTCGCTGAGGCTGTCGACGCCACGGCGAATCTGCTCGATCAACTGCGCCTCGCTCCAGCGCCCGGCATTGGCCTGCCAGCCGTGGTGATCCCAGGCGTGCAGGCCGACTTCATGCCCAGCCGCCAGGGTCTGACGCATCAGGTGCCCGAGATCGCGGCCGATCGGCTTGCCCGGCCACGCAGTGCCGGCCAGCAAAATGTCCCAGCCATACAGGCCGGCGGCGTTGGAACGGAGCATTTTCCAGAGGAACTGCGGGCGGATCAGGCGCCACAAGTGGCGGCCCATGTTGTCCGGCCCGACACTGAAGAAAAACGTCGCCTTGACCTGAGCCTCATCGAGCATGTCCAGCAGCCGCGGCACCCCCTCACGGGTGCCTCGGTAAGTGTCGACATCGATTCGTAGGCCTGCCTGCATCAGCATGATTCTTCTGTAGATTGCTCCGCCCGCTCGAGCATGGCTTCACGCAGGAAGAAGTCCAGCGTGTTGCCAATGGTCTCGCTCATCTGCACCGTTGGTGTCCAGTCAAGCAGACGTTTGGCATTGGCGATGCTCGGTTTGCGATGCGACACGTCCTGATAGCCAGTGCCATAGAAGGCTTTGCTTTCGATATCGCGGAAACCGGCGAACGGCGGGAAGTTGTTGCGCAGCGGGTGAGCCTCGAACTGACGCAACAGTTCTTCGCCCAACTGACGAATGCTGGCCTCGTTGTCCGGGTTGCCGATGTTGATGATCTGGCCGTTGCAGGCGTCGTTCTCGTTGTCGATGATCCGCGCCAGGGCTTCGACGCCATCGGCGATGTCGGTGAAGCAGCGTTTTTGCTCGCCGCCGTCGAACAGACGAATCGGCGTGCCTTCCACCAGGTTCAGGATCAACTGGGTGATGGCCCGGGAACTGCCGATGCGTGCAGAGTCCAGACGGTCCAGACGCGGGCCCATCCAGTTGAAAGGGCGGAACAGGGTGAAATTCAGGCCTTTCTGGCCATAAGCCCAGATCACCCGGTCGAGCAATTGCTTGGAGATCGAGTAGATCCAGCGTTGCTTGTTGATCGGCCCGACCACCAGGTTGGAGCTGTCTTCATCGAAGTTACCGTCCTGGCACATGCCATAAACTTCGGAGGTTGACGGGAAAATCACGCGCTTGTTGTACTTGACGCAGTAGCGAACCAGTTTCAGGTTCTCTTCGAAGTCCAGTTCGAACACCCGCAGCGGATTACGGGTGTATTCAATCGGCGTGGCAATCGCCACCAGCGGCAGGATCACGTCGCACTTCTTGATGTGGTACTCGATCCACTCGGAGTGGATGCTGATGTCACCTTCGACGAAGTGGAAGTTCGGATGGCTGCGCAACCGCTCGATGGCGTCCGAGCCGATGTCCAGGCCGTACACTTCATAGCGGTCGTCCCGCAGCAGGCGTTCGGACAGGTGATTGCCGATGAAGCCATTGACGCCAAGAATCAGCACCCGGGTGCGACGCGGTCCACGGCCCGATTCGGCGCCGCGCAATACCGAGCCATCGACCAGCCCCAGCTCGTTGGCCAGTTGCGGGCCGCTCAAGTACAGGCCGTTGTCATTGCGCTGGCCGGCGTTGATCACCAGCGAGTCTTCGCCGCAGGCGATACGCAACGGATCGACGCTGATGACACGCCCCGGAGTCAGGCCTTCATTGCCCTTGACGACGTCGGCGCTCCAGACAATCAGCTTGTGCTCGCCCACCGCGCAGAACGCGCCCGGGTAAGGTTGGGTCACGGCGCGGACCAGATTGAACAGCTCTTCAGCCGGTTTGCTCCAGAGCAGCTTGCCGTCCGCCGGGGTGCGACGGCCAAACACCGTGGCTTGGGATTCGTCCTGTGGGGTTTCGTTGAATTTGCCCTGAAGCAGTGCAGGCAAGGTATCTCGCAGCAGATCGGTGGCTGCCAGGCGCAATTTGCCGTGCAAGGTCAGCGCGGTATCGGTGCGCTCGATCGCCACCCGCTGCTGGGCGATGATCGCGCCGGCGTCGGCACGCTTGACCATGCGGTGCAACGTCACGCCGGTTTCCGTTTCACCGTTGACCAGCACCCAGTTGGCCGGTGCCCGGCCACGGTAGCGAGGCAGCAACGAGCCATGCAGGTTGAACGCACCTTTGCTGGCCGTGGCCAACAGCGGTTCGCTCAACAGGTTGCGGTAGTAGAACGAGAACAGGTAATCGGGGTTGAGCTTGCTGATGCGCTCGATCCACAGCGGGTGGTTGGCGTCTTCCGGGGCGTGCACCGGGATGCCTTTGCGCGCGCACAGTTGCGCAACCGAGCCGTAGAACGCGTTTTCCTTCGGGTCATCGGGATGGGTGAACACGGCGGCAATCTCGTAACCCGAATTGAGCAGGGTTTCGATGCCGGCACAGCCAATATCGTGATAGGCGAAGACAACAGCTTTTGCGCTCATGAGAGAACCTGATCTGAAGAAGTGGAAGTGAGGCCGTCAACGGTGACAACGGGAGCAGGAGCAGAGGGGGTGCTACGCAAAACCTTTTCGATGAAAAACCGTGGACGCGCCCGGACATCGCTGTACATGCGCCCCAGGTACTCACCCAACAGGCCCATGCCGATGAATTGCCCGCCGGTGAAAACGAACAGCACGGCGAACAGGACGAACGTGCCGCCGCCGGCCCAACCGGCGCCGAAAACCAGGCGCAGCACAACCAGCGCGATGGCAAATAGCACACCGAGCGCCGCCATGCCGAAGCCGACGATGCTCAGCAGGCGCAGGGGCGTGGTCGTCATGCAAGTGATCAGGTCGAACATCAGGTTGATCAGGCGCATCGGGCTGTATTTGGATTCGCCGTGTTCGCGCTCGGCGTGGGTCACCAGAATTTCCGTGGTGTGGCGGGCGAAGCTGTTGGCCAGGATCGGGATGAAGGTGCTGCGTTCGCGGCAGGCGAGCATGGCGTCAACGATGGTCCGGCGATAGGCGCGCAGCATGCAGCCGTAGTCGGTCATGGCAACGCCGGTGGAACGCTGCACGGCGAGGTTGATCAACTTCGACGGCCAGCGGCGCAGGGCCGAGTCCTGACGATTGTTACGCACCGTGGCGACCACGTCGTAGCCCAGTTCGGCCTGAGCCACCAGCCGCGGGATTTCTTCAGGCGGGTTCTGCAGGTCGGCGTCGAGGGTGATCACTACATCACCCTTGCACTGTTCGAAACCGGCCATGATCGCTGCGTGCTGGCCGTAGTTACGATTAAGAATGACCGCCACCACCGGGCTGCACTCGAGACTGGCTGCGTCCTCGAGGATTTGCGCCGAGTTGTCGCGACTGCCGTCATCGACCAACACAATTTCATAATCCTGGTGCAATTGCTGGCACGCCGCTTCGGTGCGCCTGAGCAACTCGGGCAGGCTGTCTTGCTCGTTGTAGACCGGGATGACGATTGATACGCAACGGATCGGATAAGGTTTCACAGGCGTCTGTCCAATGTGTTTTCAATGGCACCGACGACACGATCGACGTCATCGCGGGTCATGTCGGGGAACAAGGGGATTGAACACAGCCGCGCCGAATTCCATTCGGTGTTGGGCAGGTAGATGTTGGGGAAGCGCTGGCGGTAGTACGTGTGCAGGTGAGTGGCGATGAAGTGAATGCCGGTACCGATGTTCTGTTCCTGCAACGCCTTCATGAACGCCTCGCGGTCCAGCCCGCAGCGTTCGGTGTCGATGCGCAGGATGAACAGGTGCCAGGCGTGTTGCTGCGCATAGGCCGGAATGGCCAGCGGTTGCACCGGCAAGCCTTCCAGGCGTTGCAAATAGGTTTGGGCCAGCTCCGTGCGCTTGGCGTTGATCGCGTCCAGACGCTCCAGCTGCACCAGGGCAATGGCCGCGTTGATGTCGGCCAGGTTGTACTTGAAGCCAGGCTCCATCACCTGGGCCTGGGGTTTGCGGCCGTGGGTGAGGCGGTCGTAGGCATCCACGCCCAAGCCATGAAACTTGAGCATGCGCACACGAGTGGCCAGCGCTTCATCGTCACTGACGAACATCGCGCCCTCGGCGCAGGTCATGTTCTTGATCGCGTGGAACGAGAAAATCGCCGTGCCTTGGGCGCCGACGTGCCGACCTTTGTAGAAAGTGCCGGCCGCGTGAGCCGCGTCTTCGATGACAGCGATGCCATGTTTGTCGGCCAGCGCATAGAGCGGATCGAGGTCGAACGCCGCGCCGGCGTAATGCACCGGAATGATTGCCTTGGTGCGCGGTGTGATTGCTGCTTCGATGCTCGCCAGATCGCTCATCAAGGTGTTGCGGTCAACGTCGACGAAAACTGGCGTCGCGCCGAGCAGGCAGATCATGTTGGCGGTCGATACCCAGGTCTGGGACGGTGTGATGACTTCGTCGCCGGGACCAATACCCAATGCCAGCAATGTGATGTGCATCCCGCCGGTGGCTGAGGACAATGCGACGGCATGGCGACAGCCGACATAGTTGGCGAAATGCTCTTCCAGTTGCTGGTTTTTCGGCCCGGTAGTAATCCAGCCGGAGCGCAGTACTTGTTCTACCGCGGCTATTTCTTCATCGCCGATACTGGGGCGGGAGAAGGGGAGAAACGCCTGAGTCATGGGCACCTCGGGGTAGAAAAATAGACAGCCTTGCAGGCCGAAAACAATGGATCCAATTTCAGCGTAGACGTTAAAACAGAAGGCGCATCAAGCAGTTGCAAAAAAGTTGCGACAAATCACATTGGTTGACTTTTCGTGTCATGGTCGGCAGGTTGGACGCTCACAAGGAATCGTTTCGGATCCATGGAGGTTAAGCGCGATTTTGTGAAAGGAACATGAAAAACCGGTTGGCGAATCGTTTATCTGAAGCTCATACAGCCACTGTTCAGACTTCTGCCGTTTATCGCGATTTTTATAAGAAAAGACTTACAGAAGTGTCCGCGTTACAGGACTTATGTTGCAGTCCTTAGTTATTTTGTTGAACTTTATTCATTTCAAGGCCGTTTCATTGATTGACTTACCTGCTACTGAATCCATCGTTTCAAAAGCCAACCCGTTGACCCTGTATCTGGCGCGTCTGGCGCCGTCCAGCCAGTTGACCATGCGTTATGTGTTGCAGGACGCCGCTGACCGTCTGGACTTCGAAGACATGAACATCGAAGAGATTCCCTGGCATCAACTGCAGCCCGAGGATGTCGTTGCACTGGTGGCGACCTTGCGCGAAGACGGCTACGCGCCAAATACCTCGTCGCTCTACGTTAACGCGGTGCGCGGGGTGATGAACGAAGCGTGGCGCATGAGCCTGATCAGTCAGGAACATCTGCTGAAAATGCGCTCGGTCAAAGGCATTGCCGGCACGCGACTGTCCCAGGGGCGCAACCTCAAGCGCACCTTGATTCGCGACTTGATGGAGGTCTGCGCCGCCGATCCACGGCCACAAGGGCTACGGGATGCGGCCATCATCGGGATTCTGTACGGGTCGGGGATGCGCAAATCGGAATCGGTGAATCTGGACCTGGCCCAGGTGGATTTCACCGAGCGCAGCCTGTGCGTCACCGCCAAGGGCAACAAACAGCTGATCAAGTACGCGCCAGCCTGGGCCTTCGCCAAACTGGATGCGTGGCTGGAATTGCGACGTTCGCAGTTAAAGGAGGGCGAGACGGATGATCCGTTCCTGTTCAACCGCATCCGTCGTGGCAGCCACATTACCCGCGAGCGCATCACCAAACATGCGATCTACTACATCGCCCGGCAACGCGGCGCACAGGTCGGGGTGAAAATCATGCCGCACGATTTCCGACGGTCGTTCATTACCCGAGTGATTGAAGAGCACGATCTGTCGATCGCGCAGAAACTGGCTCACCACAGCAACATCCAGACCACAGCCAATTACGATGTGCGCGACGACAACGAACGCCGTCGGGCGGTTGACCGCTTCGATTTGTGACCGCCATCAGGACGCCGAAGGGCTAATGCCGGTAAGTCAAGACGCAGAACCTGTGGGAGCGTGGCTTGCCCGCGAAGAACGATGACGCGTAGTACCTGAAAAACCGCGGTGCATTCTTCGCGGGCAAG